>DIXH01000083.1 GCA_002428605.1 Clostridiaceae bacterium UBA6085
TCAGGCGAATCATACAGAAGCTGTATGGTGAATGGTGTCCTTCTTACCACTTTTGCCTTACCATCCTTAAGCAGATGTTTCACTTTCCCATGCCGATTGGTAGGCATGAGTGGATTTCCATTTTTACTGATAATGTAAACCAAGCCGGCACCCCTTCCTGAATGTAGTTAAATACATAATTCCAGCAAAACTGCCGGTAGGCATCCTTCGCCAATGTTGTAATTGCTTTTTACGCCTGCAACACCGTTCCCGTTAACCCAAGAGAACTTTTAATCGTAGGGCAACAGAGCCACGGATTAGGATGAACGTCCATGGGTGTTATGACAAAAACAACGTAGTGCCGAAGCACTCAGGCTAATCAACCAGGCATTAGGGACTTCTCCTTCATGCCTTCGACTTTAGTCGAGGGTTAGTTGACAAAAAGCCCTCCTAAAATACCATCACGTCTACCATCTGACCTCTTGCTACACCCTCGCTTCCCCTGCTGATATGGATGTATCCATGTGAGGTAGTAAGCGTAGAGATCATCCCTGACTTTCCGAATACAGGACTTGCGAAAGCTTTCCCGTCCTTCTCATAGAGCGTTACCGAAAGGTATTCCTCCCTGCCCTGATTTGAAGGATAATTGGTATCCATTTCCGCTCTCACCGACTCCTCAAGGCTGCCGGACCTGCCTTCCATTACCTCAACCAGTCTTCTTACAAAGACATTGAATATTACATAAGCTGAAGCAGGATGTCCCGGCAATCCAATAACGGCTTTAGCTCCTACTCTTCCCAGTATGGTCGGCTTTCCCGGCTTCACAGCGATTCCGTGTACAAGTACCCCGGGCTCGCCAAGGGAATCGATGACCTTCACGGTAACATCCTTTGTCCCCATTGAGCTTCCGCCTGATACGACCACTATGTCGCATACCTCCATTGCCCTTTTGACAGTCTCGTTGATCTCATCATATCCATCCCTTACGATACCGAAAAGCACCGGATCAAGTCCCATCCTGAGTGCCGATGCGTAAACAGCATAGCTGTTGATATCCCTTACCTGGGCGCCTTCCGGTACAGCTCCGATAGGAACCACCTCGTCACCAGTAGATATTATCCCGATCCTGAGTTTTTTCCTTACAAGGACCTCTTCATAGCCTAAGGCAGCCATCATCCCGATATCCTGGCTCCTTATCTTCTGCCCCTTCTTAAGTACCACGCTGCCCATCCTGACATCGTCGCCTCTGTATACAAGTCCGTTGCCAGGAGCACAAGGTTTATTTATAAATATGTCACCATCACCGAAATCCTCGGTATACTCCACCATTACCACTGAATCTGCACCTTCAGGCAGCTCTCCTCCCGTCGGTATATAGGCCGCTGTATCGGATTTTATGGCAAATCCGGGCTTTTCACCCATCCTGACTTCTCCGACGATATTAAGCTGACATGGCATGGATTCACTTGCTCCGAAGGTATCCTTCGCCTTTACCGCATACCCGTCAACGGATGACCTGTGAAAGGCAGGTATGTCACTATCCGAAACCAGGTCCTCATCGAGCATCCTTCCCAGTGCATCAAGTATGGAGACTCTTTCACTCCCGGGGTCAGTGTCCCTGAAATTGTCATAAATTATCCCGAAGGTCTCTTTAACACTCTTTACTTCAAACATCTTCTATTCTCCAATTCCTGAAATACTTCATTGTCTCCTCATTCTGCGGGTCCTTGAGAAGCTTTGAGGGATGACCCCATTCGAGTATCCTGCCGCCGCTCATAAAAACTATAAGATTGGCAAGCCTTAAGGCCTGAGAAGGATTATGCGTTGTCATTATTACTGTCGCTCCGCTTCTTTTGTTTACATCCCGTATCAGATCTTCCATAAGCTCGGCACCCTGTATATCTGTTGCAGAGGATGGCTCATCCAATACCAGAAGGTCTTTTTTCATTACAAGCGTCCTCGCCAGCGTCACCCTCTGGGCTTCCCCGCCCGACAGGGTCCTTGTCTTCTTGTCCATGAAGGCTTCCATTCCTACACGCTTCAGCGCGTCAAGTGCCATGGCTTCCTTTTCAGCTTCCGTATATCCCTTTCCATGTAGTCCTAGAAGTACATTCCCCCTGACAGTCATGTCAAAGAGGTAGGAGCTTTGTGTAAGATGAGCAATCCTGTCATGAGGTATCTTTCTTTCATCGTCATAAAGGATGTAGTCCCCTTCCTCACTTTCGAGTCCTGAGACCGCTCTCAGTAGTGTTGTCTTCCCAGCACCATTGAGACCGATTACAGCTGCGATAGTACCGCTTTCAACTATGAGGCCTTCGGCATCCAGAATGGTCCTGCCATTCCTAAGCCTTCTAGCTTTCCTGACTTCTATCTTCATTTGTCCTCCTCTCCTGGATAAGGCTTATGCCCCAGTTTACTGCAAAGGCTATCAGGAGGAGCACCAGACCAAGAGCTAAAGCCATGCCATAATTGCCTTTTCCAGTCTCCAGTAGAATGGCTGTTGTCATGACCCTTGTCTTATATTGTATGTTTCCACCTACAAGCATGATCGCCCCAACCTCTGCTATTGCCCTTCCATATCCTGCCGCTACAGCGGAAAGAACAGGATAACGGCACTCATATAGCATCAGGAGGTCTGTCTTGCCTTTCCCTAGACCCAGACCTCTGCACGTCTCCTTTATTGGAACAACCTTCATGCGTATACCGGAAATCGTAAGGCTTGCTATTATCGGAGTAACTATCATTACCTGAGCGATCACCATTGCAGGAAGGCTGTAAAGAAGCTTGAAGTCCCCAAGAGGACCGGTCCTTGTAAGCAAAAGATAGACGAAGAGACCCGCCACAACAGGCGGAAGGCCCATTAGTGCATTCAGCGCTCTTGTGATGAATCTCTTCAATCTGAATTCAGTAGTGCCTACAAGCATTCCCAGAGGGACTCCTATGAGTGTGGAAACAATCGTGCTTGATAAAGTCATGACGAGAGTAAGCCCAATTATCCCGTACAACTCCTCATCAAATGCAGCTATCAAATTCCAAGCCTCACCGAGTCCCTTTGTTATGCCAATCACTATGTCTCACCAATCTTTCATCATTTTGCGAAGTTTATAAGGAACAATCCTTCGCCGTATTCTTCTTTTCCATATTCCTCGATGAGATCAAGAGTTTTCTCAGAAGTGAGCCACTCTATGAAGACATCAACCGCCTCTGTATTAGTATCAGGATGTTTTTCAGGATTTACCGCAATTACGCTGTACTGGTTCTTAAGGTCAGCTGACTCTTCAAGGACGATCTCAAGGTCAAGCTGGTCCTTCATGGACAGATACGTCGCCTTGTCAGTCAGAGTATATCCCTTCATCTCTGAGGTCATTGTCAGAAGCGCTCCCATTCCCTTTCCAGCTGCAACATACCAGTCTCCGGCAGGTTCAATCCCTGCTGCCTTCCAGAGTGCAAGCTCCTTAGCATGTGTTCCGGACTTGTCGCCTCTTGAGAGGAAAGGTGCCTTGGCTTCCATTACCTTCTTGAAGGCTTCTGAAGCAGTGAGCCCTGACCCCTTTATCTTTGCAGGATCATCCTTGGGTCCTACAACTACAAAGAAGTTGTACATGAACTCTATCCTCTCCACTCCGAAGCCATCCTTCACGAAGGTCTCCTCAGCAGCTTTCGAGTGGACAAGAATAACGTCGGCGTTGCCGTCGACGGCGGTCTGTATTGCCTGTCCGGTTCCCTGGGACAGGACATCGACCTCGATTCCAGTGTCTTCCTTCAGGACAGGCAGAAGATACTCAAGGAGTCCTGAGTCATTTACACTTGTAGTTGTGGAAAGTATGATTTTAGAATCGGCCAGAGTCGGAGCTGTAGTCGGTGCAGCGGTTGGTGCTGCAGTAGGTGCAGCTGTAGGCGTTGCAGGAGTCTGTGCGCATGCTGACAGGAGCATTACCGCTGACAGCGCGCAGGAAATGAGAATGGTGCCTTTCACGGCTTTCAGATCTTTCATTATTATCCCCCTTTACACAATGGAAGGCGCATCCGTTTCCAGAGACACCCTAACGGCATACAGCCATGCACAGTGGTTTAGGCATGTATGCTCGAGGCTTACATGTATAGTGTACTTCTTATTGTAATCAATATCAATGATAAATTATTGACTATCTATTAACAAATTGGAGGCAAATCACTTTGATTTGTACGGTTTAGATACAAAATCCGCATGCTTATCCCGATTTCTCACGTTCTCTTATTCCTTTCCTATCCCTCGAGGAGATAAAGTATGTTAGAATACACTTGTATATTATGTTTACAAGCAGGGGGGATTGATTATGATAAGAGTAGGGATACTTACAGCAAGTGACAAGGGCTCCAGGGGCGAGAGGGTCGATGAGAGCGGAAAGCTCATCATGGACAGGGTTAAGGAGATTCCCGGCGAGGTGGCCGAGTACATCGTTGTGCCTGACGACAGGGAAACGATCTCTGACAACCTAAGGCGAATGGCTGATGAGCTTGAGCTTCATCTGATCCTGACAACAGGCGGAACCGGAATGTCCCCAAGGGATATAACCCCTGAGGCCACAATGGACGTCATTGAAAGGGTGGTACCCGGCATACCTGAAGCCATGAGGGCCAAGAGCCTCGAGGTCACTAACCGCGCCATGCTTTCAAGGGCTGCTGCAGGCATAAGGAAGAGAACTCTTATCGTCAACATGCCTGGAAGCAAAAAGGCAGTGGATGAGTGCCTGGATGTCATCATTCCGGTCCTTAAGCACGGGATCGAGATCATGCGCGGCGAAGATGGAGAATGTGCAAGGACATAAGGCTTAGGCCGGGGATCAGTTTGAGGATCCCCGGCCCTTTTTTCTAGTACTTTGCAGTAACCATCTTTTTCCTTGTGTAGAACTCAACTCCATCCTTACCATTTGCATGCAGGTCGCCGTAGAACGACTTCTTGTAGCCTGAGAACGGGAAGAACGCCATTGGAGCAGGTACTCCAACATTGATTCCGAGCATTCCGGCGTCGATGTTGTCCCTGAACTTCCTTACCGCACTGGCGCTGTCAGTGAACAGGCAGGCACCGTTTGCAAATTCCGATTCATTTGTAAGCTTTATCGCATCCTCGAGAGTGTCAACCCTGACTATGGAAAGCACCGGAGCGAATATCTCATCTTTCCATATCTTCATGTCAGTCTTAACATTATCGAATATGGTTGCTCCAACGAAGTATCCAGGTCCGCTGCAGGCCTCATCCAGCCTTCCATCCCTGACGAGTGTTGCGCCGGATTCCACTCCGGATTCAATATATCCAAGCGTCTTCTTCTTGTGGGTTTCCCTTATTACCGGCCCGAGGAATACATCCTTATCCAATCCGTTGCCCATCCTTATCTCATCAGCAGCCTTCTTGAGCTCTGCGACAAGCCTGTCTCCTATTTCTCCGACAGCTACGATTACAGATGCAGCCATGCACCTTTCGCCCGCAGAACCGAATGCTGCATTTATGATGTTCTTGATTGCATTATCAAGGTCAGCATCAGGCAATACTATGCTGTGGTTCTTGGCACCTGAAAGAGCCTGGACCCTTTTACCGTTATTTGCCGCTGTCTTGTAAACATACTCTGCAACAGGCTGCGAACCAACGAACGATACTCCCTTGACATCAGGATGGCTGAGTATTCCATTGACCACGTCATGTGCACCGTGGACTATGTTGAATACACCGTTAGGGAATCCTGCTTCAACAGTCAGCTCAGCGAGCCTGTTGGCAAGAAGCGGAGTCCTTTCCGATGGCTTGAGTATGAAAGTGTTTCCGCAGGCTATTGCCATAGGGAACATCCAGCAGGGAACCATCATAGGGAAGTTGAAGGGTGTTATTCCTCCGATAACTCCAAGTGGATACCTGTACATTCCGGACTCAAGTCCAGTTGCGATATCAGGAAGCTGCGAGCCCATCATGAGTGTTGGTGCTCCGCACGCGAACTCGACGCACTCTATGCCTCTCTGCACTTCTCCCTTTGCCTCTCCAAGGCTCTTTCCGTTTTCCATGGTTATAAATCCAGCAAGCTCATCCCAATTCTCCACAAGGAGCTGCTGATATCTGAAGAGTATCCTTGCTCTCTGAGGAACAGGAGTAGTACCCCAGCCTTCAAAAGCCTTCTTTGCCGCAGCAACCGCCTTGTCAAAATCTTCAGCTGTCGATATCGGAACCTCAGCGAGCACCTCGCCTGTCGCCGGGTTAGGAACCTCGTCATATCTTGCAGTGGTTGACTCCACCCATTCTCCGTTTATGAAATTCTTTAGCTTTGCCATTTCTTTTCCTCCTCTATTCCTTAGAAAAATCGTAGTCGAAACACTTCCAGTAGAGCTCTACAACCTCTTCATGGCTTGGGACCCTTGGAGTGTTTCCAGGGCTTCCGCTCGCAATAGCATCGGTCGCCATCTTTGAAACATACTTCTCAAGGTCTTCCTTCTTTATACCCCAGCCCTTCATGTTTGGTATTCCAAGGTAACCGCAGAGCGCCTTTATCTCTGAGATAGCCTTATCTGCCCAATCGTCATCAGTCGTGAGGTCTGCTTCAGGAGCTATCAGCCTGCCGATCTCAGCCAGCTTTCCAAGGGCTTCGCTTCTTGTGAATTCCAGCACTGCAGGCAGCAGCATAGCATTCGACACTCCATGCGGAACGTGGAACAGTGCACCTACGGGTCTTGACATTCCATGTACCAGTGTGACTGAAGCGTTTGAGAATGCCGTACCGGCTTCCATGGATGCCAGTGACATCTTCTCCCTTGCTTCACGGTTGTTGCCGTCGTCATATGCAGCCTTGAGGTTTGAGGTTATCAGTGATATCGCTGAAAGCGCGAAGGTGCTTGTTATAGGCTGAGCCTTCCTTGAGATATGAGCTTCCACGGCATGGCACAGCGCATCTATTCCGGTCGCTGCTGTGACTCCTTTGGGTGATGTCATGGTAAGCAGGGGATCAACTATAGCTACCCTTGGAAGAAACGCCTTCTGCTTGATCATCATCTTGACATCATCTTTGGTGCTGGCTATTATCGTAACGTTGGTTACCTCTGATCCGGTACCTGATGTGGTCGGGATCGCAATGAGAGGAAGCGCAAGCTCCTTCGCCATGGTTTTACCGCCCATGTAGTCGCCTATGTATCCGCCATTGGTAGCAAGTGCCGCTACAGCCTTTGCTGTATCGATGCAGCTTCCTCCTCCGATTGCAACAACAAGGTCACACCCTCCGTCCTTGCAGATCTTAAGCGCATCATCCACGAAAATGTCCGTTGGCTCGGTATTTGCATCCAGGTAAAAGCTGCAGGCTATACCCTTGTCCGCAAGCTCTTTCTCGACCCTTGCAACATACCCGACCTTCTCCATTATCCTGTCACTGACTACAAGCGCTTTTTTCCCAAGTTCAGCGGCTGTTTCGCCGAGCTTTGTGAGAGCATCCTGTCCATAGACTATCTTCTCAGGCAGCTCGAACTTTGAAATCTGACTCATATCCCTACCTCCCTTTTGATGTATACGATTCCTTAAGAGCAAGAACTATGCCAACTTCAAATTACCCCGGACATTTTTCCGAAAAAAAGAGGAAAGCTCCAAAACGCGCTTCCCTCAACAAAATCCATGCGGCCCAATATTTGACAAGTATTTGTCACTTTACCGGCAACCTCTATAATGTTCAATATTTCATACATATGTATTATTACATGTCCAAATAAACCAACACTAATCCATCCCGAGCCTTTTCATCTTCTCATAAAGGGTGGAGCGTTGTATACCTAGCCTTCTTGCAGCTTCTGCCTTGTTTCCGCTGCATTCCTCAAGCATCTCCCTGATAGCCTGCCTTTCACCCTCCATTGCCCTGTCCTTCAGCGCAGAGGATGTGTCATGATTTTGTCTGATGCCGGCATCCGATATCTTTTTCGGTAGGTCACCGACTCCAATGACATCTCCCTCTGTAAGGCTCACAAGCATCTCCGCGGCATTCTCAAGTTCTCTGACATTTCCAGGCCATCCATATGAGACAAGCATTTCCATAGCTTCTGGAGTCAGCACCTTCTCATGGAAGCCGAACTCGCTGCAGAACCTCCTGATGAAGCCAAGGAGGAGCTCCTCGATGTCTTCCTTCCTCTCCTTAAGTTCAGGCAGCTCCAGCCTGATTATGTTTATCCTGTAGTATAGGTCTTCTCTGAACGTACCTTCCTTGATCATCTCTTCAAGGTCCTTGTTCGTTGCAGCTATGATCCTCACGTTTATCTTCCTCTTCTGGGTTCCTCCCACAGGCTCCACTATCCTGTCCTGAAGCACCCTTAGGATCTTCGCCTGCATGAAGAGAGGCATGTCCCCAATTTCATCCAGGAATATGGTACCGTTGTGGGCAAGTTCGAACTTTCCCTTCCTTCCGCCTTTCCTGGCGTCAGTGAACGCCCCCTCCTCATATCCGAAAAGCTCTGATTCCAGAAGTGTTTCCGGTATCGCTGAACAGTTCACAGATACGAGAGGACCTTCAGAAAAGAGGCTCATGTCGTGTATTGCCTGGGCAAAAAGCTCTTTTCCGGTACCGCTGGCACCGGTAATGAGAACTGTAGAAGGTGTCCTTGCAGCTCTCCTCGCCAGGTCCTTTGCCTTCTGCATGGGTCCGGAGCTTCCAATTATCTTGCCAAGCAGGAACTTTTCCTTCCTTGTAGGTTCATTTTTCCCCTTCTTTTCAAGATCTCTCTTCTTATGGACTCTTCCGATGATGTTGTAGAGCTCATTGACATCAGCGAATATGAGCATTCCGATCGCTCCGGTGACTTCCCCGTTCTTCTTTATGGGGATCCTGTGGACTACCATGTCCTGTCCCCTTATCCTCTGAATATGACCTCTCTCTTCTATACCAGTCCTTACAACAACAGGAAGCCTTGTATTCTCTATGATGTCCTCCACATTCCTTCCTATGACATCCTCCGGCCTCTTTCCGATGAACCTTCCATAAGCTTCGTTGAACTCCAGGATGGTGCAGTTCTTGTCTACCACCACCACACCCTCATATGCTGAATTCAAGACATGCTTCAGTGTTTCAGACGAATCAAGCTTGTCCTTCACCTTCCTGATATATCCGGAATTTGCGCTCAGTATGTCGGTCCTCGTTATTATTCCGTTTAGTTTCCCAAACGCGTCAACTACCGGCAATGCCCCGTCTTTCATTCCCATTGCCTTCGAGACAGGGTCATCAGGCCCTATAACCGTCGCATCCCTCGTCATCACCGCATCTACTCTTGTATCCAGTGACTTGTCCTTGAGAAAAAGCTGCATCAGGACAGTCTTGGTCACAAGTCCCAGATAGATTCCGTCGCCGTCAACTACAGGAACGCTGAATATATCGTGTACATCAAGTATGTTTATAGCCTCTTCCAAAGTAGATTCGGGCTTTACTGTAAATGGGTCCCTCGTCATCCAGTCCCTTACGATTGACTCTGAATCACTGTAGCTTGTACCGTTCCTGATTTCTTCGGACATGCTTCTACCTCCGTTATATTTCTCTTCATACCAAATGTAACATTATTATTCAAGACATAAAAGAATAAGTGTCCGATAATTATTACACCAGTTGCTTTAAGTGCATTTTATCGGACACCGATTTATTTTTACTTCCTGACACCAATATCCTTGGTGGCTACAAGGTCGACTCCCAGGCCAAGTATATCCCTCTTCAATATGTCCTTCTCAAATACAGGTGCTTTGCATATGATTCCCTTCATCACAGCAATAACATCGAAGATCCTGTCCTTCGGTATGGGTGCAGTCAGTTTCACGCTTACCAGCGGAAGGATTCCCCCTGACACTTTTACAGATGATGTGATGCTCCTCTTGGGTTCAGTAAGCTCCTGATACGCATGCTTTTCACCCTGCTTGCATTCATTTCCAATTACAGACAGCTTTCCTTCTGTGATTTCAGCCTGTAGTCTGCAGCCCTTCGGACATACGATACAGGTCATGGTCCTCTTCACGATATCATTACCTCCATGTCACCTGCTGATTTTACGCTTTCTGCAGGAAGCTGAAACTGGATCATCTCTGCAGGTATGGCATGGCTGATTTTTCTTGAGAATACACTTACCCCCTCCTGCATGACATACAGCATCCTATCCCTTAAAGGCTCCTTTACGCGCAATGAAACAGTGACTTCTTTATCCTCATTTATAGCTACCCATTGAGGTACCACATAGGACACATATGCTCCTGGCTTCATGCCTGCGAATCGCAAATCAGATTCCTTCCCTACGAGGTAATTCGCAACTCCCTCAGCAAGCCTTTCAGCTTCCATTGATACCTGGTCCACCAGGTCATGGACCTGGAGCACATTCCCGGCAGCAAAGATACCAGGCACGCTCGTCTCATAAGCTCCACTGATCACAGGACCCTTTGTCCTGGGATCAAGTGCAACCCCCGCCGAAAGTGACAGCTCGTTCTCTGGAATGAGTCCTACAGACAAAATAAGGGTATCGCATGGTATGAACTCCTCGGTTCCCTTGACTGGTACGAGCTTATCGTCCACAGACATCACTGTTATCCCTTCAAGCCTGTCCCCGCCATGTATCCTTGATACGGTCCTCGACAGGTGCAAAGGGATGTCATAATCCTCAAGGCACTGGCTTATGTTCCTTGGAAGGCCGCTTGCATATGGAAGCAGTTCGTATACTCCCAATACTCTCGCCCCTTCAAGGGTAAGTCGCCTTGCCATTATCATGCCTATATCCCCCGACCCAAGTATAACGACCTCCTTGCCCACCTGCTTGTTATGTATGTTCATATAGGATTGGGCAACGCCTGCTGTCATCACGCCGGAAGGTCTTGATCCTGGGATAGCTATGGCACCCCTGGTCCTTTCCCTGCAGCCCATGGCGAGAATTACAACCCTGGCAGTTACCTCCATGAGCCCTTCCCTCGAAACAACTGTGCACCTTTTATCCTCCGTCAAATCTGTCACTGCCGCACCGCAAATGTGCTCTATTCCAAGCTCCTTGAGTCTTCTGACAAACCTTGCGGCATATTCCGGTCCGCTTAGTGAGGTCTTGAACCTCTTAAGTCCGAAGCCCTCATGGATGCATTGCCTGAGTATTCCACCCAGCTCATTCTCCCTCTCAACCAGCAGGATGTCTGTTATTCCCAGCCCATGGAGAGCTTGGGCCGCAGCAAGCCCTGCAGGTCCCCCGCCGATTATTAGCACATCAACTTTCCTCGATTTCATCCCTTAACCTCCCCGTGAACATATATGACTCCCTGGCTTTGTATCTGATGTCAGTTTCCTTCAGTCCAAGCTCAGATCCGATGAGCTCTGTTATCCTCATCTGACAGTATCCTCCGTCGCAGCGGCCCATGCCTGCTCTTGTCCTGTTCTTTACAGATGCTATCGTAGCAGCTCCGAGAGGATTCCTGATGGCTTCGATTATCTCCTTTTTGGTCA
Source organism: Clostridiaceae bacterium UBA6085 (assembly GCA_002428605.1). Lineage (GTDB taxonomy): Bacteria > Bacillota > Clostridia > Clostridiales > Clostridiaceae > Youngiibacter. The sequence continues at coordinate 11,424 of DIXH01000083.1, forward strand.
CCTTTTCGCATCTGCAGATGATCTCGCCGTAATCAGGGTCATTTTCTATGAGCCTTGCCCTCTCTTCATTTGTTGCCTCACTGAACCTTTCAGTCTTTAACCTTACCGGATCGAAGTTTGGATTTTCTTTAAGGGTTTCAGTCTTACCAATAAGGCCTGATACACGCCTTGCAATCGGAAGAGAACATGTAAGCCCCGGCGACTCAATACCGACAAGATTTATTGCATTCGGAATCTCAATGTCATCTTCAATCAGAAAATCAAGATTCTCATTTGTCATTGGATTCACTCTCTTAACCCTGATACCGGCAAAGCTTCTTATATATGACTGTCTGTCCATGTAGGGGAACATACGCTTTCCATCCTCATACAGCCCATCAAGATGCAGCTTTGTGGTTTCATAGTCCTCAAGGTCAAAAGTAACATAGGAATCAGGTCCTACCAGGACATTTCCGTCTATTGTAGGCGTCGCATGGGTTGAAAATCCTCCCTTTTCATCAGGGGCAGGATATACGGGTATCGCCAGGTGCTTTCCGAGGTTCTTGTCCAGGACAATGTATTCGCCCTTGAAGCCCTTCACGATATAGTCCCTTTTAAAACCAAGCATGTCGGATATTGCACATGAATTCATGCCGGCAGCATTGATTACCCATCTTCCCCTATGCAAGCCCTTATCTGTAGTCACCTCATACATTCCGTCATTTCTTTCGATTCCAGTTACCTTTTCCCCGAACCTGAATTCCACCCCGTTAGTTGCGGCATTTTCAGCAAGCGCTATGGTGTAGCCGATCGGATCCAGTACACCTGATGTAGGGCAGTGCATTGCGAAGTTTCCGCCAGCACCGGGGGCAATCTCATCGAGTCTGGCTCTATCAACAATCTCAAGGCCATCTACACCATTCTCCTCTCCTATTGCCTTGAATTTCAGGATGCGTTTCAGGTCATCATCATTGAATCCAATGACTACCTTCCCTGTCCTTCTAAAGCTTACGCCAAGTTCTCTGGCGACTTCATCAAACTCCCTGTTTCCCTCTACGCAAAGCTTAGCCTTGAGAGATCCCGGTTTGTAGGTGAACCCTGCATGAAGCATTCCTGTGTTCCTGCTTGAATTTCCAAACGCAACATCAAGCTCCTTTTCAAGTACAACAATGCTGAGCTTCTTTCTTGAAAGCTCCCTGGCTATGGCAGAACCTATGACCCCTGCTCCTATAATTATCACATCTGACGACATAAGGATACCTCCACGATTATCATTGATTAATGTATACCATACATCAATAATGGATAGTCGTGGAGGTATTAAAATGGAATGACTTCATGCCCTTCATCTTAAAGATTGGACGTATTCGTTCTCTGACTCGTGATCCTCTTGTAGTTAGCTGCAAGATGTGAAAGCATGACATCATATGCATCGCTGCTTTTTCCTGATCTGATTGCATCGGCTATAAGTCGGTGGTCATGAAGGCTCTGCCTGCCAAGGCTCGCACCATACATCTCCTCCTGCAGGACCAGCGCCTGCCTAAGTGAGGGTATCAGATTGTGCATCACAAGGTTCCTGCTCATGTTCCATATTCCTGAATGGAATTCAAAGTCGAAGTTCTCATAGTGGCCGTAGCTATTGAAGCTTTCTTCGGCTGATGAGCAGATCCTTTTAAGCTGCTCCGTTTCCTCAGGAAGTGCATTCTGCGCTGCAAGAGCTGCCATCTTTGGCTCAACAAGAAGCCTTATCTGGACAAAGTCCAGGACAAGCCTTCTTTTGTCATGAATCAGAGACAGGCCCAGAGGATCCTTCTCTATCTCTACATATGAGGATACGAAGGTACCTGAACCCTGCCTGACCTCCACTATGCCTTGATCAGATAAAATCCTTGCAGCTGCCCTTATGGTATTCCGGCTGACCTGAAAAAGCCTCGCAAGCTCTGTTTCACTCTGAAGCTTCGCCCCTATCGAAAGGTTCTCCCTGAATATCATCTCCTTGATCTGATCAGCGACATATCCCGGCAGCGTCCTGAATTCATTGTCCATGCTATCAACCTCGCTAAAGTCATTAATCCTTATACCATTGTACAATGTATATTCCCATACCGTCACCTGCCACGGCTCATGTTCCAAATCCTTCAATTATGTTATACTTTCAGATATAGATTGGAGGTGCACCTTGGAGAGAAAAAAGAGAAACCACGTTTCCGTCCTGCTCATACTTTTCATCGAGCTGTCAGTAACCGCAGCGATATTCAGACTGATCGGCTTTGCGGAAAAGGCAGCTGCTTACCTTACGATCGCAGCGCTTGTCACAGGAGCACTGTTTGTATCTGTACTTATCTTCAGCAGACTAAGCAGGCTTGCAGGCGAGGAAGAACCTTCAGCCAAGAAGAAAGGCCTGATCTTGCTTCTTGTCATGGTAACCCTTCTTTTCATAGCAACATACATCTTAGATGCATATGTCTTCGACCTGAGGTCGCTGATTGAAATATAAGGATACAATTAAAGAAAGTACACAGGACCGTCGGCAGACGGTCCTGTTATTTTATGTCTATTCACTTCTATGGCTGAACTGCCAGATTATGCCGAATTTGTCCTTCAGGCTTCCGTAGCATTTGCTCCAGAATGTCTCCTGAAGGTCCATCTCGATGGTTCCACCTTCCTTCATAGCTGCGAACCATGACTTGATCTTGTCCATGTCTGTATCTACTACTGTCAGGCTGATATTGTTTCCGACTACTAGAGGCATTCCAGGCCACGTGTCGGAAAACATTATTGTATCTCCGGATATTGTAAGCTCTGTGTGCATCACAAGGTCCTTTGCAGAATCAGGAATCGGATGATCCATGCTTGGCGGCATGCTGCCAAAGGTCATGAAATTCGGCTCATTTGTTTCGAATGCCTTCTGATAAAAAGTAACTGCTTCACGGCAATTCCCATCGAAATTGATATATACCTGTATAGCCATGTTTGATTCTCCTTGGAATATAGTACGGTTCTCCCGCCAATTCGATTGTATATCTGCCTATTCAGGCTGTATAGGTACCCTTCACCATATTGACTCAAAATTTCCATTCCGTTCACCCTCTATTCATCCAATCCCAGCTGCATTTTAAAAGTCACACTATCTTAACAATACGTATACGGAAAAGCTACCGTTTGTTCTGAGTCGCTTCATCCTGTGTTAACACCTTAATGGTAGCATTAATACACTAAACATAAAGGGTAAGGTTCAAGTCCAAAGTTGCCCGGAAACAGCTTCTGACTCATCTGTACCTTTATGGAAATGTTTCTGAAAATGCAATGCTCCATCGGGAATAGCCGCTCCATAGATCCTTACTCAGGCACGATGCCGGGAGAAGTGGATCATTGGCTGCGAAGGCCTGGAAGTTGCAGAAGAAGGTAAAGCCCTTCCGACATTTCAAAGCATTCAGTCAGGGAAGAAGGTCTTAAGTATCCCGTAAAGCTTCCCTGGCATACGAAAAGGCCGCCTGAAAGACAGACGGGTGAAGGCTGCACAAGCCCGAAACCAGAGTATCTTCAGGCGGTTTCACTATGCAATCCGCTGAGGGGAACAAGAGAAAATCAGGAAATGGAAATTCTCAGGGAATTTTGATACTTAAACGTCACTTTTTCTGTTGTAATTTCTCCTGACATGCTTTAAAATATACCTAATTTGTTTCCGGATGATGTATCAAATCGGAAGCAATCAGTGAGTTTTACCCAACGGCGGGCCCAAGGCACCGCCGTTTTCTTTTTTGTTATATATTTTCTATATCAATCAACTATTTTGGGGAGGTTACCATGGAATTTACAAAAATGCACGGTGCAGGCAATGACTACATATACTTCAATTGCCTCGAGAACATGATCGAAGACCCTGAAAGCCTTAGCATCAGGCTCTCAGACAGGCACTTTTCAATCGGCGGTGATGGCATTGTCCTTATATGCCCGTCAGAATCCGCTGATGTCAGGATGAGGATGTTCAACGCGGATGGTTCCGAAGGAAAGATGTGCGGCAATGCCATAAGATGCGTAGCAAAGTACATCTATGACAGAGGGATTGTAATGAATGAAGACATCAATGTCGAAACCCTATCAGGAATAAAGAAGATCCATGTGTTCGCTGAAAATGGAAAAGTTACTGCAGCAACGGTAAACATGGGCAAGGCAGCAGGGCTTACAGCAGACGAAATTACGATTGAGGAAGGCAAAGGAAAATTCCTCATCAGCTATCCAATAGAAGCTGCAGGTGAAACCTGGAATGTCACAACCGTATCCATGGGAAATCCTCATATCGTGACCTTCGTTCCTGAAGTAAAGGAACTTGACCTTATAAAGATAGGTCCGTATTTTGAGAACAGCCCTCTGTTTCCAGAAAGGATCAACACAGAATTCGTGAGGGTAATTGATCGCACTACCCTTGAGATGAGGGTCTGGGAAAGAGGAAGCGGCGAGACCCTTGCATGCGGAACAGGTGCATGCGCGACAGTTACCGCAGCGGTGCTTAACGGCTATTGCGACAAGGATACGGATGTAACAGTCAAACTTATAGGAGGTGACCTTGTCATAAGGTACACCGACGATGCGGTATTCATGACAGGAAATGCAGTCGAAGCCTTCAACGGAATTATTGAGATATAGGAGATAGTGATGAAGATAAACAGCAACTACCTAAACCTTGAGGAGAGCTACCTGTTCTCCACAATAGCCAGAAAGATAGAAGAGTATCAGAAAGATAATAAGGACGCAAAAATCATAAGGCTCGGAATCGGAGATGTCACACTCCCCCTTGCTGAAGAAGTCATAAAGAGCCTTCATAAGGCAGTTGACGACATGGCCGACAAGAGCACCTTCAAGGGCTACGGACCTGAACAGGGCTATGGATTCCTGAGGGATGCGGTAAGGGACTACTACGGAAGCTATGGAGCAAAGCTTGAGTCCACCGAGATATTCATAAGCGACGGAGCCAAGAGCGACCTGGCCAACATCCTTGACATATTCCATCATGACAACAGGGTGCTGGTACCGAACCCGGTGTACCCTGTATACCTCGACACCAACATCATGGTCGGAAGGGATGTCACCTTCATCGACGCCAACATGGAGAACGGATTCCTGCCGCTTCCTGATGAAAGCATACCCGCTGACATAATATACCTGTGCTCGCCTAACAACCCCACAGGAGCGGTATATACAAGGGAAGCACTTGAAAAGTGGGTGAGCTATGCACTAAAGTGCAATGCTGTCATACTTTTCGACTCCGCCTACGAGTCATATATAGTGGACAAGGACCTGCCAAGGTCCATATACGAGATAGAGGGTGCGAAATCCTGCGCTATAGAGTTTAATTCTCTTTCCAAGACAGCAGGCTTCACCGGAACAAGGCTTGGATACACAATCGTCCCTCATAGCCTGGTCTTTGAGGGAGTGAGCCTCAACAAGCTTTGGTTAAGAAGACAGACCACCAAGTTCAACGGTGTTCCTTATGTAATCCAGAAGGGAGCAGAGGCTGTATTTACCGAGGAAGGACAAAGGGAGATCCGAGCCAACATCGAGTATTACAGGGAGAATGCAAGGATCATCGCCGAGACCCTTGACTCACTTGGCGTATGGTACACTGGAGGAAAGAATTCACCTTACATCTGGCTCAAAGCCTTTGATGGCATGACCTCCTGGGAATTCTTCGACTACCTCCTTAATGAGGCAAACATCGTAGGAACTCCCGGAGCAGGTTTTGGGGCAAACGGAGAAGGCTTCTTCAGGCTTACAGCCTTCGGCAACAGGGAAAATACCATAGAAGCGATGGAAAGGCTTAAGAGGCTGAGGAATAAGGCATAGCAATCAGGGCACGGGTAACCGTGCCCTTTAATTTTCTCTCATTAATCAACAATGCATCCTTCTCAAACTCCACATTAAATTTGTAAGTTTTAATATTAATTTAATTTACAAATTAATTAATTAGAGCTATTATATTCTCAAAGCTATTATATTCTCAAGGAGTGATCCTAATGAGTAAAAAGATATACAGCCTTCTTCTGTCTGAGGATGTCATGAACCTTATTGATGCCGAATGCAGAAAAAGCGGAAAAAGCAGATCATCCCTCATTGACGGCATACTGTCAACCGCATATATGAAGGACCATCCTAAGGCAAGGCTTCCGGACCTTCTTGAGAGCCTGGCGGGGCTGCTAAGCCTTGAGGATGCACAGGTCTCTGTACAGAGGCTCCTCCAGGATGCCATCGAATTCCGTACCAGCATACCCTACTCATATCAGCCTAAGATCGTCTACAGGGTCAGGTTTGTGACATCAGATTCCGGCACTTCAGCATTCATAAGGATCGCCACGAGGACTACATCAGCTTCGCTTCTTACAAAGTTCTCTGAGCTTTTCAGGGAGATATCGGCACACGGAGTCGGAAAGGGACGGCAATACCTGCACATAATCGCGGAATCGGGTATAGGGCAGTATGAACTGAGAAAGGATTATCCTAAATCAGCTTCATCAGACCAGATAGCGAATGACCTTTACAGGACCTTCAGCTGGATAATGGATGCGATGAACAGCTATGTCGGAGAAAGGCACGATACTGACGATTTCCAGGTGATTCTGGACTTCCTGGACAAAAGATACAGGATTTGAAGGAGTGAATTTAAAATGAACAACGAACAATATACACAAAATGCATTGATTGCTCTGCAGGAAGCGGTAAGGTCAGCAGTCGCAAATGGAAATTCAAGGATCGAGCCTGAACATTTCCTTTCTGCCCTTTTATCTGATAACGACGGGCTCATCCCCAACATACTGAAGGCAATGGAAATAGACGTAGTGAAATTCACAAGGTCTTCTGAAGAGCTTGTTTCACGCCTGCCGAAGGTATCCGGATCCACAGGCGAACCCTCGCTTTCCATGGATGCCAACAGGGTACTTATGGCAGCCGAGAAGGAAATGGACAAGATGGGAGATCACTATATAAGCGTTGAGCATATCATGCTCGGTCTTATCGATAATTCCGGAAGCAGTCTCAAGAAGCTCTTTGCCAGTTTCGGAATCATAAGGGACAGCTTCCTTGTAATGCTCAGGAAGATACGAGGCAACAGGACCGTGGATACCGACAATCCGGAAGGCACCTACGATGCTCTGGCAAAATACGGTACCGATCTCGTCAGGATGGCTAAGGATAACAAGCTGGATCCGGTAATCGGCCGGGATGAGGAGATAAGACATACGATAAGGATCCTTTCAAGGAAGACAAAGAACAATCCTGTCATGATCGGAGAGCCCGGTGTCGGAAAGACGGCAGTTGTAGAAGGCCTTGCACAAAGGATAGTAAGAGGTGACGTCCCGGAAAACCTCAAGAACAAGACTGTGTGGTCCCTGGATATGGGAGCCCTGGTAGCCGGTGCCAAGTATAGGGGTGAATTCGAGGAAAGACTGAAGGCTGTCCTTGATGAAGTAAGGAAGAGCGAAGGCAGCATAATCCTTTTCATCGACGAGCTCCACAACATAGTAGGTGCCGGAAAGGCGGAGGGCAGCATGGATGCCGGCAATATGCTGAAGCCTCTTCTTGCCCGCGGTGAGCTAAGGTGCATCGGTGCGACCACACTTGACGAATACAGGAAGTACATAGAGAAGGACTCGGCTCTCGAAAGAAGGTTCCAGCCTGTGATGATCGACGAACCAAGCGTCGAGGAGACTGTTTCGATACTGAGGGGACTCAAGGAAAGATACGAGATATACCATGGAGTGACAATCATGGACTCCGCCCTTATACAGGCTGCTGTGCTGTCCCACAGGTATATTACAGAGAGGTTCCTACCGGACAAGGCAATAGACCTGGTCGACGAAGCCTGTGCCCTCATCAAGACAGAGCTAAATTCAATGCCAACCGAGATCGATGAGATCAAGAGGGACATCATGGTGCTTGAGATCGAAGAGGTCTCAATGCAGAAGGAAACTGACCCTCACAGCATAAAGAGGCTTGAATCCCTGAGGCGTGAGATTGCAGAGAAAAAGGACAAAATGGCTGCCCTCACATCCAAATGGGAAGATGAGAAGTCAAAGATAAAAGGACTCAGCTCAATTAAGGAAGAGATCGATGATGTCATGCACAAGATCGATGAAGCGGAAAGGACCTATGACCTTAACAAGGCAGCTGAACTTAAGTACGGCCGGCTTCCTGAGCTTGAGAAAAGGCTTGCCGAGAAGAAGGAAAAAATCGGGGATTCAGGGAACGCCCTTCTCAGGGAAAGTGTCACCCCTGAGGAGATTGCAAAGATAGTATCAAGATGGACAGGAATACCGGTATCCAAGATGGTTGAGGGTGAGCGAGAAAAGCTTCTGAGACTCGATGAGATACTCCACAAGAGGGTCATCGGTCAGGATGAGGCTGTATCAAAGGTTGCAGATGCCATCATAAGGTCCAGGGCAGGAATCAAGGACCCTGACAGGCCAATAGGCTCCTTCCTGTTTCTCGGGCCCACGGGAGTCGGAAAGACTGAGCTCGCCAAAGCCCTTACTGAGGCTCTTTTCGACAGTGAGGATAACCTTGTGAGGATCGATATGTCCGAGTATATGGAGAAGCATTCAGTCGCAAGGATGATAGGAGCCCCTCCGGGTTATGTGGGCTACGAGGAGGGAGGACAGCTTACTGAAGCAGTAAGAAGGAAGCCCTACTCGGTCATACTTTTCGACGAAATCGAAAAGGCCCACAGGGATGTGTTCAACATAATGCTGCAGATACTTGATGACGGAAGGATAACCGATTCACAGGGTAGGACAGTTGACTTCAAGAATACCGTCATAATACTCACGTCCAACCTGGGCTCGCAGTACATCATGGAAGGAATAGACAACAACGGAAGCATTACGAAATCAGCATCTGACATGGTATTCAGGGAGCTAAGGTCCACCTTCAGGCCGGAATTCCTCAACAGGCTTGATGACATAATCCTCTACAAACCTCTGAATAAGACTGAGATCAGGACCATAGCCGGCCTGATGATCAGGGAACTACAGGGAAGGCTTTCGGGCAGGGATATCACACTCAGCCTTGACCAGTCTGCTGAGGACCTCATCATCGAGGAGGGCTATGATCCTATCTACGGAGCAAGACCTCTCAAGCGGTACATTCAGTCAAGCCTTGAAACGCTTCTCGGAAGAGCGCTGATATCAGGCGAAGTGACTGATGGTCAGGCAGTTGGCATTACTGCAGCCGATGGAAGGCTTGCAATAAAACCTGAGTTTGTCACATCAAATATT
>DIXH01000023.1 GCA_002428605.1 Clostridiaceae bacterium UBA6085
TTTTGGGGGCTTTTTCAGTGCCCTCAGCGAACGCTTCCCTCTTTATTTCTGCCATATGACGTCTATGCTATTTTTTCTTCTTTTTAGTGCTTTCGAAGAATTCCTTGTCCGCATACTTGGCCCTGTTCGGCTTAGCCTTAGGCTTAATTACCTGCTTCTTGTTATCAACCGGCCTCTTTCCGCCAAGACCTGCAAGGTCTGCGAACCAGAGGAAGAAGAATACGAAGATGGTCGTAGGTAGATACTGCAGAAGCAGGTTGTCTGTCAGTGCAGGAATTGCCATGCCCACAACAAGGAACAAAACTGCAAGTCCGAGCACTATCCACTTGTTGATGCTGAGTTTTGAAAGGAAGTACTTGTTCAGTACCGTGTACAGCATGTAGATCGCTATGGATATCAGAAAAATGTTAAGAAGACTGCTCCAATCCAAAATGATTCCCCCTAAAAAAAGTCTACACTCATTGTATTTGATGTCAGTGCAATAATCAAGCCAAGTGAGTTCACTATATTTTTTTCTGAAAATGAATGGCCGTAAGGGCTGCCTGGCGGCAGCACATACGAAATGAAGGCGATTTTCACCCTGAAACGGTTCAATGATAAGGTTTTCTGTATAAATTCATCAAAAATATAATTAAATTTTACGATATTATTATTTATTTTTCCAATTTTTGTTATAATAGAACATATACATAAGTTGGGGGTGCCATATGACAATCAATGCGACAATACATCTGGACGAGCTTGACCTGCAGATCCTGGACATCCTGATAAAGGATGCCAGAACTCCATACCTTGAGATAGCGAGGGTCTGTCACGTCTCCGGTGGAACAATACACGTTAGGATGAAGAAGATGGAGGACCTTGGTATAATCCGCGGAACCAAGATACTTCTTGACATGCCGAAGCTCGGATACGATGTGTGCTGCTTCGTAGGCATATATCTGGACAAAGCATCATCTTTCGCTGCAGCAATCGAGGAGCTCTCCAATATCAGAGAGATCGTTGAACTGCATTACACAACCGGCGAATATACAATATTCTCCAAGGTAATATGCAAGAACATAGCCCATCTGCAGGATGTCCTACTTAACAGCATCAACGTCATCAAGGGAGTCCAGAGGACGGATACCCTTATTTCGCTGTCGCAGCCTATAGACAGGAACGTACAGCTGTAAGATGGGAACCGATATCCATATCCTTGTCCTCCTTTTCCTGCTTTATTCTGCAATGGGCTGGATGCTGGAGGTCGCATTCCACTACTACAAAAAAAGGCGTTTCGTTAACAGAGGGTTCCTGAAGGGACCCTTCTGCCCTATCTATGGAACCGGAGCGATCCTGATGCTGGTTGCTGTTGGACCCTACAGGGACCATCCTGTCCTATTCGCACTTGGAGCCTTCATAGTGCCGACAGTGCTTGAACTTGTAGTCGGCATAGTCCTCATGAAGCTTTTCAAGGCAAGATGGTGGAACTATTCAGGATGCAGGTTAAATTACCGGGGATTCATATGCGCGAGGTTTTCACTCATGTGGGGTATGTTCTCGTATGTATTCATCGGATGGCTGAATCCAATCGCCGAAAAAATGATCGAAGACCTTCCCTCAGACCTGACAAGGCTTTCAGCCGTCATGCTCTTCAGCCTGTTCGCTGTTGATACTGTGTTCACAGTCTACAAGCTCATTGACTTCAAGTCAGGTCTGGAGGCTGTTAAGGTGGAGAAGGACGAGATACTTCTCATGCTGGCAGCGAAACGAGACAAGGCTGAGAGTGCTATGAGGACAAAGATAAAGTTCTACAACAACCATCTTGACCAGTTCATCATTCGACAGAAGAGATTCATAGACTCATATCCTGAGCTGACCTCCGCTTACTTCAAGGACGTTCTCGACGACATCAGGGAAAATGTCAGCAGGGTGAAGGAAAAGATAAGGAATATAAGATAAGAAGACCTGAGCTTTAAATGCTCAGGCCTTCTTGGCGCTTCGGGAACATTTCCTCATGCCTTCTCAAGCTGATATTGCCCAAGCTGGCTGAAGCCAGTGAACACTATGTATACATATGCGAGCGTCTTCGGAATCATGAGCATTCCTACAAGAGGCGCTGTTCCTGCGAAGAGGACAACGGGCACATAGAAGAGGAATGAGAAGAAAACTCCGATCGAGAGATTGACGAAATCCCTGTCATTTTCCCTCTTTCCTGAGGAATAAAGCAGATACATTATGGTTCCTCCAAGAATTGCAAACGGGATGTTCCTCAGTATCCCATAGAATAGTGATGGATCCGCAGAAAGCCATCCGTTTCCGGGGAGAAGGCACAGGACTATCCTTACGGCAGCAAGCAAGTATATGGTAAGGTCCAGTCCTCTTGCCGACTGGATCTGGAATCGCTCCTTCCATACATTGTACAGGATCACATAAAAGATCGTCATTGTAATCGAGGTAATGAACTTTCCCGCACCGAGGATCGAATAATTTGCGGCGAGGCCAGTTGTCAGCAGTGCGTAAACCCTGGGGATGAGATGGAATGAATCGCCGGAGCCAAGTATTATGGCCATTGCACCGAAGAGAATGAAATACCTCTGTCCCTCAGAAAGCCTTATCATCCGGACTCCAAGGGTGATCACTGTAATGAGGTAAGCGGCATGGAAGATAGGTTCGAATATCTTTTGCATTTTTACTCCTTTTTGCTCTTCTTTAACATTGAAACAAGCTTTCTCANNGTCATCTGGTCACGAAATTCCAGGGCAAAATCCCTTCCCTTAATTGTGAACCGGACATATGTGTTCCTGAGGTCGTCCTCCTTCTTGTATTTTTCGATGTATCCCCTTTCAGCAAGCCTTGTCAGGATACCTGATACAGTACCCTTTGAAAGGCTCATGTGCCTGCAGAGGTCCGATACGGTCATTTCCCCTTTGTGTGCAATAAGCTTCACAACTATGACCTGCTGATGCGTAAGGCCGCTCTCACCAAGGCGATCATCAACTGAATGCATAGACAGCGAGTATATCTCCCTTATCAGCATCGCAAGTCTGAATGAATCTCTTCGTCTGTCCATTGTCACACCCCCTCGTATAACGCAGCATGTCTGATGGTAATAGTTTGCATGCGAACAATATACCATTGCCCGAATTGCATGTCAACAGATTTTTATTCAGGACAGCCCCGTCAAAGCTGACGTCAGTTGAGCAGCTTCATTTAAAATCCCCAGGCAACATGATTGCCTGGGGAAATGTACTATTTTTCAGTTGCAAGACGGTACGTATCTTCAGCTATTATCTTCTCTTCATTTGCATAGGTCACAAGGATCTTAACCTTTGAGCTGTCGCTGCTTATGATGCCCTCGCCTTTAAGGGACCTGTTCTTCTCCCTGTCAAGCTCGATGCCCATGAACTCAAGCCCTTCGCACACCTTCTCCCTGATATACCAGGCGTTTTCTCCGACTCCGCCTGAAAAGGCCAGAATATCGGTTCCCCCGAGTATAGCTGAATATGCGCCAACGTATTTCCTGAACCTGTGGCACACGGCCTCGATGGTTGCTTCTGCCCTCTTGTCTCCTTTGTCAGCTGCCTCCTTGATCTCCCGCATGTCGTTGCTGATGCCTGACATGCCCTTCCACCCGCTCTTCTTGTTTATCATGTCATCAGCCTCATCTACAGACAGGCCTTCCTTGCGCATGATATAAAGAACGGCGGCGGTATCCACATCACCTGTCCTTGTAGACTGTATAAGTCCTTCATGCGGGGTGAAGCCTGTGGAAACCTCGACTGACCTGCCGTAGCTCACTGCATTTGCCGTAGTGCCGCTGCCAAGCATGAGGTTGACGATCCTGAAGGATTCGAATGGCTCCCCGATAAGCTTTTCCAGCCCTTCGGCCATGCTTCTGAAAGCGATTCCGTGGAACCCGTATCTCCTTATCCCGTACTTCTCCCTGTATTCATGCGGCAATCCGTAAAGATATGCCGACTCGGGCAGAGTGCTGTGGAAGCCGTTGTCGAACACAGCCACCTGAAGTACTTCAGGAAGAAGCTTCCTTACTGCATAGATACCTGCCAGATGATTTGGATTGTGAAGCGGAGCAAGGTCCTTGATTTCCTCTATGTCCCTGATTACAGCTTCATCAATTACCACTGAGACATTTCGCCTGTCTCCACCCTGGACCACCCTGTGGCCGACTGCTCCGATATCTTCCTTAGAAAGGCCAAGCCCCTCTTCTTTGCTGAAGAGTGAATGAAGGATAAGGTCAATGCCTTCCTCGTGGTTCCTTACCGGAACTATGTGCAGCTCTTCCTTTCCTTCTCCTGTGCCGAACTTGAACTCGGCATCTTCGTACCCTATCCTTCCGATTCCGCCTTTGGCAGCTATGGAGTATCCGGGCATTTCAACAACCTGGAACTTTATTGATGAGCTTCCGCAATTCAAAACAAGTATGTTCATATTCCCCTCCTATTTATAGCCATGTAGAGATTTCAGCCTGTCCAGCTCATTCTGGATCCTCACCTTCACCAGGTCATCTATGTTCTTTCTTTCATCCGCTGTAAGCTTGTCCGGATATATCGGGTCAAGGTAGGTAAGGTATACGTCGACACCGGTCCTGATCTTGCCGGTTGCCTCGAAGATCTTGAAGGTGTTGTCTATCACAAGGGGCACAATGGGGCATCCTGTCTTCTGTGCGACCTTGAAGCTTCCCTTGTGGAATTCCCCCATGGTATGGCTCTTGCTTCTCGTACCCTCGGGATAAATGAGGACATCGTTACCCTCCTTGATGTACTCAATGGCCTGCAGTATCACCTTAAGCCCTTCCCTGGAGTTCTCCCTGTCGAGGAAGAGAGTCTCAAAGGACCCGGCGATGATCTCGGCGAAAGGGATCTTTGTCATTTCCATCTTCGCTATGTAGGTCTCCTTCCTTTCAGACCTGAGCGCAAGCATGGTGTATGGGTCGAAGTACGACTGGTGGTTGCCCATGTACAGTACAGGTTCCTTGGGGACGTTTTCCCTGCCCTGGATATGAAGGTTGACCTTGAATATCTTCATGGCCTCCCTTGCATGCTGGTTTCCAACCTTGGTTGCATACCAGTAAAGCTTTTCTCTGTCCCCTTCCCTGATAAGCTGTCTTATCTTTATTGTCTTTGGAATCATCTTCATGTAGGAGATGATAAATCTTGCCTTCAGCAACAAATCAAAACTCATATGTTTACTCCATTCACTTAATAGTTACCCTATGATTATATACCAACAGGAGCGCTCCGTACAAACTGGAAAGATGTTCTGAAGGATTCGAATTCATTGAAAGCCGGAATATTTTCCGGCCCATGCGTAAAAAGTGGCAGATTTCAGCATAATGTGGATATAAACGTCATGATTTGGTAAAATATACATATGGAAACGAGGTGTCTTGGTTGAAGAAAAGGGCATATGCGCCTGTAGCGCTATTCATAATATTTCTGACAGGTATCTTTGGGATGTATTTTCTCCTTGAGAACGGCATTATCGGCACTACAAAGGTCAGCAGCGTCGAACTCATCGAAAGGGTCAAGGACCCGGTCAAGGTTCATTTCATTGATGTCGGAATGGGTGACTCCATATTCATAGAGGTTAAGGATGTCAACATACTGATTGATGCGGGACCAAAGGAAAACGCCATGAGGGTCGTAGCATATCTGAAGTCCTTTGGAGTTGAGAAGCTTGATTTCATTTTCCTGTCGCACATCCACGAGGACCATATGGGCGGAATGGCTGAGGTGATCAGGAACTTCGATGTTGGGAAGTTCTATGCATCAGACAAGGAGATCGCAACCAGAAGTTACGAGAGCATGATCAGTGCCCTGGCTGAAAAAGGTGTGCCTGTAACCGAAGCGAAGGCAGGCGTGACACTGACTTTCGACGAAAACATAACACTTTCGCTTCTCTCGCCGAATTCACTTGAGTACATCAATCCTAACAACTACTCACCTGTCACAAAGCTCAGCTACGGCCAGACAGCCTTCCTCTTCACCGGAGATGCTGAAAACACCGTGGAACAGGAGGTAATAAGGAGAGGGCTTAACATAAAGGCGGATGTCTTCAAGGCAGCCCATCATGGCAGCACCACTTCAAACACAAGGAGCTTCCTTGAAAGGGTAGACCCTGACTATGTGGTCGTGACATCCGAGGATGGCAATGACTTCAACCTTCCTGATGAGACCATAATGAGCCTTTTCTCCGAGCTTGGGAGCAAGGTACTGATGACTGAGGAACTCGGCTCGATAACCTTTTCCTCGGATGGAAGAGAAGTAAGGCTACTAAATCATTGACACCATTTTACCTGATAGTATAATAAATTGAGAGAGAATGGAGAAGTTTCGGGATTACCGGAGCTTCTTCAGTCACGAAGGAGGAAATCATGACCAGGATAAGGACCAGATTCGCACCGAGCCCTACAGGATACATGCATGTCGGCAACCTGAGGACCGCATTGTATGCATATCTTATAGCGAAGCACGAAGACGGAGATTTCATACTAAGGATAGAGGATACCGACCAGGAAAGATATGTGGACGGTGCTGTCGAGGTGATCTATGACACTTTAAAGGCAACAGGACTTTCCCATGACGAAGGTCCGGATGTCGGAGGACCGGTCGGTCCCTATGTGCAGAGCGAGAGAAAGCCGATCTACCTTGAGCATGCAAAGCATCTCGTGGAGAAGAAGGAAGCCTACTACTGCTTCTGCACCAAGGAAAGGCTTGACCTTCTGAGGGAGAACGCAGAAGCCCTGAAGAAGCCCTTCAGGTATGACAAGCATTGTGTAGATCTTTCAAAGGAGGAGGTCGAAAGGAACCTGGCTAGTGGGATGCCGTATGTCATAAGGCAGGACAACCCTTCCGAGGGGGAGACAAAGTTCGAGGATGTCATATACGGGACAATTTCAGTTGGCAATGAGGAGCTGGAGGACATGGTCCTAATCAAGAGCGACGGACTGCCGACCTACAACTTCGCTAACGTTGTTGACGACCACCTTATGGGAATAACTCACGTAGTCAGGGGAAGCGAATATCTTGCTTCATCACCCAAGTACAACAGGCTTTACGAGGCTTTCGGCTGGGAGGTCCCCGTATATGTCCACTGCCCTCCGATCATGAAGGATGCGCAGAACAAGCTGTCAAAGAGAAACGGAGACGCTTCATACCAGGACCTCATGTCAAAAGGCTACCTGAGCGACGCTGTACTGAACTATATTTCACTGCTTGGATGGAATCCGGGAACGAACCAGGAGATATTCTCGCTGGAGGAGCTGAAGGAAGCCTTCAACTTCAGGAACATCGGCAAATCCCCTGCCATCTTCGACCCTGAGAAGCTCAAGTGGATGAATGGAGAATACATCAAGGCAATGCCGCTTGAGAAGTTCCATGAGCTGGCTCTCCCATATATCAGGGAAGACATCAGGGATAAGCAGCTTGATACCATGAAGATCGCGGCGCTCCTCCATACAAGGACCGAGGTCCTCAGTGAGATCACGGGTCAGCTGGATTTCCTGTATGAGCTCCCTGAATATTCCACTGACATCTACACACACAAGAAGATGAAGACAGATGCCACCGTATCCCTCGCATCACTCAGGAGGCTCCTGCCTCTTCTTGAGTCGATTGGTGAATCCGAATGGACACTTTCAAAGCTGCACGATTCAGTGATGGCTCTTGTGGCTGATATGGGAGTAAAGAACGGCCAGGTGCTGTGGCCGCTGAGGACTGCCCTCACAGGCAAGCAGTTCACGCCGGGAGGTGCCTTCGAGGCAGCCGAGATACTTGGCAGGGATGAATCGCTCAAACGTGTTGAAAAGGGCATAGAGCTTCTTGAAGCACTGGCATAGACAAAGGTGCTGTTGCAAATCTAGAAATGCTAGAGATGCAACAGCACTTTTCGTATTCATATTGAACCTCAAAGGTTATCTTTAATCATGGATTTTTGTAAGTTCTCTAATCAAAGTTATTTTTG
>DIXH01000100.1 GCA_002428605.1 Clostridiaceae bacterium UBA6085
TCGAGGAGTGCAAGGAAAGGGATTCTACCTATTCCGCATCCTTGAAGGTGAAGGTAAGGCTCGAGAACATCGAGACCGGAGAAATCAAGGAACAGGAAGTCTTTATGGGCGAGTTCCCGCTGATGACCGAACAGGGAACCTTCATCATAAATGGAGCTGAAAGAGTTATCGTTTCGCAGCTTGTAAGGTCTCCTGGGGTATACTACAACGAGTCCCTGGACAAGAACGGGAAAAAACTCTATGCATCCACCGTCATACCTAACAGAGGAGCCTGGCTGGAATTCGAGACCGATTCGAACGATGTCATAAGTGTAAGGATAGACAAGACAAGAAAGCTTCCCATTACGGTGCTTGCAAGGGCAATGGGAATGTCAAGCGACATGGATATACTTTCCTACTTCGGTGAAGAGGAAAGACTCAAGGCTACGCTTGAAAAGGACAATACGACCAACAAGGAGGAGGGACTCCTTGAAATATACAAGAGGCTGAGACCGGGCGAGCCGCCTACGGTAGACAGCGCAGTATCCCTTATCGATTCGCTCTTCTTCGATGCGAAGAGATATGACCTTTCAAAGGTCGGAAGATACAAGTTCAACAAGAAGCTGAACATATCCGCAAGGATCGCAAACCACATTTCAGCTAATGACATAGTGGATCCCTCCACCGGTGAGATAATCGTCGGGAAGGGTGAGAAGATAACGAGAGAAAAGGCAAGGGCAATTCATGCCTGCGCCATAAACTCGGTTGATGTCATAGTGGAAGACAAGACTATAAGAATTATAGGTAATAACTTTGTCAACATGAAGGACTTCATCTCCTTCGATCCGAAGATCGTCGGAATAAAGGAACTGGTTCATTTCCCGGTCCTGCGCTCAATACTTAACATGAACCTGGAGGAGGATGACCTCAAGGAAGAGATCAGGAAGAATTTCCATGGCCTTGTTCCAAAGCATATCCTCAAGGACGACATATACGCGGCAATAAGCTACGAGCTTGGACTTCCATACAGGATTGGCGTTATCGATGATATCGACCATCTTGGAAACAGAAGGCTGAGGTCTGTAGGCGAGCTTCTCCAGAACCAGTTCAGGATAGGACTGTCAAGGATGGAGAGGGTAGTAAAGGAAAGGATGACGATACAGGACCAGGAGAACATAACTCCACAGGCGCTTATCAACATCAGGCCTGTTACTGCGGCAATAAAGGAATTCTTCGGATCATCGCAGCTTTCCCAGTTCATGGACCAGACCAATCCGCTTTCAGAGCTCACTCACAAGAGAAGGCTTTCTGCGCTCGGACCTGGCGGACTTTCAAGGGAAAGGGCAGGCTTCGAGGTCAGAGACGTACATCACTCCCATTACGGAAGGATGTGCCCCATAGAGACTCCGGAAGGACCGAACATAGGACTCATCAACTCACTGGCAACATTCGCCAAGGTCAATGAGTACGGCTTCATTGAGACTCCTTACAGGGTGGTGGACAAGTCCACCGGAACTGTCACCACTGAAGTGAAGTACTTCACTGCAGACGAGGAGGACCAGTATTTCATAGCCCAGGCTAACGAGCCACTTGATGAAACAGGAAGGTTCGTAGGCGAAAGGGTCGCTGTCAGGGACATGGAGGACATGGCTGTCATAACAAGGCAGAGCGTAGACCTCATGGATATATCCCCAAGGCAGCTGGTATCCGTTGCAACAGCGATGATACCGTTCCTTGAGAACGACGACGCATCAAGAGCCCTGATGGGATCCAACATGCAGCGTCAGGCCGTTCCGCTTCTGAAGGCTACAGCGCCTATAGTCGGAACAGGCATAGAGTACAAGGCGGCTTCTGACTCAGGAGTGCTTCCGAAGGCTGTGCATGAAGGCACCGTCGTATACGTAAGCGCAAACGAGATAAGGATAAAGAGGGCTGACGGGGGTCTAATCGATACCTACAGGCTTCTGAAGTTCAAGAGAAGCAACCAGGGTACCTGCATCAACCAGAAGCCTCTTGTGGAAAAGGGCGAGTATGTGAAGAAGGGATCCCTTCTTGCAGACGGACCGTCTACAGACCTCGGTGAGATAGCCCTTGGAAAGAATATCCGAATCGGCTTCATAACCTGGGAAGGCTACAACTATGAGGACGCCATGCTCATATCGGAAGAACTGGTAAGGGACGACGTCTTCACCTCGATACATATAGAGGAATACGAGGCCGAGGCAAGGGACACCAAGCTGGGGCCTGAAGAGATAACAAGGGACATACCGAATGTGGGTGACGATTCCTTAAGAGACCTGGATGACAGGGGAATAATAAGGATCGGTGCCGAGGTGAGGTCCGGTGACATTCTTGTCGGTAAGGTAACTCCTAAGGGAGAGACCGAGCTTACCGCAGAGGAAAGGCTCCTCAGAGCCATATTCGGCGAAAAGGCAAGGGAAGTCAGGGATACATCACTGAGAGTTCCACATGGTGAATCAGGTATCATAGTAGACATCAAGGTGTTCACAAGGGACAACGCTGATGAGCTGCCGCCTGGAGTCAACATGCTCGTAAGGTGCTACATAGCACAGAAGAGAAAGATCTCTGTCGGTGACAAGATGGCCGGAAGACATGGAAACAAGGGTGTCATCTCAAGGGTTCTCCCTGAGGAAGACATGCCGTTCCTGCCTGATGGAAGACCGCTGCAGATATGCCTGAATCCTCTTGGAGTTCCTTCCCGAATGAATATCGGACAGGTGCTTGAGGTCCATCTTGGATGGGCTGCCTCAAAGATGGGCTGGCATGTTGCTACACCGGTATTTGACGGAGCTACAGAGAAGGACATCGAGGACATGCTTGAACAGGCCGGATACGACAGAAACGGCAAGACACTGCTTTACGACGGAAGAACGGGAGAAGCGTTTGACAATCCTGTAACCGTTGGATACATGTACATACTGAAGCTTGCGCATCTTGTCGATGACAAGATACATGCAAGGTCAACAGGACCGTACTCTCTTGTAACGCAGCAGCCGCTTGGCGGAAAGGCACAGTTCGGAGGACAGAGGTTCGGAGAAATGGAAGTCTGGGCACTTGAGGCTTATGGCTCTGCCCACACTCTGCAGGAAATACTTACAGTCAAGTCCGATGATGTCGTCGGAAGAGTCAAGACATATGAGGCCATCGTCAAGGGTGAGAACATCCCTGAGCCGGGCATACCAGAGTCGTTCAAGGTCCTTATAAAGGAGCTTCAGGCTCTCTGCCTGGATGTCAAGGTGCTGAATGACGAGAAGGAAGAGATAGAGATAAAGGAATCGGTTGAAGAGGAAGTCTTCACTGAGATAACCGGAATTTCCATCGACTCCCCGGAGGACATAATCATCGATACAGGCGAGGAATTCGATAAGGATGCGCTGATAATCGATGATGAGGAATTCGAAATTGATGATGACACGAGCGATTTTGCCGACGATATAGAGTAATTGGAGGGAGGACAACCCTTTATGGAATTAAACAACTTTGATGCGCTGCAGATCGGCCTTGCATCTCCTGAGGAGATCAGGGGCTGGTCAAGAGGCGAGGTTAAGAAGCCGGAAACCATAAACTACAGGACCCTCAAGCCGGAAAGGGACGGACTGTTCTGTGAAAGAATATTCGGGCCTATGAAGGACTGGGAGTGCCACTGCGGTAAATACAAGAGAGTAAGATACAAGGGAATAATATGCGACAGATGCGGAGTCGAGGTCACAAAGGCCAAGGTCAGAAGAGAGAGGATGGGGCACATAGAGCTTGCCGCACCTGTCTCCCATATCTGGTACTTCAAGGGCATACCTTCGAGGATGGGACTCATCCTCGACATGAGCCCGAGGTCACTTGAGAAGATACTCTACTTTGCGTCATACGTGGTTCTTGACCCGAAGAACACCACCTTCATGAAGAAGCAGGTGCTCACGGAGAAGGAATACAGGGACATGGTAGAGCAGGAGGGAGAATACTCCTTCACAGCCAAGATGGGAGCGGAAGCCATAAAGGCTCTCCTGGCTGAAATCGACCTTGAGAAATCCGCAAAGGAGCTCAAGGAAGACCTTAAGACCGCAACCGGACAGAAAAGGGTCAGGATAATAAGGAGGCTTGAGGTAATCGAGTCCTTCAGAAAATCCGGAAACAGGCCTGACTGGATGATCATAGATGTCATTCCGGTAATACCTCCGGACATAAGACCTATGGTGCAGCTTGACGGCGGAAGGTTCGCAACCTCTGACCTCAACGACCTTTACAGAAGGGTCATAAACAGGAACAACAGGCTGAAGAAGCTCCTTGACCTCGGTGCTCCGGACATCATCGTAAGGAACGAGAAGAGGATGCTTCAGGAAGCGGTGGATGCGCTGATCGATAACGGCAGAAGAGGAAGGCCGGTAACAGGTCCTGGAAACAGGCCGTTAAAGTCCCTTTCCGACATGCTGAAGGGCAAGCAGGGAAGGTTCAGGCAGAACCTCCTTGGTAAGCGAGTCGACTATTCAGGAAGATCGGTTATCGTCGTCGGCCCTGAGCTGAAGATGTACCAGTGCGGTCTCCCCAAGGAGATGGCGCTTGAACTGTTCAAGCCTTTCGTAATGAAGAAGCTGGTTGCAAACGGAACAGCTCACAACATAAAGAGCGCCAAGAGAATGGTAGAGAGGGTCCAGCCCCAGGTCTGGGATATCCTTGAAGAGGTCATCACTGACCATCCGGTTCTCCTTAACCGAGCGCCTACACTGCACAGACTTGGAATCCAGGCATTCCAGCCGGTACTTGTCGAAGGAAGGGCACTTAAGCTTCATCCTCTTGTATGTACCGCGTACAATGCGGACTTCGACGGAGACCAGATGGCCGTGCACGTTCCATTGTCAATGGAAGCACAGGCTGAAGCAAGGTTCCTGATGCTTGCATCCGGAAACATACTCAAGCCTTCAGACGGAAAGCCGGTTTCGGTCCCATCGCAGGATATGGTCCTAGGATCCTACTACCTGACAATGGAAAGACCGTCTAACGATGGCTTCGACAAGCTTTACACATCCAAGGAAGAAGCCCTGATGGCATACCAGGTCAAGGCTGTAACTCTTCAGGAGCCAATCAAGGTAAGACTTTCAAAGGTCGTTGATGGTGTGGAGAGGACAGAGATAATCAAGACTACTGTAGGAAAGCTCGTATTCAACGAGTCAATTCCGCAGGACCTTGGATTCGTAGACAGGACTGATGAAGCGAACCTGTTCAAGCCGGAAATAGACTTCCTTGTTGACAAGAAGAAGCTTGGGAAGATCGTCGACAAATGCTACATCAAGCATGGTCCTACACTGACTTCAATAATGCTTGATGACATAAAGGCCCTTGGGTACCATTATTCAACTGTAGGTGCGATCACGGTCGCTGTTGCGGACATGATAGTGCCTGAAAAGAAGTATGTGCTCCTTAAGGAAGCAGATGATACGGTAGACAAGATCGAGAAGATGTTCAAGAGAGGACTCATCTCAGAAGAGGAAAGATACAACAGGGTCATCGAGAAGTGGACAAAGACAACCGATGAGGTTGCTGACGCCCTGATGGAATCCCTTGACAGATACAACCCGATATTCATGATGGCGGACTCAGGTGCGAGAGGATCCAAATCCCAGATCAAGCAGCTGGCGGGAATGAGAGGACTTATGGCCAACCCGTCAGGCAAGATCGTCGAAAGACCGATCAGGGCATCCTTCAGAGAAGGCCTTGATGTCCTCGAGTACTTCATATCCACACACGGAGCAAGAAAGGGTAATGCGGATACCGCTCTTAAGACTGCTGACTCAGGATACCTTACAAGGAGACTTGTAGACGTATCGCAGGAAGTCATAGTCAGGGAAGAGGACTGCGGAACCACTGAAGGCATAGTGATGGAGGCGATAACCGAAGCCGGTGACGTCATCGAGACACTAAGGGAAAGACTTACTGGAAGATTCACGATGCAGGACATCGTCCATCCGGAGACAGGAGAGATCCTGGTAAGGGAAGGCGAGTATATCGAGCCGCTCATGGCTGAGAAGATCGACGACCTTGGAATAAAGAAGGTCAAGATCAGGTCGGTTTACACATGCCAGACTAAGGTCGGCGTATGTGCAAAGTGCTACGGCATGAACATGGCAACTGCGAGCCAGATCAACATCGGCGAGGCTGTGGGCATCATCGCTGCGCAGAGTATAGGAGAGCCGGGAACACAGCTTACAATGAGAACCTTCCATACCGGAGGAGTTGCCGGAGCAGATATCACTCAGGGTCTTCCCAGAGTCGAAGAGCTCTTTGAGGCAAGAAAGCCAAAGGGACTTGCGGTTGTCACCGACATCGGCGGCAGCGTAAGGCTTGAGGAAACCAAGAAGAAGAGGACTGTACATGTGCTTGCTGAAACGGGCGAGGAATTCAGCTACGACATACCTTTCGGATCCAGAATCAAGGTTTCGGACGGAATGGTGGTTGGAGCCGGTGATGCTCTTACTGAAGGATCCATCAATCCGCATGACATAATGAGGATAAAGGGAGTCGATGGTGTAAGGGAATATCTACTTTCAGAAGTACAGAAGGTCTACAGGCTGCAGGGCGTTGACATCAATGACAAGCATCTCGAGGTTGTCGTAAGACAGATGACGAGAAAGGTCAAGGTATCTGAAGCCAATGACACAGATCTTCTGCCGGGAGTTCTCATAGACATATTCGACTTCATTATTGAAAACAACAGGGTAAAGGAGCTTGGGCTCAAGGAAGCGGAAGGCGAACAGGTGCTGCTGGGTATTACCAAGGCATCACTTGCGACAGATTCATTCCTTTCTGCAGCATCATTCCAGGAAACCACAAGGGTCCTGACTGATGCGGCTATAAAGGGCAAGATCGACCCGCTGCTCGGACTCAAGGAGAACGTCATAATAGGAAAGCTGATTCCAGCCGGTACCGGAATGACCAGGTACAATGCAATAAAGCTAAGTACCGATAACGACCTTGCTGTAGAAAAGCATGAGGAAGATGAAGAGATCATAGAGGATTAGTGTCAATTTGTTGACACATACCCCTGGTTTTGGTAAAATAAAATTTGTGTGATTTAGAGGAACGGTGTTTTGGACGATCCAAAGCACCGGCCTTGTCCCACGAAGCCCTTAAAGGGGCGTTGCTAAGGTATCTATTAACCCATATAGATATGTTTCATAAAGACACACGGAGGTGAAAAAATGCCAACTATTAACCAGCTAGTAAGGAAGGGCAGAGAGACAGCAGTCTATAAGACTAATTCTCCAGCTCTAAAGGAGTCCCCTCAGAAAAGAGGAGTCTGCACAGTAGTCAAGACTACTACTCCAAA
The DNA here is from genome assembly GCA_002428605.1 of Clostridiaceae bacterium UBA6085. Lineage (GTDB taxonomy): Bacteria > Bacillota > Clostridia > Clostridiales > Clostridiaceae > Youngiibacter. The sequence goes on from DIXH01000100.1 coordinate 7,316, forward strand.
GAAGCCAAACTCAGCGCTCAGAAAGATCGCCAGGGTAAGACTTGTTAACGGATATGAGGTAACAGCCTATATCGGTGGAGTAGGACACAACCTTCAGGAGCACAGCGTTGTTCTCATAAGGGGTGGAAGAGTCAAGGACCTTCCTGGTGTAAGGTACCACATTGTCAGAGGAGCACTCGACAGCGCAGGTGTCAGCAACAGACTGCAGTCAAGGTCCAAGTGTGGTGCTAAGAGGCCTAAGGTCGAGAAGTAGCATCAATCAGTGCTGTGTTTTTATGAATCAGATGGGAAAGATTTTTCATTCAGATATATATAAAAATAGAGCGCTT
>DIXH01000048.1 GCA_002428605.1 Clostridiaceae bacterium UBA6085
GCATTATTCAGTAGCCATTAATTTACCATTTCAATATGCCATTCCAAGGCATCGGCTGCCTGTTTCCTCCGACTTCCTCCTGTTTCCTGAAATCCTTGCAAATCTGCCAAAATGCGGACGCACCATTCAGGTGCCCCCGCAATCATCATCAGTTTATCTTCTTCTTCTTTTCCGACAGGTTTATGACATTGGACCTGTGCTCATGCTCAAGTATGTGCTTCTCGCAATACTCGAAATGCCCCTCGCACTTGGAGCAGTACCTGAAGTCCATGTCCGGGTCATCCTTCTCGGTGATTCCGCATACTGTGCACTTGTGCATGGATGCTGTCTTCTGCCTTGAGAATGAATCAAGGTCCTTCCTCATCTTTGAGGTCCTTACGTTCCGCCTTGACTTCCTGAGATATTCCGGACCGAAGAAGAGAAGGAAGTTAAGAATCGACAGAACTATTGCAGCCTTCAAGGCGATGCTTGGAACCGTAACTATCTGGTACAGCAGGTATAGCATCTGGAACGCAGCCAGGTACTTCATCTTTACCGGAAGAACGAACATCACGTATACAGTGTTCTCAGGGAAAAATGCCGCATATGCCAGGAACAGTGAAAGGTTGACATAGTAGATGGTTGTGAATCCCAGTATCATGCCGCCTATGCCCGTGAACAGCACTCCGAGGAAGTAGTAGGTGTTGAACCTGTTGGTGCCCCATACCATCTCCAGCACGTTGCCTATCCAGTAATAGAAGATCAGTGATATTATCGTAAAGAATCCTGAACCCTCAGGTACGAACACGAAGGTCAGAAGCCTCCATATCTGCCCGGAAAGGACCAGGTTTCTGTCCAGATACATCATCTGGGTCAGCCTGCCTGACATTGGCAGGTCGAGGAAGAATACCGCACCTGTAAGGATCACTATGTATTTCATGAGGCCCCTTACGGCAAACCGGCTAACGAACTTTTCAATCTTTCTCAATATATCCATATTTCCACATCCATAAAATATTTGTGTCCGAAACTGCAGAATTAAGCAAATCTTAAAGGTTTTATCTGCAAATGATAACAGTGCATGCTTATACTAAGCTTAATGTGCGATCCGGCTTATATTTATAATACCATAAGAGTGCGCAGTTTCGATGTTCACTACCCATTTTTTTAGCCATCTGATATAATCAGAGGGAAATGGAATTTTTCGGAGGATAAAGATGCGATACATCAAAAAGGCCGTATGGTTCATAACGGCTGCTTTTTCAAGGATACTGCCCTTCATAATATTCATGCTGATCCATGCGTTCGGAGAAGTCTACACCTTCAGCTGGGACCCCATAGCTCTCCTGGAGCCAAAGAACATCCCTGTGATGTACGGTCCGTTCCTTTACCTTTACGCTGCACTGGGACTTCTTATTGTCCTTCTGTTCTTCATGAACCTTCCGGTAATCGCAAGGTCAGTGATACTCGGCGTAATAGGTGCCCAGTACTTCATGTTCATGAGGATATGGGACAACTACATCAACGAAGCCGGAAAAGCGGAGCCCTACAATACCTTCTACATGATCATCATGTTCTCGGTCATCGCAGGCTTCATACTCCAGGTCACCTGGAGGTCATCTACCGCCTTCCTGAAGAGGCTATGGTACAAGCAGACCATCAAGGACAGGAAGGTCAAGAGATAGCAGTAATCCTTAAAAGAGAGGACCTGCAGGTCAAGTTTCAGTTACTAAGATATTTAAAAGGGCTGCCGTTTGGCAGCCCTTTTCACGCGTTAATATCAACCGGCATCTCAACTATCATCGTTGTGCCTGTGCCCTGCTCACTTTCTGCAGTAAGGGTACCCTTATGTGTCTCGACAATCCATTTTGCAATGGAAAGTCCGAGTCCGGAGCCTGCCTTGTCCTTTGTCCTTGCCTTGTCGGCGACATAGAACCTCTCGAAGATCTTGGCAAGGTCCTCCTTTGGAATCCCCTCTCCCCGGTCTATTACCTTCAGGACATACTTTTCTCCCTTCAGTTCAGCGGTCAGGGTTATGACCGAGCCTGACTCGGTGAACTTCACGCTGTTGTCGACGAAGATCCTTACAAGCTGCTTAATCATCTTTCGGTCAGCTACAACTTCGAACGATTCAGCCTCTACCACTATATCCCTTCCCTTGAGGTTGAAGTCACCCTCCTTATCCACCTCAAGGAGCATCTCCTTGAGATTGAACCTTACAGGGCTTATGTTAAGCTTCCTGTTCTCCCCCTTGGCTATGAACAGAAGGTTCTCAACGAGAAGCGCCATGTTCTCGCATTCAGCCTTTATGGCATCTATCGATTCGTCCAGGATCTCCCTGTCGTCCTTTCCCCATCGCCTCAGCATGTCAGTGTAGCCCTTTATGACTGTAAGGGGAGTCCTAAGCTCATGGGATGCGTCTGATACGAATTTAGCCTGGTTGGAATAAGCGTTGTCAAGCCTGTCAAGGAGCCCGTTGAAGGTCTCGCCGAGATCCCTTATCTCATCCCTGGCCTCAGGCAGGATCACCCTGTCATGCATATTGGACGGTCCTATGGCTGCTGCTGATTTCGTCATCTTTATTATCGGGTCGAAGCTCTGCCTTGACATGTATATTCCCACAACGTAGCTTACGACGACACCCATAAGGGATGCTATGATAAGCGTCACCAGGTTCACGGTGTTAAGGAACCGGTATACGTTAAGGTCCTTGACAACAGTTATGCTGTATGTGGTTTCACCTCTCGTCAGGGACTTCTCGCTGCTCGAAAGGCTTGAAGTCTCCCTTCCAGGTCTCCTCAGAACCAGCTTTCCATCCTCGGTCCCAATTTCCGTATCCTCGATTGAGTAGACGCTTCCTGTAGGGGAAGTCACTGAAGCATAGTAAGGAGGGATGACTCCAAGGCTCCTTATGTCCTCCGGAGTGACCTCGTCCTTCTGGCTGAGAAGTACGACCACAGACGATGAAAGGTTCGATACCTCCGTCGATGATGCGACCCTGTTGTATATCTGGGTGCTTGCGTATACCGCAAAGTTTATTATGAGGAGTATTGATGTGAATATGAGTGCATAGTTCCAGGTGATCCTTGTTGAAAGCTTCAGCCTGTTTGGATTAAGCTTCCCGATCATCTTAATGTATACCCTGCTCCCCTGACAGTCTGGATGAGCTTTTCCTCATAGTCGTCATCTAGCTTCGCCCTGAGGAACCTGATGTACACATCAACCACATTGGTCTCGCCCTCGAAGTCGAAGCCCCAGACAGTGTTGAGGATCTTCTCCCTTGTAAGCACGATTCCCTGGTTCTCCAGAAGATATGACAGAAGGTCGAATTCCTTCTTTGTCAGCTCCTTCCTGTCGCTTCCCCTTGTGACCTCATATGTCTCCTTGTTTAGTGTCAGGTCCTTGTAGGACAGCACCTTCTCAAGGCTCTTGTCGTTTTTCTGCCTGAAGAGTGACCTCAGCCTCGCAAGAAGCTCCTCCATCTCGAAGGGTTTGGTCATGTACTCGTCTGCTCCGATGTCGAAGCCCTTTACCTTGTCTTCGAGTCCGTCCCTTGCAGTTATCATTATTATCGGGATATCGGTGAAGGCCCTTGCCCTCTTCGTGACCTCAATTCCGTCAATTACCGGGATCATTAAGTCAAGCAGACATACGTCATACTCCTTGCTCATTAGCTTCATCAGGGCACTCTGCCCGTCAGAGACTATGTCCACGGTATACCCCTCATGCGTAAGCTCCAGCTCCATGAACCTTGCCAGTTTTCTCTCATCCTCGACTATAAGTATCTTCTTCATGCCATCCTCCAATAGTTCTATTTTCTGAAGAGCTCAAGGTATTCTCCGTAGCCCTCTTCTTCCAGCTTGTCCAGCGGTATGAAATATATTGCGGCTGAATTGATGCAGTATCTGAGTCCGCCTTTGTCCCTGGGACCGTCATTGAACACATGCCCGAGATGGCTGTCAGAGACCTTTGACCTTACCTCGACCCTGTGCATCCCGAACGACCAGTCTGCCTTCTCCTCAACCACATTCCTGATTATAGGCTTAGTGAAGCTCGGCCACCCACATCCGGAATCAAACTTGTCAAGACTCGTAAACAGTGGTTCACCCGTATAAAGGTCAACATATATCCCGGGTTCCTTACTGTCATGGTATTCATTTGCAAATGCCCTTTCTGTGGCACCTTTCTGTGTCACTTCCTTCTGAAGCTTAGACAGCTCCTGCTCCACATCCTTCCTGTCCCTAAGCCTGTAGTCCCTTCTTTTCATGCCAAAGCCTCCTTCCTCGTTCCTCCCTCAATTATACATCATGCCATGAGATTATTCTCAGCCTGTGGCGTAAATGACACCACAGTTTTTCCTCATTCCGCCTTTTTTCTATGCCAAATTAAAAGGGCAGGGCACGGAAGCCGAAGCTTCAGTGTCCTGCCTGTTATCATGCTGTTTCCTTGTCCTCGAACTGGCTGTTGTACAGGCTGTGGTAGAAGCCCTTCTTTTCCATCAGCTCTTCATGGTTTCCTATTTCGACTATGTCGCCATGGTCCATTACCAGGATCAGGTCCGCGTTCCTTATGGTTGAAAGCCTGTGCGCTATGATGAACGACGTCCTGCCCTTCATGAGCCTCTCCATGGCTTCCTGTATGAGCCTTTCTGTCCTTGTGTCAACTGAGCTTGTGGCCTCGTCAAGGATCAATATCCTCGGGTCCTTCAGCACTGCCCTTGCTATCGTCAGCAGTTGCTTCTGTCCTGAGCTTATGTTTGAAGCCTCCTCGTTGATCTCCATGGAATAAGTTCCAGGCAAAGTTTTCACGAAATGGTGCACGTGTGCTTCCTTTGCCGCGCAGATCACCTCTTCGTCAGTTGCTTCAGGGGTTCCGTACCTGATGTTCTCCATGATGGAGCCTGAGAACAGCCATGTATCCTGCAGGACCATTCCGAAGCTCTTCCTGAGCTCAGACCTCTTCATGTCCCTTATGTCCACTCCGTCTATCAGTATCCTTCCGCTCGTTATCTCATAGAACCTCATGAGCAGCTTGACTACCGTCGTCTTGCCGGCTCCTGTAGGTCCGACTATTGCTATCCTCTGGCCAGGCATCGCCTTAGCGGAGAAGTCATTTATTATTGTCCTGTCCTCGGTATATCCGAAATGGACGTTCTCAAATTCCACTTCACCGGTGACCTCTTCAAGCGACACGGTTTCCTCTGCCTCTTCCTCCATCTCGGGCTGCTCCAGGAACTCGAAGACCCTCTCGGATGCGGCTACTGTGGACTGGAAGATGTTTGAAATCTGAGCCACCTGATTTATCGGCTGGGTGAAGTTCCTGACATACTGGATGAATGAAAGTATGTCTCCGACCTCTATTGCCTTTATTCCCGCAAGGTAGCCACCGAGTATGGATACTGCAACATATCCCAGGTTTCCCACGAAGCCCATGAGTGGCATCAGGAGGCCTGAAAGCAGCTGAGCCTTGAAGGATACGTCCTTCAGCTCATCATTGATGACATCGAACGACTCGATGGCCTTCTCTTCACCGTTGAAGGCCTTCATTATGAGGTGCCCCCCATAGACCTCCTCAACGTGGCCGTTGAGGTTTCCGATGAGCTTCGCCTGCCTCTTGAAATAGACCTGGCTCTTCTTGAGGACAGTCATGACTATTCCAAGTGACAATGGAAGGATAAGTATTGCGGCTACTGTCATGGTGACGCTTATCGAAAGCATCATTACCAGCACACCGACTAATGTCGTAAGCGACGAGATCATCTGCGACATCGACTGGTTCAGCGTCTGTGACAGTGTGTCAACATCGTTGGTTACCCTTGACAGTATCTCCCCATGTGTCCTGGTATCGTAGAACTTCAGTGGAAGCCTGTTTATCTTCTCTGATATCTCCTTCCTCAGGCTGTAGGAGACCTTCTGGGACACACCTGACACGATGAATCCCTGGATTATCATAAGTGCCGAGCTTGCAAGATAAAGTCCTGCAAGGAAAAGTACAGTCTTAAGGATCGAATCAAAGTCGATGCCTCCGGTACCTGATACCTTAGCTATCAGTCCCTCATATAGCTTTGTGGTTGCCGTTCCCAGTATCTTCGGTCCTGCTATCGAGAAAACGGCGCTGCCTGCAGCGAAGATTATGACAAGGATCAGCTTCAGCTTATACGGTGAAAGGTACTCAAGGAGCTTCTTCATAGTACCCTTGAAGTCCTTAGGCTTCTCGATTATCCTTCCCATTCCCATGGGACCGCCGGGTCCCGGTCCTGGCCTCTGTGCCTGCTGTGTTGTATTTTTGTTCTCACTCATGCCAGTTCCTCCTTCGAAAGCTGGGATTCTGCGATCTCCCTGTATACTTTGCATGTATCCATGAGCTCCCTGTGCTTTCCTATCCCGACGATCTCGCCCTCGTCGAGGACGATTATCCTGTCGGCGTTCATGATCGTCGATATCCTTTGTGCCACGATGAGCAGCGTGCTTGAAGAAAGCTCATCCTTCAGCGCCTTCCTCAGCTCCCTCTCCGTCCTGTAGTCAAGGGCTGAGAAGGAATCATCGAATATGAATATCTCGGGCTCCTTCGCAAGGGCCCTGCCTATTGAAAGCCTCTGCTTCTGACCTCCGGAGACATTTGTTCCTCCCTGGCTTATCCCTGAATCGTAGGTATCTTCCTTCTCAAGGATGAATTCCTCACTCCTTGAGATCCTCGCCACCTTCTGAAGCGCATCTTCAGTGAGGCCGCTTGTCCCGTACTCGAGGTTGCTCCTTATGGTTCCTGAGAAAAGCACACCCTTTTGGGGTACATAGCCTATCTTCTCCCTCAGGTCCTTAAGCGATACGTTCCTGACATCCTTGCCATCAACTAATATGCTTCCTGCCGTGGCGTCATAGAACCTTGGAATCAGGTTGATAAGTGTTGATTTTCCTGATCCTGTTGACCCGATGAACGCGGTAACCTCACCGGGCATGGCCTTGAAGGATATGTTCCTTAACACATCCTCGTCCGCTCCATGGTACCTGAAATAGACTTCTTTGAATTCCACCTGTCCCTTGAGCTCCTCATTGAACTTCTGAGGTTCTTTTGGATCAAGTATAGAAGAATCCTTCTCGATCACCTCCATTACCCTGTCTGCAGAAACTGCAGCCCTTGGAAGCATTATCGATACCATCGAGAGCATGAGGAATGACATTATGATCTGCATCGCATACTGCATGAATGCCATCATGTCCCCGACCCTTATATTGCCGAGGTCTATCTCCTTTGCCCCGACCCATATGATGAGGAGCATGACTCCGTTCATGATAAGCATCATGACAGGCATCATTCCGCTCATGGCCCTGCTGACGAAAAGATTGACCTTTGTAAGCTCGCTGTTGGTATCGTCGAACTTCTTTTCCTCAAGGGCTTCAGTGTTGAACGCCCTGATTATGAGCATACCCACAAGGGATTCCCTCATTACCTTGTTCACTTTGTCGACAAGCAGCTGTACCTTCTTGAACCTTGGCATGGCCACTGCGAACAAAGACCCCACAAGCACCATGATCGAAACAACTCCCAGGAGTATTATCCATGCCATTGACATGTTTGTCCCCAGAGCCTTGATTATTCCCCCTATTCCGAGGATCGGAGAATAGATTACCATCCTCAGCATCATTACCATTATGTTCTGTACCTGAGAAATGTCATTAGTGGTCCTGGTTATGAGCGATGCGGTTGAAAAGCTGTCGAACTCGGTGTTTGAGAAGGTCGTTACCTTCGTGAACACCTTGTCCCTCAGAACGCTTCCCAGCGCTGAGGCCGTCCTTGCTGACAGATATGTGACACATACCGCAGCGAACATGCTGAGGAATGCTATGGCAACCATCAGGAGACCGGTCTTCAGTATGTATGACGACCTTATTGAATCAAGGTCCGAACCAAGCGCCTCATACTCTGCCCTTACATATGCAAGAGCACCCTGCCTTGTCATCTCGGCTGGCATCACCGACATCTGCGCATCAAAATTGCCAATAAGAGTTCTGACCTGCTCATCTGTCATCACCTTCAGCGCTCCGAATATGTCAGCGCCTACTGGGATACCTATGGGCATCTGGCTTCCTTCCCCTGACTTGTAGTTCTCGAGGGCATAGAGCACTGGCAGCCTTTTCTCAAGCATTGCGGTAAGCTCTGCAAGGGATGCTTCATCCTTGCCCGTGAGTATATAGGCACTTCCTGAAGCAAGGGACGGATACTCGTCCACATAGTCTGTACCGGACGTGCTGTCCATCAGGGTATAGTTCCCAAGAAACAGCTCCTCCTCTGAATCATCCAGGATCAGCTTGAACTTCTCATATTCCTCAGCCCTCATGGCTTTGATAAGAGCTGACTCGATTCCNNACAATAAGTGCGATGTGGATATAGTGGGATTTAAGGTATTTGAATATCCTTATCATTTTCTCACCCTTTCAAAAAATCATAAAGAACTGCGGAGTGATCCGCAGTCCTCTTTCGGGAGAATTCTCCCATAGCTATTTAATATTATTACAGTAATCTTAAATAAATAATAAGCGTATGCTTACAAATATCTATGACTCAATGTCAGGAAACTCGGTTCCAAACCTTTCTATATGCTCCTCGTATTCCCTGTAGTCCTGTGACTTCTTCTCATCCAGGGCATATACTCCCCTGTCCACCTTCATGAACCAGCCGTAGAAATTGTCCCTGAAAAGTCCCGGCTTTATGCCCAATGCCTTCAGGTCCTTCGGAGCTGCAGTGCCGTTCTTCCGTAGGAACGCCACAGCCTTGAGGGACTCCTCCCTGTATGCCGTTAGGAGCTTTTTCTTGGAGGAGCCTCCTGTATTTGCGCTGATGGTCCTTCTGTTGAATTCCTTGAGAAGGGCAGTCCTCTTTCTGACCATCGTCCTCCTGGCCTTGTCCAGCTCGTAGAAGGACGGTTCAAGCACCTCCACAGCTTCTCCTGCTTCAATATCAACATAGAGAAGTCCCAGTTCAAGACGTCTGAGCAGATAAAGCATGCTGGAAAACGCCCTGTCCTTCCTTATCCTCTTGGGCTTGGGGACTGCGATATAAACCAGGTCACAGACCTTCTGCCTCATGGCTCCCTGTATGAGAAGGTCTGACGAGAAGTTCCTCTTGAGCTCTATCCCCACAAGGAGACCTTCCCTGACCGCGCAGACATCCATGTCCTTTACCTCTGCCCGGACTGTGAATCCCCTTTCTTCGAAATATTTCCTTACACCCTCGTAAAGGTCCGTTTCCTTCAAATGATCACATCCAAACTTTCAAAGTATCCTAATCAGATGATACACCAGAATCCCTATTTTTCATATCTTCCAATAAGCTTCAAAGCGAGAGCTGAAGTCTTTTTTCTGGTGCAAAGCGTAGACCTCCTTGCAAATGCCAGGATCTCTGCCTTCATGGATGAATCATCATAATACTCAATGAAGCTTCCAAGTGCCGCACCCATAGCAACAAGCCTGCATTCCTCCGAAACCTCACCCTTGTGGTAATATGTCCTGTGTTCTATTGAAAGGAGTGCCCGTGTCACGGCAGGCTCAAGGTCTGACCTTGCATTCACAACCTTCCAGGCATTTCCCGCCATGTTTGTCGAATCCACCACATGTCCGCTGTCAAGGAGTGAGAGCCAGGGGTCCAGATACCTGTCGAACTTCCTTTTTGTATCACAACCGGCGAGCCCTGAAACAGTAAGTATCGCACCCCACCTCAGGAAGCTGTTATCGGAAGAAACAAGGGATGCTATTTCATCGTAATGGTCATAGACAAGATTTGGCTCCTTCTCAGAAAGCCTTCTTATGACCTTGTCACATTTGAACCTCACTGCACCCTTCCCGTTTACAAGGATCCCGACAACCTCAGACAAGGCCTGGGGATCCTCTGATATGAGCTCCAAAAGCTCCTCTTCAGCTATAGCCTTGACTTTCTTATCATCGAGTGCCAAATGAATCACCTCCTGAAGACACAGTAAAGGCCTGGATGAACCAGGCCCAAAAAAGCTATTTGAACAAGCCGAGCAGGCTGCCAAGATTTCCAAGCAGGCCGCCGCTACTGTCTCCGTCTGAATCAAGAAGCTGTCCTACAACATCCATCAAGCCTCCGCCTGAACCTGACGTCTTCTTAGAAAGCTGTCCGGTGATCATCGAAGTCAGGTCGGATATTCCTGAAGTGTCCAGGTTATCCTCCTTCTTCTTCTTTGCCATTGCTCCTATTACAAGAGGTGCAAGCATCGAAAGCATGCTCATGACCGTTGACGAGTCAAGTCCGGATTTCGCCGCAAGCGCTGATGTCACGTTCTCCTTTTTCCCTGACAGTATGTGGTCCAGCATCTTCGAGCCATCTTCCTTGTTTACATTAGTGAGGAATCCGGACAGGTCGGTCACATCATCATCGCCGTGGTCATCAAGTGCCTTGCTCAGTGCACTCGCGCCTTCAGGTGTGCTGGCGTTTCTCTTCAGTGCCTCAAGTATCGCAGGTATGCCAAGCTCCGCTATCTCCTCAGCCTTGTCAGCTCCGATATCCTCCTTCTGTCCAAGCTGCTGCAGAAGTCCCGATCCTCCAAGTCCTGATGTCAGCATTTCAAGTATGTCCATTAAACACCCTCCTATATCCTTTTGACTTAAGTCTATCACCTGAGGACAGAAGATTTCCATAAATCCTACCATGATTCACAGAATGTTGACCTATTTTGAAACTATCGAAGCATATGTGACCCCATTCAGCGGTACTGATCTATCATCTGGCCTTTAACCAAAATCCTCACCAGCTTAAATCATTTTTCGCTAATAATATGTCAATTATTTCTATTCATGTCAAATTATTATCTATTCTTTAATAATGTGAAGTCCCTATACTGTTTAAGAACAATAACCACCAATATAGTTAAATATTTATGCACTGTATGTAGCGTATGACAGAATTGATTTAACTATGATATACTGACTTTAGAGAGGTTGTTCATTACAAGCTTACAGCAACAGCGCTCCATTTAACTGCCAACGCGCAACAAAATGCAGTCGTATCAATTAAAGCTGAATATACATACTTATTTTCGCATAATTATACACATATTATCCAATCATACGAACAGATTCTTCTCTGTGTTTGCATTAGCTGTCGTGGTCAACAGTTGCACATTTTCATTTCTTCATTGCAAACTAACCTGCTTGTTATAAATGCAAAGGGGGAAGCCATAAATGTCAATATTTTCAAGCAAGAACAAAAGGTTCCATGTTATCAATATACTTGTACTTGCTGTAATGTTCATTTTAACTGCAATGTTTCCCGGGAGTGCACTTAAGAGCGTAAATGCTGCAGGCCGCGGGCTAACTGTTGAGATCACTGTGGATGGTATTCCGGATGAAACAGAAGCCACTGTAACTTTTTTAAAGATTATTGAAGATATACCCTACCAGATAACCAAGCAGACTGTGAATCATGTCGTTTCATTCTCTACAACCTTTGGCGGTGAATGTACTGTGACCGCAGTCTCAATTCCGGGATTCACGACACCTGATCCCATATCAATATCATTGGTGAAGATCAAAGGACAGTTCGTAATCAGAGGGACTCTCACATATGTCGCTGCTACGATTAAAGTTGATGGTATAGAAGTCACCCCTCCCACACTTGATATATTAAAAGGTTTTGATGGAACACTGACAGCAAAAATAATTCCTGTTAACGCATCGGTTCAGTCCGTAGTCTGGACATCTTCTGATGAAAATGTTGCGACTGTAAATGAAGGTGTTGTTTCAGGTATCAGCATGGGTGACACAATAGTCACTGCAACAATCACAGACGGTCCTGTTTACTATGATTCATGCAATGTAAAAGTGTTTGAAATCACAGATATTCTGACTTTAGATCCAATCCTTCCAAATCCAAGCCCAGGTGACATCATACCTCTATATGCTTCAGTAAGTGCTTTAGTTAAATCTGATGACATTGTGTATGAGTGGTCTGATATCCCTGTAGAATCGTGGTCATGTGAGACGGGTGGAACTTTCCTAAATAATACTGTTGTTTTTGAAAGTCCTGGTGAATATTTTGTCACCGGTTCGATTATCGGAACAAATGAAGTTGCTGAACTTACCATAACAGTAGAAGGAACTTCAATAATTCAACCTACTGCAGTAACATTATCACCCTCGGAAATCACTGAAATCCATCCTACTGATACAACTCCAACTTTGCTTACTATCGCTGCAGTTATGCCTGAGAATGCAGACCTAACTGATATATACTGGCTAAGCACTGACCCAACTATCGCAACAGTTGTTAAAACTGGCTTTCTCACAGCAGAAGTGAAAGCTGAAAGCAATGGATATTCAGCTATTCAGGTATATAGGGATGACGGCCTGTTCCTAGGAAGTTGCCCGGTTACAGTCACAACTGATGAAACCCTGACTGACCCGGTATATATCCAGGCAACTGATATGAATGGAGTCGCATTGGATCAATTCCCTGACAAAGATTCCATTTACATAACTTGCTATAACCTAAACACCCATTCTGGTGCGTATGCAATCAGGGTTTCCGAGAAAAGCAGCGACCCGATTCTTGGTGAGAACCTGATCGACAACATGGATGATTTGCCTGATTTAGTAATCAGGGAAGACCAGTCAACCTATATGTTCAAACTAATAGATTATGTCGATTTTGAGCCAACTACCAGTTTCTCAAAATCAAACTTTGTTAGCATGAGCCTTTCAAATGATTTTCCGACCGGAGACTACGAGGAAGATGAAACCGCACAAACACTTACAGACAACTTCAAAGTCACATCGCCTGTTCCTACCGGCTATATTGATGTAGACATCAGGCAATACGACCAGTTTGGTGAGGTCTATACGGAGCTGCATCCAAGTATCATTGGTACTGATGTTATTTTAGGAAGGGAAATCAAGGACCAGACAGTAGCGGAAACATCTTATGAAGATTACCTGAACCCGGATTGGTACGAAGGTGCACCATCCACCATTCCCAAATATACCGATGAAGCCAAGCTTATTGGCTATGTGAAAGATATTGATGACGATGGCGACTATGAGGTTTATTGGTATGAACCTAAGGAGCCACTGAAGATTGGAGGGTATGTACTTCTCATCGAAGTTCCTGAGATTTCGGGCGGTTATTTCGAAACAAATCTCAATAATCCGGATCCAATAAATGAAGAGGAGCTTGTAAAGGAAGTACACATATCCAGAGAAAGCATTGTATATAAGATGATAATAATGAATTTCGAGTCAATACCATAGACCAATTTAAGTAAATACCTTGGAGTGCCATTACAGGCACTCTTTTTTACTACAAAACACCAAACGGCAGGACTTCTGTCCTGCCGCCTAGAGGTTGTTCAGCTTTATCTGCCGCCATTTCCGCCGTACTGCTGCTGCTCCTGCGACTGAGTCTGAACCTGTTCCTGTGTCTGGTCCAAAGCCTGTTCCTGCTCCTGGTTCTGGACCTCTGTCTGGATTTGTGTCTGTGTCATTTCCTGCTGCTGTTCCTGCGTCTGTGTCATTTCCTGTGCCTGTGCCTGNNCTGCGCCTGTGTCATTTCCTGTGCCTGGTTCTGTATCTGCTCTTGTGACCCTGACATTGTTTGAGTTTGTTCCTGATTCTGATCTTGGGTCTGTGCCAAACCTGACTCACTTGCTGCCTGTTCTACGACGATTCCGTCACTGGAAACACAATCCTGAAGTCTGTCTCTGGTCTGGTCCCTGTCAGCATCAGGCTCGATAATCTGTTGCCTATCCCTGACCTGATCTTTATCACAATCAGGCTCGCAATCCTGAAGCTTATCTCTGTCCCTGATCTGGTCCTTGTCTGGTTCTATCTCGCAGTCCTGAAGCTTATCTCTGTCCCTGGTCTGATCCTTGTCAGGATCTTGAAGTCTGTCTCTTGTTGACATCAAATCCAGGGTTTCTTCAAATCCTGCTTTTGCCGCCAGCTTCACTTTGGATTCTGTCATTACCTTTTCATTATATGTATTCTTTACTGATGACCTGGTCATCGTGGCAGCGCCTACTGAAATCGAAGCGGCAATGAATGCGGTTACCGTAAATACTGCTACGAAAATCCTTCTTTTCATTCTGATCACTTCTCCCTTTTTCCCTGCACCTTCATGATATTTGGAAGTTGTGATATGAGTGTGTTAAGAAACGCAATGAATTGTTAATTCCTAGATTTTCTTTTTTCAGATTGAATCTGAAGATAATGCCTTCACCTAGCACACTAACGACAGCAACCTGTGCTTTGTAAGTTTCAAGTATTCTCTTTGCAATCGAGCGTCCAAACCCCGATCCGTATTCTTACTATTCTATACCCTTAGTCTTGAAATACATCTCCCAGACAATTGTGAGCTCCCTTTCAAGTATTCCTACTCCGAGGTCCCTAATCTCACACGAACATTGTCACCTTTATCTGTCATAACTTTTTTAACATCTTCACCAACCAGAGATTAATTGATTGCATTTCGCATTAGGTTCTCAATCGCCTGTTCTATTATGGTCCTGTCTCATTTTATTCTAACCACGTCCGGCGAAACACATCCGACTGTTATTATGCTGTCCTTCACAAGCACCTGGTATTTATTTGTTAAGTCCTGAACCATTCCCTCATTTAAACTTTTGAAACGATGGATTCTAGGGACAACTACAATTCGACTGAAGTCCCCACTTCATGCTTTTCAGGTAATTCTTCGTACAATAACTACAAAATCGACGAAACCTTGCCAAGGTCCCGTCGATTTGTGTATTTTCCGTGGGCGATCCGATGGACCGCTCGATCTGATTTAGTTAATCATATTTATCACTTTGTCTTTTTTCCACCGCCACCATTTGGTTCTACAACCACAACATCGATCCAGGTGTAGTCAGCGCCATTGACAACATAGGACAAGCCTTCCTTATTCTGTGACAAGCCTTCTGCCCAAAGCCCAAGGCTGAAAATGTAGTGTTCATCGTTGTTTATTTCAGCGCCTTCAAATGAAATGAGCGGATCATCAACGTAGAAGTATATGCGATACGTACCGGCTTTAGTAGGTATCCAACCGCCTCCGGCTGAAGCGAAATTCATCTTCCCGCTAGGGCCGATTGCAGGCTCGAGATTGATCGGTGTTACACCTCCGTAAGTCAGGTTGATTGCTTCCGCCCTGAATTTGTTGGTCAACACTGTTGCATAGTAGCTTTCAAATGTCACGCCATTCGTTCCGTATACCTCGTCTGCAGAGCTAGGATATTCGAGACAAGCCATGGTATATGCGGTCATAGGCTCGGTCAGCTTCGTATATAGGTAAAGCTCAATAGGGAAACGGTATCCGACTTGAGGATATGTGTTCTCCATCGGATTACCCCAGTCAATGAAGTCAATCGTTACCAGTTCATTTGTCCTCGCCCAGTCTGCCTGCCATGCATTGTCATAGGTATCGACATAGTCTGTGTTCCATACGTGGTTGTCGTTCAAGCTGTCAATTGCTTCATCCAGGTTTGTCCCGTCATAAGCTAAAGGTGGCTGAGTTACATCAAATATACTGGCATGCGGAGACCATGGTCCGTTAAGATTCAAATATACTTCCATTGTAATCGGATAAGTAAGGTCAGGTTTTCCATCCGGCACGCCTGCAATCACAGTCCATTCAGTAATTTCATCCCCATCACCATCGGCATCCAAAAAATACTGTGTATCATAGTCGACAGTCAGATCGTTTTCTATGACATAAGTCTGATATAAATCAAGTTGCCCCTCGTATGAATTGTCATGTACGTCACCCAATGTTTCCGTCACTTCAATCGGAATTGGCAGACCATCTGCATCTTTGTATATAAACAGCTCATTACCATCCAATACAGTATCTGCATCCGTATTTATCCAGACCTGGTTGTAGAACATCGCAACATCATCCGTGATTATGGCAGGGGTTGACAGGTTATTATGTGGTGCAGTAAGCAACTGTGCAATTGTTGTCTTTTTTGCCGCATTTACAGAAAGTGGTGTTGCCGTAATGAGAGAAAGAGCCAGAAACATGATCATTAGTGTATATTTCCTTTTCATGATAACCTCCAAATCTCGAATTTCAGCTTACTGATGGCGAATGGTATGCATCAGCTGGATTATGCTTTATGCTCCCCCGCCATGCTTCGGATTTTCACGTTGATACCATCCTGGCGGCTCACCACCGGTAGGTCCCTTGTCCTCAGGTGGCGGCCAGTCGGCGAATACAGTCACGGCCGGCAGAATGAACGTAGCCATCACTATCACTACAAGCAGATTGATTAGTATCCTTTTCATTTTACCCTCCTTAATATGCTTGTGACATGTATCAGACGGATGATACTGCTGCCCATTCTGAAATGGTATCGCATCAGCTTAGAATCAGGTACAAGTCCGTCTAAACTTAGAGCGGTATTGTTTCTGATTGAAATACTGATCAACCCTGACCAAGCGTCCATAAACATAAAGCTTTGATCTCGTCCACGAAAGAAACCTTGCTTATAAAAGCTCCTGCCTCATGTGCAAATGAACTGTAATAGCATTGGATTGATGCAAACCAGGAACTTACTCGTTAATTCGAAATTACAGGGGTTTCATAAGGGTATGCTGAAGTTACAATTAAATTTTCCTTTAGTATACTTTTCTTCAGCGTCCCCTGGGTCAACAAGGCCGGAGCAGGTGCCGGACCTGTTTTAGCTGGACTCCCGCCCCTCGTGAGCCGGGAGCCCTTGCTTCATTTCTGACTGAACATATATGGTTTTCGATTCAATTGTGTAATCTGACCATTTTGGTCATGATCTAGTGACTGACGGCCAGCAATATCTGTCAAGGTGTAATGTAGACACCCATTCGCCTTGTCTGTACGAAGCTGTGGTCCCTTGTGATTCTGCGGAAGATAGCATCGCTCTTGTAATTTCCATCATCCGGGTCAGTACCGCTCTCATTCCAGATTGCATAGAATACATTACCGTTTGGCGACATCCTTATCTGGGCCTCAGCCTGGGCAGGAGTATACTCTCCCTGGTCCTTAGCCAGCCAGTCCCAAACCTCGACGATATCACCGGCATTGTTTCCATCACTGTCTTCGTTTATCGTCTTGAAGTAGGTGTAGAAATCCTCACCTTTGTTCTTGCTGTATGTGTAGTATAGGTCGAGCGGTCCTGCTGAAAATTCATCGCCTTCATCGTCGTAGCTGCCAATGTTTGTGTCTACGTTATCTTCAGTACCGTAGGTTATCCAGAAGGAGCTTGTGTCCTGTACGTCCTCCTTGAAGGCATAACCATCGGTAACCTTCACCATAGCACTCGAATAATAAGGTGATGAAGTATCTTTGACTGCAACAATCGTACCCGGAGTTCCCACTACTCTCGGCTCTATGACGCTCTCCTTGTTGTTTCTCAGCAGGGAGAGGTTTCGGGCCGGTTCAAACTTTCCAGCCTTATATGACTCAGTGTACTCATATCGTTCCAGTGTGATCGGATCTCTAAATATTTCGGTATGCGTTATTCCGTCACCCTTTGGATCGGATGTCCAGTCCTTGCCGCCATTGAATGACCTTCGGATATAAAGGTTGTATATGTCATTGCCATTTCTGGCCGCTGTCCAGTTTGGTGTCCATGTGTACCCGACTATCAGGAGGTCCCCCTTCAGGAATCCACGGTGTGCCCTTGCGTCATCATTGTCATAAGCCCAGGTCTTGTCATTAAGGTTACCCTCTGTCTGCTTCCATTTCAGCATCTTGACATTTTCTTCATTGTCGGTTGGAACTAGGATTTCAGGAGTCACGCTGCTGATGTTCTGGATCTTCTTTGAAAGGTATTTGATGTCGTATGGATTTCCAGTATCAAGCGAGCTGACCTCCCACATTTGCATCATTATGTCAGATGGTCGGCCCTTGCCTTCCGCGCCCATCTTGTACAGCGTAACCATTACTGTTCCTTTGACATCAGCCTTCTTGCCCGCAATCGCATTGGCCTTGGACTGCACCAGGAATCTTGGTCTACGTGCATTCTCATATGCAGGGATCTTATTTCTCATGTAGTCTAGGATCGGTACTCCGTACTCATCCACCAGGTAGACCTTCTCGTCTTTTGCATTGACCTCCTGCGGATTAAGGATTGCACCACCACTGACCGTATCAACCTTTACGAAGTCATAGCTGTGATAGATCACGTTCTTTCCGGTATCAGGATAGTAGCGGTCATCACCATCCCCTGATTCATCAGCTATTTCGTCACAGTCATCACCTTCATCATCAGGCCCTGACCCTGTCCCCTTGGTCTCCTCATAGCCCAGTATGGCATAGGCACTATAGGTCTGATCAGGCTTCTTATACGGCTGCAGCATCAGATTGGCTCTGGAGGCACCTGTGTCACCATCAAGGAGCCTGCCGTCCATCGTTATCGCGACATACTTGTCCGCCTCCTGGTTGTTTACCTTCTTGTAGAAGTGCAGATATTCGCTTTCTGACCTTACCAATGGATCGCCATCATCCTTGTAGAGCAGTCCCTGCAATTCATATCCATAGGTATGAGCCCCGTCCTCATCTGAAAGTGAATCGGATACATAAGCATTCAGAAGTGGTTGCAGATCTTCATTATGGACTCGGAAGAAGTTGACCGAGTCAACCGTCCCGTCAGCCAATGGGACAGTATAATTTGCAAACGTGCCATTGTCCAAACCAGTTGCTACGCTTATCTTCATGCTATCAGTATTCAGCACGTCGTTATCCGTAAGCCTTACCGGAAGTGACATCTGTATAAGCGATTTAGGTCGCCCGTCGCCCTTCAGAGGGTCTGTCTCGTCAAACTCCGGATCTCCATTAATTGGAAAATATACATCCTCTTTCTCAAAGTCTTTCATTCCTATATATGAATACCAGATGTCTGTCTTCTGGCTGGTGGTAGCACCGCTCCACCCTTCCCCTGGACCGACGGCATTGCCTGGTATCAGGCCATCCGGGTCTTCCTGCCACACTATGCCAAAACCGGCATTTGCGGCTGATGCGATTGTTATCTGGTTTGCATCCCGACGACCGGAGGTCAACCTCTCAGCCTTGAACCAGGTTACATCGCCAGTTGTGGGATCGATATATCCACGGGTAACCCAGACTACGCTGAACGGGACTTCAAGCCCAACCCAACCATCTTCAGAATAGTCGCGTGACCTCTGTGGTCCGCCTACACCCCATATGTCCTCGATGCCTTCCTGCGCATAGGTAGGTGTCCCGCTTCTCGCGAATTTGCTGGTCCACGCAACGACTATCTTGTTGCCTTGAACCTTGATATTGGGCTTGAAGGTGTCACCAAGATACACACTTCCATTTTCCAGCATAAATGAAGTCAGGTCTGCCGAACGGGACAGGTTCGTCTTTTTCCATGTACCGCCGTCATCCATCGAGACAGCTGCGAAGACGTCCCTTGATTTGACAGGTGTCGTAGACCCGTCAACATCATGTACAACAACCGAAGTGCCTGCGACCTCCTCCGCATAGACTGCAACAAGAGGCTTGGCGATCTTTCGGACACTTTCAACATCACCGGCTGCGTCCCTGTATGTAAGTTCGACGAGCTCGCCATCAGCCCTGTGGGCTGGCGCATAAACAGGCATTACTTCGATCTTTGCCTTGTCTGTTCCAAGCTCCTCGTCCTTTGATACATTCTTGCTGTAAACCAGTTCCTTGATCTGATATGTAAGCTTTGTTCCGGATGCAAGGTCTTCTGCTATGAATAACGGATCATCTGCATTTCCAACCCATGCATCATGTTGGGTACCATCATTTATGACATCACAATGTACTGATACATTCTGCAGCAGCCTATATGCATCCTCGGGATACCAGGTCAATTTGAGGTCACTGAACAGGTCTATGCTTAAAAGGTGCACTCCGGCATCAGGTTGCAAGTTGTATTCAAATTTGAATTTGTCTATGTTCGGTTTATTTTCTATTGTCAGCGGAATGGAATCCGTTCCCGAATATGCAAAGACTTTATCAAGAAGCCAGCCATCATTGAGTTTCAGATAGATCAAGAATTCAGCTTCATTGTGAGACAGCCGCGCTTCGCCGATTACAGTACGCGTCCCTTCGACCACAGTGTAGATCTCCTTGACTACATCGCGGTCCCTTTCCTTAAAGAAAAGGCTGGTATCCTCCAATGGATCGAGGATCTCCTCAGCATTTACAGACATCTTGAAGCCGCTGTTCAATCCAACCACGAGTGTCAAAATTACGAATGGAGCCACTAGTCTGGATAAGAATCTTATTTTTCTGGGCATTACTTCCACCTCGATAAATATTTTTCCAATTGAGACACCGACATGCCTTGCTGTGAGAGCAAGTGACGTTACGTCATAGCCTTCAGATCTGCCTTTGGAAAATTCAGTTGAATAAGGTAATTTCCAGTGTCATTTCGCGAGTATTTGTTCCGGTTAACAGATATCTGCATATCCAGTTGTCCTTATGGTAGCTTTTAGCGGGTATCGTGCAGTTTATCGAAAGAGACAAAAGTACCAGGATCTCATCTGAAGGGAATTCTCACAGTAATGAATTGATAGCAAAAAGTGATAATTGGAAATCAGTAACCATCATAGAAAAATACAGACAATCGCTACAACGCTAACATCTCACATACAAAAGCGGAGAACTCATGCGGATTCGACATCGGATCATAGCCTGAAGCTTAGTATAATTTCAAAATCAATGTAACATCATTTTCATATCTTGTAATTATATAAAACGCAATATTCTGAATTATTCAAATATGAGAGCACTCAATTAAGAAGTATGATACTTAACAATTGAAGTACTCTCAATCAGCAAATGAAT
>DIXH01000081.1 GCA_002428605.1 Clostridiaceae bacterium UBA6085
AAGCTCTGGATAAATCCGGAGATAAAGGACTTCTACGACTTCACAATAGACGACATAAAGCTTGTAGACTACAAGCATCTGGGAAAGATTGAAATGGAGGTGGCTGTCTGATGCTGAGCCTTATTGCTGCAGTCACGGACAATGGGATCATCGGAAACGAGGGTACCCTGATATGGACGATCAAGAAAGACCTTAAGCATTTCAGGGATAAGACAATGGGAAAGAAGATGATCATGGGAAGGACCACCTTTGAAAGCTTCAGGAAGCCCCTGCCAGGAAGAGAACATATTGTTCTCACAAGGGATGAATCCTATGATGTGCCGGAAGGGGTAAAGCTTATCCATGGAATGGAAGAAGCACTTGAATACTCCAGGCTTGATGAAGAGGTATTCGTTATAGGCGGCGGGGAGATCTACAGGAAACTGATCCTCCACTGCTCAACACTCTACATCACCTGGGTACACAGCGACTTTGAGGGAGATACCGTATTTCCTGTTGAAATGCTAGATAGCTTCGAGCTCGTAGAGAGCATCGATGACACTGATGAGGAAAGCGGAATGAAGCTGACCTTCGCAGAATACAGAAAAAAGACAAGGAAGAACTGAATAATACAGGAAGCTGTTTAAACGCATCTTCTTTGAAAATGGCGATAACCTTTTATATAATGGTTATCGCCATTTTTCATGAAGCAGGTTTTTGCAGTACTGATGATTTGAATATTACGAGTCATAAGTTAGTGGATAAAGCTAATAAAAAGAAAAGGAGCTATTCCCTGATTCAGGATAGCTCATGAATTGTGAGGTTCAGGTAAATAGTGTGTATGGTGATAACTATACGTTCAGGTTAATGTGAGGACTTGACTCCATAAAAAATTGAAAACCTGCTCAGGTCACTCCATTAATTAAGGTGCATAATGGCAATCCCAATAAATATATTGGTTCTGATTAAGCCTTATGTGGAACAGTTGAATGTTACTTTTTGGAATCAGGATGGCTTTTTATAAACGGGCCTCCCATAGGGAAGATCGCTTTTCCCAGAACAGTATTATATAGTGTCCCTGCAGATATATACATGGCAATCAGACCGAGAATAAGAATAAGCCATGCAGCTAAAGGCATTAAGGATGGACTCAAAACGCCGAGACTTACGAATGCAATTATCAGAACTCCAACATCGGCACAAAGCAGCAGCATGGATACTATTCCGCTAAGGAAAAAGTTGATAGGTGTAAGGATTACCAATGTAATACCTAAGGCAAGGAAGATCCAACCTGTTGCGGTGCCCGACTCGACGGGTACATTGAATAAGGAACCCTGAAACACAAGCAAGTTGACAACTCCAGATAGCATGATAAAAAACAAACC
This sequence comes from Clostridiaceae bacterium UBA6085, assembly GCA_002428605.1. Taxonomy (GTDB): domain Bacteria; phylum Bacillota; class Clostridia; order Clostridiales; family Clostridiaceae; genus Youngiibacter. The sequence goes on from DIXH01000081.1 coordinate 1,365, forward strand.
GAAAACAAGGTTCAAAGTTCCCCCGAGAATATCACCTCGGATCAACTCAATAAAACCACCAAGAAAAACTAAGAAACCTGCCAATATTGACACGACCAATATAGGAACGTGATTAGAAGCTGGAATATATCCCATGAGTGAAGCGAAAGATATGACAGAGTTGAAGTAGACACCAATTAATAACGCAGGACTTCCGCTAGCTATTTTTGAACTCTCAACCATATTATCCTCCCTTTGATACTATTCTGAACCCATGTTCCCCGTTGCACCGACCTAAGTTGGAATCGGTAGCCATATTGTGATTTGATTGGATCCTATTTCCCTGAACATCCTATTGAGTATACCCTATTTATCTGTGATGTTAGTCAAAGCTGCTGCATCCAATGGAACCGCGTGGTAAAGTACAGAAAAGCCAATTATGTCTCGCAGATTCACACTACAAAGCCTTGCTGTGGCAAGCCGAAATGATAATGCTGCGCTAGGGTATTGTTATGTCCCGCAGCATGCACCAGCTTAAGAAATAAATCAGTGCATGTCTACAATTAACTATAAGAACAGGATAACGTTGCTAAAGATTAATATGCAAAATATTCTGAAAATTATACTGATTCCTATCTGTACTGAAGAAAATTCTCGTAATCTTTTCTTGTATCATGTAAATATGACATTAAGATAACCAACTTTATTAAATTTTTAACTAAATTATATTATTAACATAAATACAGCTATTAATTAGTCTAATATTACTACGTAATTATAGATTATACAATATTTTATGATAGCATCAGATTTATAATGCTTCCCGGTCATTATAAGTAATTGGATTTGTAGGATCCAGGACTGGATCTTAGAGGATCATAAACAACTGACAGGATAAGCTTCTGTATGACAAGACAAATGGAATTCTTCATACATAGTATAAGTAGAAAGACAACTATAGGGAGGTTCATCAACTTTCAGGTTTTTAAAGTAAAGGCTGATTAAAACACAAAGCGCAGCTATGGATAGAATACTTAGAACTGCGGCAGAATAAGCGGCAATCCATGGGGAATTCATAAATGTCCCACATTCCAATTTTATTTTTCATCCAATATGAAGAACCTGAACTGGCAGCTCTGTGCGGTTCAGGTTCTTGGAACTTTATTACATTATCAGTCTGATATTCCCCCGCCATGTATCGACATGCTTCTTCTACTCCCTGCCGTTAAGCTCGGCCCGCTTGTCCTTGACCATCGTCATGAAGATGAAGGCAAGTACGAAGAAGAAGGCCCCGTATAGGAACATTATGCTGAAGCCGAAGGTGTCGACGATGAATCCAAGAAGGGGCGGGGATACGATATTGGCTATTGAAGAGAACAGGTAGTAAACGCCTGTATAGGTGCCGAGGAGTCCCAGTGGGGACATGTCGGCTACCAGAGGGTACGAGTTGATGTTGATGCAGGCCCATGAGAATCCTACGGCGAGGAATAATCCTCTGATTATTGTTATTGCGTTCGGATTTCCAGGCTTCACGAAGTAGATTGCGATCATAAGGGCAATTACGCCTGCCACTCCTATCCTTATTGTGTTCCTCTTGCCTATCTTTGTTCCGATAAGTCCTGCAGGTATTGCGAATATGAGGAAGCTTAAGGATATGAATGAGAGGGTAAAGGCGGATACGGAAGGGTCGACTCCGAGATAAAGTGAACCATATCTCGTGAAGAAGGTCTCAACTCCGTTGAAGCCTATGAACCAGCTGCAGATTGCAAACAGAAGTAATGCTGTGTTCCTGTCCTTCAGGGCAGTCTTCACTCCTGTGACGAAATCCCTCTTCTCCTCTGCCTTCTCGTAGCCTATTACGTCCCTTCTCTCCTTGATGTTCATGAAGAGGACCGCAAAGGCGATCACTATGAGAAACGCTGAGAGGTAGAAGGGGTATCCTTCTCCGTACTTGAAGAGCCTTGAGCCGATCACATAAGCTATAAGCGAACCAATGCCGCCCATGAAGTTTATGATGCTGTTTGCCTTGGACCTGTGCTCCATATAGGTAATGTCAGGCATGAGCGCTATGACAGGTGACCTGTAGAGGCTCATTGATAGGTTCATGAAGACCAGGAAGAAGACCAGGGAAGTCAGGTTGAAATGATTTGGAATGAGTGCCATGAATACTGCGGCAAGGGGCATGCCTATCATGATGAAAGGCATTCTTCTGCCGAACCTGGTGTTTATTCCGTCACTGTAGAAGCCTACAGCAGGCTGTATGAAAAGGGCGAAGTAATTGTCTATTGTCATTATGAAGCCAATGAGCGCAGAGCTTTCAAGGAAATTTCCGAGAAGCACCGGCATGAATGCGTTGTATACGCTCCATGTTATGCTTATAGCGAAGAAACCGAAGCCAAGCAGCAGTGTCTTTCTGTAATCAAGCTTTCTCTCCATGTTTAACAACTCCTAAAAATTCCATCATTTCTTTCGGTTTGTTAGTCATTATGCAGTCTACACCCATATCCATAAGCATCTTAGCTTCCTTGAAGTCATCCACAGTCCAGACGTTTACCTTTATGTTCCGTCTGTGGCAGGCGTCTACTATCTGCCTGTTAACAAGGAGCCTGTATGGATGTATGGCATCGGCCGGAAGTTCCTCAGCATATTTGTATGGCTTGTAGATCCCGTCAGAGTATAGGATCCCTGTTTTGCAGTCCCTGTCGATTTCCTTGAGGTCATGGCAGCTGTAGTGGTTGAAGCTTGAGAAGATTACCTTGTCAATCAATCCGTTCTTCTGTACCATGCGGTAGGTCTTCTCCTCGATTCCTTCATATAGGAACGAGCCGTATTTGATCTCGATGTTCAGAAGGATGTCCTTATCCTTTACCAGGTCAAGGAGCTGCTGAAGTGTAGGGATCCTTTCTCCTTTGAACTGAGGGCCTTTCCTTATTCCAAAGTCAAATTTCAGGAGTTCTTCATAGGTCAGGTCCTTGATCCTTCCCGTACCGTCTGAGACTCTTGACACATCTTCATCGTGAATAAGTACAAGGACACCATCCTTAGTGACCTGGACATCAGTCTCGATACCGTCTGCTCCGGTTTCAAGCGCCTTTCTGAATGCAAGCATGGTATTTTCAGGATATATGTGGGAATAACCCCTGTGTGCTAAAATTAGTATTTCAATCACCTCCAAAAGCTTTTTGAAAATTATGATATCTATACTAATTATAACCTTTTATCAGGTGTCTTATAACTGAAGTCATGTTAATTGGGCTTTATTTTTTTGCAAACAAGATATATTGTATTATACTGTTGTAGTGAGGTGAAATTATGATCAGGAAATTCATAGAATACTACAAGCCGCACAAATGGCTGTTCCTGCTTGATATGGCAGCGGCAACGCTTGTTGCGGCGTCAGACCTTATCTTCCCGCAGATTACAAAGAAATTCATAAACGAGCTTATCCCGGATAGAGACATTGACATGATAATTAAGCTTGGGATCGCAATGCTTGTGCTTTATGTCATAAGGTTCTTCATGGACTATATAGTCGGCTTTTACGGTCACCTCCTGGGGGTGAAGATGGAGTATGCCATGAGGAAGGATATGTTCTCCCATCTGCAGAAGTTATCCTTCAGGTATTATGACGACACAAAGACCGGGCATATCATGTCAAGGCTTGTCAACGACCTTAACGAGATTGCAGAGCTTGCTCATCATGGTCCCGAGGACCTCTTCATAAGCTTCCTCATGATCGTGGGGTCCTTCGTACTCCTTGCAAGGGTGGACCTTCGTCTGACACTCATCATATTCTCAATAGTTCCTTTCCTCATGGGCTTTGCTGTCATCTACAATTCCAGGATGAGGAACAACTTCAGGAAGATAAGGGTGAGCCTATCAGAGATCAACGCAGGCCTTGAGGACAGCATATCAGGCATCAGGGTGGTGAAGTCGTTCACCAACGAGTGGTTCGAGGAAGAGAAGTTTGACAGGGGAAACGACAACTTCATGGGTCTCAGGACAGAAAGTGTGAGACAGCTTGGAATATTCAGCGGTGGAATACATTTCTTCTCGAACATACTGAATCTTGCAGCTCTTGTATTCGGAGGATATTTCGTATATCTCGGAAGGATCGACCTGGGCGACATGGTTGCCTTTGTCATATACATGAGTCTGATGCTGCAGCCTGTGAGGAGGCTCTCAAACTTCATAGAGCAGTTTCAGAAGGGAATGGCAGGCTTCAGGAGATTCGCCGAGGTTATGGCTGTGGAGCCGGAGATCATAGACAGTGAAGATGCTGTGGAGCTCAGGGATGCTCTGGGTCACGTTGAGTTCAGGAACGTAGGCTTCTCCTACAACAACAAGGAAGAGGTCCTCTCGGGAATTAACCTTGATGTGCCTGTTGGACAGACCATAGCCCTGGTAGGACCGTCCGGAGTCGGCAAGACAACGCTTTGCAGCCTGATACCTAGATTCTATGAGACCGATTCAGGGTCCATAATGATCGACGGGAAGGACATAAGGCACGTGACCATAGAATCGCTCAGGGCGAATATCGGTATGGTCCAGCAGGATGTGTTCCTATTTAGCGGAACCATCTACGATAACATAGTCTACGGTAAGCTCGATGCGACGTATGAAGATGTGGTTGTTGCCGCAAAAAGGGCCAATGCCTATGACTTCATAATGGATACTCCTGACGGATTCATGACTTACATTGGAGAGAGAGGCGTCAAGCTGTCAGGTGGACAGAAGCAGAGGCTCTCGATCGCAAGGATGTTCCTTAAGAATCCTCCCATTCTGATACTTGATGAGGCAACATCCTCCCTGGACAACCAGAGTGAGGCTGTGATCCAGAAATCCATCGAGGAGCTGGCTAAAGACAGGACCACATTCATCATAGCCCACAGGCTGGCTACAATAAGAAGCTCTGAAAGGATAATAGTCTTAACGAATGATGGGATAACCGAAGACGGAACCCACGAGGAGCTTCTGGCACAAAAGGGAGAATACTACAAACTCTACAATACCCAGCTCCTGCAATAAAAAACGAAAGGATGTCATACTATTGAAGCTGTTACTCGAAATGTTCGTATCCTTCTTCAAGATCGGTGCATTTACCATCGGAGGAGGGTATGCCATGCTGCCGCTCATACAGAAGGAAGTCGTTGAAAACAAGAAATGGATAAATGAGGAGGATTTCCTCGACATGGTGGCTATATCACAGTCTGCCCCTGGGCCGATCGCTGTGAACATAAGCGTATTTGTCGGGAACAAGATAAAGGGTTTACCTGGAATGGCTGCGACCGTCCTTGGAGCGACTCTCCCGTCTTTCCTTATAATCATCCTTGTTGCATCTGTATTCATAGGGATAGAGAAGCATCCTATAGTTGCCAGGGTGTTCATGGGAATCAGGCCTGCGGTTGTTGCGCTTATAGCTGCACCAGTCATAAAGATGGCAAAGACAGCAAAGATGGACAGCAGGAACTTCTACATTCCCCTGACCGCTGTCATTCTCGTAGGATTCCTGGGAGTGACTCCCATATATGTCATAATAGGGTTCATCCTCTTCGGGATAATCTCGACTTATATAAGAAGGAGGATGAAATAGATGCCTGTTTTACTAGACCTTTTCATAACCTTCTTCAAGATCGGACTGTTCAGCTTCGGTGGCGGATATGCCATGCTTCCCCTCATTCAGAATGAAGTGGTAGTAAAGCATGGCTGGCTGACAGCTGAGTCATTCATCAACATAGTTGGAATAAGCCAGGCTACACCAGGGCCTATAGCTATAAATTCAGCTACCTATGTAGGCTACAAGACAGCGGGGATAATAGGATCAACCTGTGCAACCCTCGGTGTGGTAATGCCTTCAGTTATCATTATTTATATAGTTTCAAGGCTCTTCATGAAGTATAAGGATGGCATATATGTCCAGGGTACCTTGAAGGTAATAAGGCTTGGAGCAGTCGGACTCATAGCAGCTGCAGCGGTCCTCCTTATGGATGACGTCTTCGTGAACATACAGAGCGTAATGATATTTATAGTCGCGTTCATTGCCAACTTCAGGTTCAAGCTGGATCCGATAAGACTGGTAATACTCGCGGGAATTGCAGGTTTCCTGATATTCAGGTAGACGGAAGCATAAATCACCAAGTTAATTCCAAAGAAATAATCAGCAGAGTGTTCTAAACAAACCGGGGTGCCCAGCATCCCGGTTTGTTTGCACTCGTTTACAAATATCGCAATGCGTGATAGAATATGACCAGAGAGTCATATGACCTGGCGGTCATAATTGTGAACTCAATGGAGATGATAAGATGCCAAAAAGCACTTTCTTCAATCTACCTGACGAAAAGAGGGTGAAGATAGAGGCTGCAGCGCTTGAAGAATTCAGGAAGCACAGCTACCAGAGCTCAAGCATAAACAGGATCGTAAGCGTATCAGACATACCTAAGGGAAGCTTCTACCAGTATTTTGAAAACAAGAAGGACCTGTACATGCACATTATTTCGATAATTGCTGAAAAGAAGCTGGAGTACATGGGACCTCTCCTCCAGAATCCACAGAACCTGGACCTGTTCACTCTCATAAGGGAGCTTTTCAGGTCAGGGATCGAGTTTGGAATAAGCAATCCTGAATTTCTTGAAATCGGAAACCGACTGATGAGAGACCAGTCATCTGAAATATACAAGGAGCTTCTGCATGACAACAGGTCAAGGTCCGACGAGATTTTCAAGAAATTGCTTAAGGAAGCCCAATCAAAGGGTGAGGTCAGGGAAGACCTGGACATTAATCTTGCCGCTTTCCTTCTGACTTCCTTGAATTCGACTGTAATGGATTATTACATAAGTGAGCATGGCGATGAAGGCTATTCCATCGATATCCTGAAGGAGGTGGACAAGCTTATTGGGTTCATACGATATGGTTTTGCAGAAAGGGGTGAAGAGAATTGATCAAAGTCTCTAATCTTACCTATATATATGACAAGAGCGACCACAAGGCGGTGGATGACGTCAGCTTTGAGGTTGAGAAGGGTGAGGTGTTCGGATTCCTCGGACCTTCAGGTGCGGGAAAGTCCACCACACAGGGAATACTTACAGGTCTTCTTCCAATCCAGGGTGGTGAAGGAAGTGTTGCTGGACATGACCTGAGGAAGATTTCCAGTGAAATGTTCAACAGCATAGGCGTTTCCTTTGAGCAATCAAACGTATATGGAAAGCTTACTGCGCTTGAGAACCTTGAGTTCTACAGGAAGCTTTTTGATACTGATACAATCGATCCTATGGAGCTTCTGAAGCTCGTCGGTCTCGACCATGTCTCGAAGAAGAGGGCATCAACGTTCTCCAAGGGAATGAAGCACAGGCTGACCTTCGCGAGAAGCATGCTGAACAAGCCGGAGATATGGTTTCTTGATGAGCCAACGACAGGGCTTGACCCTGCCATTGGAAACCAGATCAAGGACATCATAAAGGAAAAGAACAAGGAGGGAACCACCATATTCCTTACCACCCACAACATGTTCATTGCTGATGAGCTATGTCACAGGGTGGGCTTCATAGTCGACGGAAAGCTTCGCCTCATTGATTCACCTAAGAACCTGAAGCTTAAATATGGTGAAAAGATGATAGACATCGAGTACAGGGAAGGTGACAGGTCAATCAAGGAGACACTTTCGATTATCGAGGATAACGACAGGCAGAGGCTCGGAAGCATAATAGACAAAGGTGAGATCCTCACAATGCACACAAAGGAGGCAACATTGGAGGAGATTTTCATCAAGGTCACCGGCAGGGGGTTGGTCTGATGAAACTCTGGTATACGTTCCTAAGAGACCTGAAGGTATCTTTCAGGACCTTCTATATCTATATCGAGATTGTAATGGCGCTCATATTTGTAGCAGTGGCCCTTTTCGTAGTTCCGGAGGATTATGTGCCAGATGTCAGGGCATATGTTCATGTGGAGGAGTCACCGATGGCCTCTGCCGTCAAGGAAAGGCTCGAGGAGGGAGGCGAGAGCATAATTTTCGTTGACTCGAGGGATGCCCTTGTAAGCAGCCTTTCTTCCGACAGGGAATCCTCAGGTGTATCTGTAACCTTTGAAGGCAGCAAGATAAACTATGAGGTGGTGCTGCAGGGATATGAGGGGGACAGGGTTAGGAACATGGTAAAGGCATCGATCCTCTCGGAGTATCTTGAAAAGATGCCAGGTTTCGAATCAAAGGCTGAAATTCAGGTGCTGGACTCAAGAAGCACAAAGCTCAGCGACAGGATAGGTATACTTCCGGTATTCCTGCTGCTTAATTCCGGATTCGTCGGATTGTTCGTTGTCGCTGCCTACATATTCATAGACAAGGATGAAGGGACGATCCGTGCACTTACTGTAACTCCGGTTAGGATAAGGGATTACCTCATCTCGAAGATGGGAGTCATGATGATGACCGGTATAGTGACAGGCCTTTTGACGACGATACTTGTGGCAGGAAAGGACGCGAACTATCCATACCTTCTTTTGCTGCTTATAGGCACAAACATATTCGGGACCGCCCTTGGGCTTCTGATCGCAAGCTTCTATGATAATATCGTCAATTCGATGGGAAGCATATTCATTGTGGTGTTCCTTCTTGCTACTGCTACAGTCTCATACTATATGCCCGCATTTTCACCATTTGCCGTGAAGCTTCTTCCCTCATATCCGATGCTTTTCGCATTCAAGGAAGTATTCCTTGCTCAGCCTGACAGAGCCTTTGTGTTCATGGTTGCTGCCGGGTCCGCTGCTTGTGGCATCCTGATTTTCGGTGCGGCGCTGTACAGGTTCAAGAAGACTCTTACAGTGGTTGGAGGTGTATTCTGATGAGAAGGGTACTTGTCCTATTTATGAAGGAGCTCAAGACAGGTCTAAGGGACAGCATGATCGTGTATATTCTCATCGCCCCCTTCATCCTTGCACTGATACTGAAGGCCGTATCAACATCGGTTTCCGCGACTACCATCAATATCGCCGTAGACGGAACAGTAAGCGAGGAGACTTCAGCAATTCTAAGCGACTACGCAGAAGTGACCCGTTATGGCTCAAAGGATGAAATCATCAGAAGGATCGGGGATTCAGATGATGTGTTCGGACTCACCATGGTGGGAGACAACTACGTCATAATCAGCCAGGGTGATGAAATGGATAGAAGTGCAGAGCTTCTTGAGGGAATCATCAACCATATCAGTAACCCTGATACTCCTGAAGCGATAGGTGTGTCTGTGACAGATATAGGATGGAAGATGTCACCTCTGAGCCAGTATGGAGGAAGTCTCCTGGCAGTGTTCGTGTCGGTGTTTGGCGGAATGGTCATACTGATCGGGCTTGTACAGGAGAAGCAGGAAAAGACCATAACAGCCCTTAATGTAAGTCCTATAAGGAAGATAGAGCTTGCGGCAGGGAAGGCTGCCCTTGGATTCCTGTTTCCACTCCTGCAGGTCGTCGGAGTCATCGCACTCATGGGATATGAGAAAATTGACTACATGATGGTCATCATGGTCACAATTTCAATTGCGTTCATAAGCGTCATAGTCGGCTTCGTTATCGGAGCCAACAATGACAATGTCATAGGTGCCATAGCAGGTATGAAGATACTGTTCGTACCGATACTGGCATCAGTATTCGGAGCTATACTATTAAAGGAAAGTCTTCAGTTCCTGCTTTACTGGTCTCCATTTTACTGGGCTTTCAAGGCAATTAACAAGATAGTCCTGAACGAAGCGACATGGCCGCTTGTTGCGTCCTACAGCGGTATAATACTTGTAATAACATGTGCAGTATTTCTTCTGCTCAGGAAAAAGATACAGCACGGCCTTGTATGAAGAATTAGAAAGAGGAGGTTTTTACATTGAATACACAAGCCCTTATTGGAATACTGCTCATAGTATATGCGGCGGTGGTCGTGATGCTGACGCTTAAGAAGCCGGAATCGATATGGAGCATGAAGAAGATACAGCTTTTTGAGAAGGCTCTTGGAGTAAAAGGCACTGAGATTTTATTCTATGTTTTTGCTGTTGTCGCTGCTGCTGTCGGTGTCTATCTCATGCTAAAATAACTAAAAGGCCGCGGAAGCGGCCTTTTAGCTTAAATAAAGTAATCTTCATTTACCATTGGCATTCTAGGTCTATTGGAATTTGAAGCTTCGCTTCTTACGGTTGATTTATCCCATCAGAAAGGTTTTTAAAAGTTTTTCAAATTCTTTGTTGACACTTCTTCAAACCTCGTGTTATTATATACAAGTTGCCTGAAGCAACAAGCTCTTTGAAAATTAAAC
>DIXH01000036.1 GCA_002428605.1 Clostridiaceae bacterium UBA6085
AGATTGATTTTTCAGGAACAGGAGCCGTGAGGCTCCTGTTTTGTGATATCCACTGTCACCAAATTTTCCATTTTAAGTATCCGTTTCGTTATAACTTCCAGCTGATTTTTCAGTAGACTGGTATCAGAAGGAAGGATGTGAGAAAATTGTTCAAAATCCGAAGTAAGTTTGTTTCAGTGATCCTGGCGGCATCGATGCTGTCAATGGCAGGATGCGCATCAAAGATTGAGAATGGAAACGGAAATGGCGAAAACGGTCCACCAGTGACCGTGGATCCAACCAAGCCTGACGAAGGAAAGGTAGTGTTTTCCGATTCAGTAATCCTTATATCGATAGAGTACGACCCTTCTTTAAAGAAGATCTCATATACTGTGGCAAATGCCCTGGACAAAGACCTGACCTACGGGTCTCCCTTCAGGATACTCAAGATGGACTTAAAGACCGGAAAGCTCATGGAGACAGAGTATGATGATGAGCTGGCTTTTGACATGGCTCTCTGGAGCCTTGCTGCAGGCAAGGAGCTTTCAGACGCTGTGGACTTCAATATGATTGGGAAGGAATTGGAGAAGGGCTCATACTATATTGTAAGGGAATACACGGAAGGCGAAGCTGAAGGTGCTCCGGTGCACATTCCGCTGGTGAACTTCGATGTTGACTGGGATGGGACGATATCGGTGAGAGGATTAAGTGAAAAGCCAGCATCATATGAGGACCTGCTGGAAAAGGCTGAGTTTATCAGTGAGCAGAGTAAGGTCGCATTCACTGTCAGGAATACCACCGACAAGGAGCTGGTTTACGGACTCGGCTTCACAATAGACAAGTGGAACGAGGAAAAGGATATCTGGGAGAAGACAACTCTTACGGATGACCTTGCCTTCATAAAGATCGCGATGCTATTGAAGCCTGGTGAGACAAATTCCTCGGAGATCGACCTTTCTCAGATCGAGATGCAGGTACCCGGAAGGTTCAGGATCGCAAGGGACTATTTGCAGGATGGCGGAGGGGTACTTGTGCTCCACATCTACTTCATATCAGACGAGGAAGGCATGCGGTCATACGGAAGATATCCGATGTAGCAGTTGTCAGAAACGACAATTTTATAGATTAACGTCAAAAGAAGGCATCTGCAAATGCCTTCTTTTTAGCATCCTTAAGGATGCGATCTATGAGTGTTGGTAGAAAAGGGGTAGCTGTTTGATTTACTCCACATCCTGAAGGGCTTCGTAGCCTTCTTCTCCTGTTCGGACCTTAACGATGTTCTCTACGTCGTAGATGAATATCTTGCCGTCTCCTATGTTGCCTGTGTAGAGCACTTTCTTTGCTATGTCAATTACTGTCCTGACAGGTATCTTGCTGATGACTATCTCGACCTTCACCTTTGGAAGAAGGTGAGTCTCGACTTCAACACCTCTGTAGAACTCGGTCCTGCCGCCCTGTATTCCATATCCAAGTACATTGGAAACTGTCATTCCAGTTATGCCGACCTTGTCCAAAGCGTTCTTGAGTGCTTCGAACTTGTTCTGTTTCATTATTATCTCTATCTTGGTGAACTTGATGTCTGAAGCAGCTGCGGTCTTGGCTGTCAGTATCTGTACTGGCAGAGCCTTGTCTATTGGCACTGTTCCATTGACCGGAGCAGCTTCACCTGCTGCAGCTACAGCGAAGGTGTTGACATAGTCTGAGGATACGAAGTCAGCGTATGCGCTTTCAAGTCCGTGCTCGGATATGTCAAGACCCATGATCTCATCTTCCCTTGATGCCCTTAGTCCTACTGTCTTGTTGATCAGTGTGAAGATTAAGAACATTGATACCGAAACCCAAGCTATTACCGAGAAGACTCCTATAGCTTCAATCCCGAGGAGTCTAAGTCCTCCGCCATAGAACAGACCTTTTGACATGGTTCCTCCGGCGTAGTTATACTCTGTAGCAGAGAAGAGACCGACCATTAGGGTTCCGGCTGCTCCGCACATTCCGTGGACTCCTATGGCACCTACCGGGTCGTCGACCTTCAGTACCTTGTCAATGAACTCTATCCCGAATACCACTATGAAGCCGGCTATTATACCGATCGCAGCCGCTCCGACAGGAGTAACGAGGTCCGTACCTGCCGTTATGGCAACAAGTCCTGCGAGGGACCCATTCAGTGTCATTGATACGTCAGGCTTCTTGTACCTGATCCACGTTATTATCATAACTGCCACAGTTGCACATGCAGCTGCGAGATTTGTAGTGAAGAATATGCTTCCGAGAGTTGCAAGTGTTGCGTCACCTTCAGCAGATACTGTCGAGCCTCCATTGAACCCGAACCAGCAGAACCAGAGGATGAATACTCCAAGTGCCGCATTTGTAAGGTTGTGTCCCGGTATTGCCCTGGACTTGCCGTTTTCGTCGTATTTTCCAAGTCTGGGACCAAGGATCTTGGCACCTACAAATGATGCTACGCCTCCGACCATGTGGACTGCGGTTGACCCTGCGAAATCGTGGAATCCAAGCTGTGCAAGCCAGCCGCCTCCCCATATCCAGTGACCGGATATAGGATAGACAAGAGCGCTTATCGCTGCACTGTAAAGGCAGTAGGCGAGGAACTTCGTCCTTTCAGCCATTGCTCCGGACACTATTGTAGCTGCTGTAGCACAGAATACTGTCTGGAATATGAAGAATGCATACTTTGGGACTCCTGCGGGAAGTATGTCAGTGTATGCTCCCTGGCTAAGGAAGTCTATCGCACCGATGAATGCATTGTTCGTTGCGAACATTATCCCGAATCCGAATAGCCAGTATATCGGGGTTCCTATTGCAAAGTCCATCAGGTTCTTCATTATTATGTTTCCTGCGTTCTTTGCCCTTGTCAGTCCGCCCTCGACCATTGCGAAGCCTGCCTGCATGAAGAATACGAGTGCTGTTGCGATCAAAACCCATAATGTGCTTGAAGATGAATACATGATACCTACCTCCTGAATGTTTTGGTTATCTATAAAAACAAAAAAGGCGTTGCGAGTAAATCTACTCGCAACACCTTTGCTGCTGATACTAGGATTATACATACAGAGGGTATGTACGTCAATACAATTTGTTTAAAATTAATTCACTTTTTTTGAAAGATTTGAGATTATCAGGATAAATACCTTAATTTTGATTATCATAAGCCTATGTTTGTGAGCAACTCTTTTTCGGGAAATGTCAATTGCAATATCACTCCAGGCACCTGAACATCTCATTTGAGGCAGATTGGATAAGCCTCAGTATGCTCCCGGTTTTGCATGCCAGGGAATAATATGCACTTGGGAAATACATCTTCCGATAGTCATGGTACGGGAAGTGTGGTCCCCAGGTTTTCCTGTCTCATATCAGTTAGTGTGAAGGAAGTTTAGAAGGCAGTGGTCCTAGTCAAGTAATGCCAGGATATCATCCTCGATGGCCATAGGCTCCACAGTTGGGGCGTATCTCCTTATGACCTTGCCTTCCTTGTCCACAAGGAACTTGGTGAAGTTCCATTTGACTGACTCACCGAGAAGGCCCTTAGTCTCGCTTTTCAGGTATTTGAATAGTTCATGGGTATTTTCACCGTTGACGTCCACCTTGGAAAACATGGGGAAGGATACTCCATAGTTGATTTCACAGAAGTTCTTTATATCCTTCTCATCACCGGGCTCCTGGCTCTTGAACTGGTTGCAGGGGAATCCCAGGACCACAAGTCCATTGTCCTCATGCTTGGTATAGAGATTTTCAAGCCCCTCATACTGCGGCGTGAATCCGCATTTGCTTGCCGTATTTACAATTAGCATGACCTTTCCCTTATACTGTGACAGGTCCTGATTTGCTCCGTCGATGTCCATTGCGCTGAAATCATGTACGTTCATTCTTGCACCTCATGTAATATTTTTATCTTAATACAAATATAAACAAGAAAAACAATTTTGTCAAATTGAATTTTATACAAATTAAAAAATATCCTGATATGTGGTATATTTAGATTAGGAAAATCTATCGAATGTGGAGGCCTGATATGAGGATACTTATAGTCTATGATTCAGTCTATGGAAACACAGAGAAGATTGCATTTGCACTGCGTGAAGCGGTTGCCGGCCATGACGAGAGGATGATGAGGGCTTCGGAGCTGAATATCCATGACATGGAGGGAGCCGGGGTGGTGTTTTTCGGTACACCTACTCATGGTGGAAAGTACACTGAGGAATTCAAGGAGCTTCTGGAAAGACTGCCTGATGGTTCGCTTGCCGGCTTCACTGCTGCTGTGTTCGACACAAGTATGCCGGAAGAGGGTCAGGGTTTCATAACGAAAAAGGTAGTCAAATTCTTCGGACATGCCGCTCCTAAGCTTTCAGAGGCCATTGAGAGGAAGGGTGCAAGGGTGATATCGGCCGAGACTTTCCTGGTTGAAGGAAAAGAGGGTCCTGTCATGCCAGGGGAGATTGAAAGGGCGAAAGCCTGGGCTGAAACCATTGTCGGAAAGCTCTAGAGTGATCGTGAAATAAAGTCAGCACAAATACATCTGAAAAAATCAAGAAGGCAATCGCAAGATTGCCTTCTTTCAGTCCAAGAGATATCCTTTGGATTTCAAGTCACCGATTATCGCATCTAGGTCCTCTTCACTGTCTGCCTCGATGAGGTGGTAGTGGTCGTCGTGGGTCAGGTTCTTGAGAGGGGAGCTCTTCCCTTGCGCGATATCGTCCATAAGCTTCCTGGCGTCCTTCCTTGACTTTATTGAAAGCTCCGCAGATATGCTGCCGTAGACCTTGTGTTCAACCCTCACATCAAGGACCCTTCCACCAAGGTCAACTATGGCATACAGTTCATCAAGGATGCTCTCGTCATGGTGTGCTACATGTATCACTCTCTGATGCTTGCCGCCAGATATGAGTACATAGCCTGTGCTCGTGGCTATGATCTCATGGTTGGTCGCGCGAAGGAGGGCCATGTCCTGTACGATGACCTGCCTGCTGACATCAAGGAGCTTTGCAAGCTGCGAACCTGAAAGAGG
>DIXH01000040.1 GCA_002428605.1 Clostridiaceae bacterium UBA6085
GAATTCGAATAAGCTAAAATGCGCTGGAGCCAGAATTGTCTGGTTTCAGCGTTTTTTGGTTAGGTAATAGGAAAGATTATTATAGCTCATACAGAGGTAAATGAAATCACAAGGAATAGAAATGTTAAATCATAAAAAATAGAAATGTGAAATAAAGAGGAATGGAATTGCTAAATAACAAGGAATAAAATTGCGAAATCACAAGGAATAGGATATGCTGTTGCTAGAGGAGGTGTGGTAATGAATTTATCGGATTACAGGCCGCGAATCATAGATAGTAAGATTGAAGATTATCTGTCAGTTTTTGGAGCAGTATGTATTGAGGGCCCAAAGTGGTGTGGAAAGACATGGACTTCATCCTATCATTGCAAGAGTGAAATTTTAATTGGAGATCCGGCAGGAAATTTTCAGAACAGGAGATTGGCAGAATTGAATCCGGCTCTTGTACTTGAAGGGGATAACCCAAGACTTATAGATGAGTGGCAGGAAGTGCCTCAATTGTGGGACGCAGTAAGGTACATGGTGGATCAGGAAGCTACAAAAGGTAAGTATATACTAACAGGCTCAGCAACTCCAAACCATAAAGACATAATGCATAGTGGGGCAGGCAGGATTGCCAAAATAAGGATGAGACCAATGTCTTTATTCGAATCAGGTGATTCAAGCGGAAAAGTTTCACTGGAATCAGTGTGCAACGGAGAATATGTTTCAGCAATGACTGGAAATGTTGATCTGAAGAGCATCATAAATCTTATCATCAGAGGTGGTTGGCCTGGGAATCTAAATGTTCCCAAAGAAAAAGCAGGGTTGGTTCCTGGAGAATACCTGAAGGCTATAATCAATTATGATGTCTATCGGATTGACGGAATAAAGCGAGATACTGCAAAAATGAATCTCCTGTTGAAATCCTTGGCTCGAAACGAAGGTACAACAGCAACAATCAAAAAGTTGAAAAATGACATAAGCTCTATCGATGATGAAGACATTGATGTGGCAACTATTGCAAGTTATCTTGACATACTTTCAAGGTTGTTCATTATTGATAACCAGCAGCCATTTTCTACCCGCATCCGGTCATCTGTACGTGTTAAACAGGCAGAGAAGAGGCATTTTGCAGATCCATCATTGGCATGTGCGATACTTAACGCAACACCGGAAATGCTGCTAAATGACCTGGACAAACTGGAAATCCTTTTTGAATCGCTCTGTGAGCGTGACTTGAAGATATATGCTGAATCATTTGGTGCGAACCTGTATCATTATCAGGACTATCGAAACAGGGAAGTGGATGCAGTCATTGAAATGAAAGATGGCAGGTGGTGCGCATTCGAAATAAAGTTGGGTGCGAACCAGATTGATAAGGCTGCGGAAAGCCTGAAGAAATTGAGCAGGGAGATCGCAGGTGAACCCCAAGGGAAAGTGCCATCTGTACTTTGTGTGATATGCGGAATGTCAATTGCTGCATATAAGCGGGAGGATGGGGTGTACGTAATCCCAATTACTGCATTAAGGGCATGAGGCGCATACTTTTTATGCCAGGTGATTCATGATCTCTATCGGAATCTGATACTTTACAACATACAAGTAGCACAACAGCGAATAAGTCATGGTATTGATGAAATCAAGGCACCACAGTTTTAAGTCTGTGGTGCCTTTGCGCACGACGATTTTGATAGATTGTCAGTATCAGATTAAACCGAAATGAACGAATGCATTATACAGGCCATCCTTGTCAACGTCGGTGGTTATGAAGTCACAAGCTGCTTTGGCCTCATCCCCGCCGCTTCCCATGCAGCAGCTCTTTGCACAATACTCAAACATCGGTATGTCAATGTTCGCATCCCCGAAGGCGATGGTGTCCTGAACATCCGCTCCAAGGTGCTCTAGAAGCTGATGTACAGCGTTTGCCTTGTCTATTCCCTTGACTCCAAGGTCTCCGAAAAGAGGATGCTCTCCCTTGCCGCCCCAGGTATTTGCCTTAAGGTCCGGGAATTCATTGCGGGCATCAAGGAAATCCTTGTAGCTTGAAAGGATGAAGCTGACCTTGTTCAGGTCATCCCTGTAGAGATCTCCGCCGAAGATCATCTCTGGGAAAGCATCTCGGACTGTAATTGAGGCGGCATTGGCATTTCCTTTTCCAGCAGAATACTCACGTATAACAGGCTCTCCGACCTCCTCGAAGCGTTCGCTGGCGTAGAGGCCGCTGTTTGATTCAAGATAGAATTCGAGTTTGCGTGAATGGAGCCAGTCCACTATCCGCTTTGCCTGGTCAGGGGTTATCCTCTGGTGCATGACAACATAGCCGTCATCCTCAACGTAGCTGCCGTTGCCGCCTATCATACCGTCAAGACCGATGTCCCATATGTTCTGGTATACCTCGGCCCTGCTCCTTCCGGTACAGATATAGACGCGGTGACCGTTCTTCCGTGCTGCCCGTATCGCATTGACCGCACTTTCCGGAATGTTGTTCTCATAGTCTACCAGAGTACCGTCAACATCAATGAAGAGTATCTTCTTTCCGCCCATCTTTTATCCTCCGTTCCATTTTTTTGTGAATATTGGATCTCTTTGCTTCTTCCACCATTATAAGCTATCAGGTATGTATTACGCTTGTTAAGATTCAGTGAATGGAACATCCTTACAATGTCTTTAGCAATGATACCTGTATCTGCATGAGATCATGTGGAGCAATGTTCTGTCATGCAGACGTCTGTACCAGGTACAAGAAATTTAGAGTTTTTTAGGAATACTATGGTATGATTTACTATATGGATATGTAGAAATAAGACATCTTAGCTTATCAGTATTTTTGCATGAAAGGAGCATGGATCATTTGCAATCTTTAGAAAACAGAAAAAATGACGTAAGGGTAAATGTGACCGCTGAAGCCAGGGAGTTCATAATGCAGAAGGGAGGAGTAGTATATATCAATGAGGCGAACTCCCAGGGCTGCTTCAGCGGAGCTACTCCAATACTTTCGATATACGTGGGGAAGCCTAAGGATACCACGAGATTCGAGCTTGTTGAGGACGAAGGCGTAAGCGTATATGTAGACAGGAGATATGTAATAAGAAATGTTATAAACATATCGCTGGACAACATACTTATGATCAAGAAGCTCTATGTCGAGGCAAAGAGCGTAGAGGATTAGGTAGCCGCACCTTATTGAGAATTGTTATCAATAATTCACAGCCTTTTAAAAGTGCGTACATATGGAGATGAATTATGGATGATACAATGACTATGATGGAGGAGATATAACCATCCATCAATAGCCTGTAAACGAGGTGCTTGAAATGAGGATCAAAATTTCACCGGAGGCAAGGGATTTCATAGTCGAAAAAGGTAATAACGTATATATCGTAGTTGCAAATGCGATGGGTCGTATTTCATGGGTCCACCCGGTACCAAGCATATATGTAGGGGTTCCGAAGCACGCTGAACGGTTTGTCAAGTATGAGAAGGACGGAGTAAATCTGTATATAGACATGAGGTATCCGCTCAAGGATGAGATAAGGATAACACTGGACAAGATATTCAACATAAGGAAGCTCTATGCTGAGGGCAGGCTGGTTGAAAGCCTGTTCAACACTGCCTGACCTGAGGGTCAGTGCGAGAGGGTTTGTTTCTTGGTATTATGGCGGAAAGCATTTGCTTTTCGCCATTCTGAATTTCTTCTGCTATTTGGAGTGCTCATATGAGTAGTCATGAAGCGTTTTTGTTAATTGATTGTACACAGAATCAAAACATTTTGATGGTATAATTTTTAAAAACAAGGAGGCGATTTCTTTGAGTATCGAGGACATCAAGAAGAAGGCTGGAATTATAAAGAAGCACGACGATCCTGATACCAATGTTGATGTCAACAAGATCATCGAGCATAGCGAAGTCACCAGGGAGAAGGTTAATCCTGCAGGGATAAGCCATGACAACAGCTTCATGCACAAGGAGAAATCCACTGCACAGAAGAAGAGAGGGAAATAAAAGAAAATGGAGGCCAGAGATTTCTGGCCTTTCTTAATGGGTGGTAACATGCACAAGATATGGAATCTTAATGATGTTGAAAGGGTCCTCACTGAGACAGGCGAAAAGGCCGGCCTGAGCACTAAGGGGATACCGGTCTGCATCAGCGACAGGATGGAGAAGACAATGGGTTCCTTTGTCTTCAAGGAGAAGGACGGAAAGATAAAGGCCCATGAGTTCAAGTTTTCGGCAAGGCTCCTGTCGGGGGAGTTTGGCGAGGAGATAGTAAGGAATGTGATAATACATGAATATGCGCATTACTATGCCAATGTGACCACGGGAAAGAACAATGGACATAATGCCGTATTCAAGAACGTATGCAGGANNTACAAGCTGGTATGCTCAGGCTGCGGGGAAACTGTAGCCGTGAGAAGGCACAGGGATGCCGCAGTGGACATAGTGAAATACAAGATCTCAGGCTGCTGCGAAGCGAAAATCAAGGCCATGGTGGGCTATTTCTGACCAATATTGCATGTTGGTCCTTGTTTCGTTGAAAATCCTTTCAGCTTGGCGTAAAATTGAAGCAGGTGACTGAGCGAAATGCTATTTGTTTCAGCAGTTTCAGTCATTGAAATAACCATAAGATAAAGTAAAGGCTGGTGTGAGTATGTTAAAAGTCGATCTTTCAAAACTTCAGGGATTCATCAATCCGGACGAACTCGAAAAGCTTGAGCCAATGGTCAAGGCAGCGTACAAACTGGTAAAGGACAAGTCTGGTGCTGGAAATGACTTTCTTGGATGGGTAGACCTTCCTGAGGACTATGACAAGGAAGAGTTTGCCAGGATCAAGAAGGCTGCGGAGAAGATCAAGGGCGATTCAGACGTGCTTGTTGTTATCGGAATTGGCGGTTCTTACCTTGGAGCCAAAGCGGCAGTAGAAATGCTTAACCATGGTTTCCACAACATGCTTCCAAAGGAGAAGAGGAATGCTCCTCAGATATTCTTCCTTGGGCAGAACCTTTCAGGAGCTTACCTTAACCAGGTGCTTGAGCTGATCGAAGGCAAGGACATCTCGGTAAACGTAATATCCAAATCAGGAACGACTACAGAGCCTGCAGTAGCCTTCAGGATAATGAAGGACTACATGGAGAAGAAATACGGCAAGGAAGAGGCAGCGAAGAGGATCTATGCCACGACCGACAGGGCAAGAGGAGCCCTCAAGACCCTTGCTACAGCCGAAGGCTATGAGACCTTCGTGGTTCCGGACGATGTAGGGGGAAGGTTCACGGTGCTTACCGCAGTTGGACTTCTTCCAATAGCAGCAGCCGGAATAGACATTGATGCCATGATGGCAGGAGCAAGGGCTGCCAGGAACGACTACGCTTCAGACAGCCTGAAGGACAACGAGTGCCTGCAGTATGCGGCTGCAAGGTGCGCGCTCTACTACAGGGGCAAGGTGACTGAGATCCTCGTAAACTACGAGCCGGCACTGATATTCTTCTCGGAATGGTGGAAGCAGCTCTACGGAGAGAGCCAGGGCAAGGACGGCAAGGGAATATTCCCTGCATCGGTATCCTTCTCGACTGACCTTCACTCAATGGGACAGTACATTCAGGAGGGTCTGAGGAACATTTTCGAGACTGTTATAAAGGTTGCCGAGCCAACATCAGACTTCGTGATCGAGGCAAATGATGACGACCTTGACGGACTGAATTTCCTCGCAGGAAAGACTCTGTCCTATGTCAACACCAACGCCTTCAAGGGCACACTTCTCGCACATGTTGACGGAGGAGTACCGAATGTGGTGCTTAACCTTGACAGGATAGATGCTGAGAACTTTGGATACATGGTATACTTCTTTGAGCTGGCATGCGCAGTCAGCGGATACATGACAGGAGTCAATCCGTTCGACCAGCCGGGTGTCGAGGCATACAAGAAGAACATGTTCGCACTCCTTGGCAAGCCTGGCTATGAAGAGCTTAAGGAAGCGCTGGAGAAGAGACTGTAACATAAAAATAAATGAAAGGGGAAACGCCTGAAGAACAGTTTTCAGAGTTTCCCCTTCTTTTTCGGGAGATAACATGGAAAGACTGGACAAGATACTCGGCAATATGGGCTACGGCTCAAGGAAGGACATAAAGGAAAGCGTCAGGAAGGGACTCGTTACCGTAAACGGGAATGTAGCAAAGGATCCCGGGATGAAGGCAGACCCTCTGAATGACGTCATAGTTATCGACGGGGAGGAGGTAGTATACAGGAAGTACATCTATCTTCTCATGAACAAGCCGGCGGGAGTGGTATCGGCAACCTTCGACAACCACGACACGACGGTAGTCGACCTTCTGCCCTTCGACTACAGATCCTTCGAGCCATTCCCTGTGGGAAGGCTGGACAAGGATACGGTGGGGCTTTTGCTCCTTACTAACGACGGCGAACTGAACCACAGGCTCCTTGCGCCTAAAAGCCATGTTGACAAGGTCTATTACGTGAACCTTGAAAACGAGGCCGATGAGAGCGACATAGAAGCATTCAGAAAGGGGCTTGAGATCGACGGAGGCTACAGGTGCATGCCTGCAGACCTGGTGATCTCTAAAGATGACAGGAAAGAGGTCCATGTAACCATCAGGGAAGGCAAGTTCCACCAGGTCAAGAGGATGTTCAAGGCAAGAGGAAACGAAGTGACCTTCCTGCAGAGGGTATCCTTCGGACCGATTGTGCTTGATGAGGACCTTGACGAGGGTGAAATCAGGGAGCTGACAGAAGACGAAATAAATATGCTCCAAAATCTGTAAATCTAAAAGTTTACATTATTGCATTTTCAAAATGAAAAGGTTTAATCAGGCGAGATGCTGAAATATGACGCAAAGCGTTGATACAGGCGGGTTTTTGGGTTTATAATCCATGTAGGGATAAGCAAAGGAACAACAGCCCCTTTTCTTATTTGGCATGGCGCCCCCCAATTCGCCTTGCCCGAAAGCCTCATAAACCCTCCGGATCCCCCCAGATTGCCGGAGGGTTGTTTTTTTTATTCAGCAATGTTTATGAGTGAACATAAGTTCTTATAAAAGTCATGGAGAGCCGTATCTTATATGGTATAATCTAATGTGAAATGATCTTAGGAGTGAGTTATTTGGACCTTAAGAAACTGCTTAACAAAGAACAGTACGAAGCCGCAACCACGATAGACGGACCTGTCCTCATACTGGCAGGCGCAGGCTCAGGAAAGACCAGGGTCCTGACCCACAGGATCGCATACATGATAAAGGAAATGGGCGTACAGCCGTATGAGATACTGGCCATCACATTTACAAACAAGGCCGCAGGAGAGATGAGGGAAAGGGTGGTAAGCCTCATAGGGGACGTTGCCCTCAACATGTGGATCTCAACGTTCCATTCGAGCTGCGTGAGGATACTGAGGCGCGAGATCGAGAACCTTGGCTACAAGAAGGACTTCACCATCTATGACAGCTATGACCAGAAATCCCTTGTCAGGCAGATCATGAAGGAAATGAACATAAGCGACAAGGAATATCCTGAAAAGCAGATCATAGGGATGATCTCCGATGCGAAGAACAAGCTTGAAAGTCCTGAAGCCTTCAGGAGGAAGCACGAGTACCATTACAGGAACAGGAAGATAGCAGAGGTCTACGAGGCATATCAGTCAAGGCTCAAGGCAAACAGCGCAATGGACTTCGATGACCTCATAATGAAGACTGTTGAGCTTTTCAGAAGGTTCCCTGAGGTGCTCGACAAGTACAGGAGAAAGTTCAGGTACATCATGGTTGACGAGTACCAGGACACCAACCATGCCCAGTACACTCTGGTAAAGCTCCTTGCGTCAGAGCACAGGAACATATGCGTCGTTGGAGATGACGACCAGAGCATATACGAGTTCAGGGGAGCTGACATAAGGAACATCCTTGACTTCGAGATGGATTTTCCGTCTGCCAAGGTTGTTAAGCTGGAGCAGAACTACAGGAGCATGGGAACCATACTCGATGCCGCCAACAATGTCATAAGGCACAACATGGAGAGGAAGCCAAAGGCCCTCAGGACAACAAAGGACAGGGGCGAGAAGGTCCGCGTCTACAGCGCTTACAACGACAAGGATGAGGCATCGTTTGTAGCGTCCGAGGTCAGGAGACTTGGAAGGGACGGCAGGAACTACAAGGAGTTCGCGGTCCTCTACAGGACAAACGCCCAGTCCAGGAACTTCGAGGAAGCCTTCATGAGGGAGGGGATTCCCTACAGGATCATAGGGGGACTGAAGTTCTACGACAGGAAGGAGGTCAAGGACATCCTTGCCTATCTGAGGCTTGTGAACAACCCATTTGACGAGGTAAGCCTGAGAAGGATCATAAACGTACCCAAGAGGGCCATAGGGGACACCACCTTAGAGAAGCTGGCCCAGGCTGCAAGGGACAACGAGGAGACGATCTTCGACCTGATGCAGGACCTTGAGGAGCTTAACATAATCAAGGGAAAGACGCTGAAGTCGGTCATTGATTTCAGGAACATGCACCTTTCCTTCATGGAGAGCCAGCTTGACATGACTGTATCGGCATTCGTGAAGCATGTGCTGGAGACTACAGGCTACATGAAGGAGCTGGTGGACTCCAAGGACCCTGAGGACCTGTCCAGGATAGAGAACCTGGAGGAGTTCGTGAATGCGGCCCTTGACTTCGAGATGATGAATCCGGACGGGCAGCTTTCAGATTTTCTTGAAAGCGTAGCGCTTGTTTCGGACATAGATTCAATGGATGCCAAGGAGGACGCTGTCCTTCTGATGACTCTCCACAGTGCAAAGGGACTTGAGTTCCCGGTGGTGTTCATGGTGGGCATGGAGAACGGACTGTTTCCGGGAGCGAGCTCCCTTGAGGACCAGAAAGAGATGGAGGAGTCCAGGAGGCTTGCCTATGTGGGAATCACAAGGGCCATGGAGCTTCTCTACATGACACATGCTGAGGTAAGGGTGGTGTACGGAAGGACTGTAATGTATCCGCCTTCAGAGTTCCTTGTTGACATACCGAAGGAGCTCAAGGAAAGTGTCGGTGGGAACAAGGAGGCTTATGTGAGGTCTCACTCGCAGGGCACAGGAGGCTTCTTTGAAAGAAGGTCCAGGCTTTCTGAGTATGCTACAAGGGAAGCCCAGGAAAGTGCGATCAAGACTCTCGACAGGCCTGGAAAGATGACTCTGTCGAAGGATGACGTAAAGCCCGGTACAAAGGTAAGGCACCCGAAATTCGGTAACGGTACGGTAGTTAGTGCAGTTTCTGAGAGCGGTGACGTGAAGGTAACAATAGCCTTCGATTCACAGGGAATTAAAAATCTGATGCTTAGCCTTGCTCCCCTGGAGCTGGTATAGGAGTTTAAATGGACAGGATAAAGCGGATGGAAGAGCTTGTTTCGGAGCTGAACAGGCTTTCAAGGGAATATTATGTTTTGGACAGCCCCAGCGTCACCGACGCTGAATATGACAGTAAGTATGACCTGCTTAAGGCTATCGAGCTTGAGACAGGAATCATTCTTAAGGATTCGCCTACCCAGAGGGTGGGTGACTCCGTGCTGCCTGAATTCAGGAAGCATGCGCACAAGGGAAGGCTTTGGAGCCTCGACAAGGCACAGAGCCTTGAAGAGCTTCACGCATGGCATCTGAGGAACGTGAAGTTCGTTGAGTCCTCAAATGCAGAGGGCGGGGAAAGCCTTCCGGAGCTTGCATACGTCATCACAAGGAAATTCGACGGTCTTACACTTAACCTGACCTATGAGGACGGGCTGCTCGTGACCGCAGCAACCAGAGGCACCGGAGCCATAGGAGAGGAGGTCACTGCCCAGGCTAAGACCATAAAGTCAGTGCCACTGAGGATACCTGACAGGAACATCCTGGAGATCCATGGCGAGGCTATGATGACGAAGACCGCCTTCAGGAGGTACAACGAGGAGTCTGATGTACCTCTTAAGAATACGAGAAATGGCGCTGCAGGTGCGCTTAGGAACCTTAACCTGAATGAGACCAGGAAGAGGAACCTTACAGCTTATTTCTACGACATAGGATACATTGAAGGAAAGATGTTTTCGACATACACTGAAATGCTTGAACATATAAGGGAGTGCGGCTTCCTTATGGATGAGTACATCAGGAAGGCTTCGACCTTCTCTGAGATCGAATCGGCGATCCGCGAAATCGAGTCAGGTCGTGCTGACCTCGACTTCGACATTGACGGGGCTGTTATAGCTATTGACGACACAAGGACAAGGGAGCTCATGGGCTATACTGTGAAGTTCCCCAAATGGGCCATAGCCTACAAGTTCGAGGCTGAGGAGGCTGTGACAAGGCTTCTTGACGTTGAATGGAACGTAGGAAGGTCAGGCAGGGTTGCACCTACCGCAATACTTGAGCCGGTGGAGCTGGCAGGTGTCACTGTGAAGAGGGCTACACTGAACAACATGGACGATGTGAGGCGCAAGCACGTCAGGATAGGGTGCGATGTGCTTGTCAGAAGGTCTAACGATGTCATTCCAGAGATCCTGAGGTCCGTATCTGAAGGCGATGAGGGTACCAGGGAGATCGTCCCGCCTGAATTCTGCCCATCCTGCGGCACGCCTCTGGTTCTGACGGGAGCCCACTACTTCTGCGACAATACGCTTTCCTGCAAGCCGCAGATGGTCAAGAGCCTTGTACACTATACGTCAAGGGATGCCATGAACATCGAAGGCTTGAGCGAGAAGACTGCGGAGCAGCTTTTCGAGGCCTTGGGCGTCAAGAGCATCTCTGACATATACAGGCTGAAGAAGGAACAGCTTCTCACTCTGGAGAAGTTCGGGGACAGGAAGGCTGAAAACATCCTGAAGGCAATTGAGGATTCCAAGGGCAGGGAGCTTCACGCATTCCTGTACGCCCTGGGCATACCGAACGTTGGAGTAAAGACGGCAAGGGACCTCTCAGAGAGGTTCGGGTCGCTCGAGAAGATAAGGGATGCAAGCCTCACGGAGCTACTGGAGGTCCCTGATGTCGGAGGAATAGTAGCCGACAGCATCCATGAGTTCTTCAGGAGCCAGGCGGTGCTCGACGAACTTGAAAGGATAAGGGAGAGCGGTGTCGATCCGAAGTCGACTGAGAAGGTTAGGATAGAGAGTCCGTTCACGGGTAAGACCGTGGTTGTGACCGGTACCCTCAAGAACTTCGGCAGGAAAGAGATCGAGGAGAAGCTTATCTCGCTTGGAGCCAAGGTGTCATCCTCGGTCTCGAAGAAGACCGATTTTGTCCTTTACGGTGAGGAGGCAGGATCAAAGCTCACTAAGGCAATGGACCTGAATGTGAGGACCATTACAGAGGAAGAATTTCTAAAGATGGCCGGTGGTCTTGATGGATAGGGGGTCGGTGAATATCCTCGAGTTCCTTGACCATCTTCTGACGATACTCTGCTGGGTGTTCGTGGCTGTGACCACAGGGGTTCTCATACTAACTACGCTTACCACGTACCATTTCCTATACCTGCAGTATTTCAATAACTATGACGCCCTGCAGCTTTCCATGTTCATAAGCCAGCTGCTTTGGGGGATAAGGTTCATGATTGATTCAAGGAAATGGCCGAAAAGCAGGGTCTATGGGATGATTTCCCTTGCCATGGCGGTCGTAAGCCTATTTTTCTTCTATTCGGGAGTGTCCTGAAGCGAGGGTTGTGGTAAAATATATGAATTAAGGCGGAAACGGCAACTTAAGCCGCGCCTTCAATGGAGGTAGAATATGTCTGTTTCTAGGAAGGACGTGGACTACATAGCCGAGCTTGCGAGGCTTAAGTTCACCGAAGATGAAAAATCCGGGTTCATTACGGACCTCAACAACATACTGGGATACGTGGACAAGCTTTCCGAGCTTGACACTGAAGGTGCTGAAATCCTGGTCAATCCTATCTATATAGAGAATGTGTACAGGGAAGACGTGGTCGCAAAGTCAATGGACCAGGATGAATTCCTGATGAATGCTCCCGACAGGGTCGAAGAGTATCTCAGGGTTCCCAGCGTCATAGAGGTGTAAGATGGAACTGTTTGAATACAAGGCACATGAACTCAAGGGCATGCTTGGCAAGGGCGAAGTAAGCTCAAAGGATGTGGTTCTATCCTTCCTTGGAAGGATAGAGGCCGTGGAGAAAAACGTAGGAGCATTCCTTGCCGTTGACAGGGAATCGGCTCTCTCGGGAGCCAAAAGGTACGATGACGGTGAGAAGGATGGCCTTCTTGCAGGAATTCCGGTAGGCATAAAGGACAACATATCCGTAAAGGGAATGCAGAACACCTGCGCCTCGA
This sequence comes from Clostridiaceae bacterium UBA6085, assembly GCA_002428605.1. GTDB lineage: Bacteria > Bacillota > Clostridia > Clostridiales > Clostridiaceae > Youngiibacter. The sequence continues at coordinate 12,271 of DIXH01000040.1, forward strand.
AGATACTCGAGGGCTACATCGCTCCATACGATGCCACAGTCACGGAGAAGATAAAGAGGCAGGGCGGAGTGATCGTCGGAAAGCTCAACATGGACGAGTTCGCCATGGGATCATCCACCGAGCACAGCGCATACAAGCTGACAAGGAACCCCTTCGGACTTGACAGGGTGCCTGGCGGGTCCTCAGGCGGATCGGCTGCAGCTGTTGCCGCAATGGAGGTTCCCGTATCGCTTGGTACTGATACGGGCGGATCTGTAAGGCAGCCTGCGGCATACTGCGGCATAGCGGGACTGAAGCCTACCTACGGCTCCATTTCAAGGTACGGTGTCACTGCATTCGGTTCCACACTTGACCAGGTAGGGACTCTGGGACGTGATGTAAAGGACCTTGCCCTCATTACCTCTGCAATAACAGGCAAGGATGACAGGGACTTCACCACCCATTCCAGGGACCTTGGCGACCTGTATGCGAACCTATCCAGGGACATAAGGGGAAAGAGGATAGCCCTTCCGGACGAATTCCTTGGCGAAGGCCTCAATGATGACGCAAGGAAGAGCATCGAGGAATCGGTTAAGGTGTTTGAAGCGCTTGGCGCGAAAGTCGAGAGGGTAAGCCTCAAGATGGCTGACTTCTCCCTTGCCGCATACTACATAATATCCTCGGCTGAGGCTTCATCAAACCTTGCAAGGTTTGACGGCATAAGGTACGGGTTCAGGGCTAAGGAGGCATCTGACCTCATTGACCTCTACAAGGAGTCAAGGAGCCAGGGCTTCGGACCTGAGGTGAAGAGGAGGATCATGCTCGGCACATACGTTCTTTCTGCCGGTTACTATGACGCCTACTACAAGAAGGCGCTTAAGGTAAGGAAGCTGATACAGGACGAATACAACAGCATATTCTCGAATTTCGACGCGATGATCTCCCCGACGACACCTACCCCTGCATTCAGGATAGGTGACAAGACCGAGGATGTCATGGCCATGTACCTTAACGACATCTACACGGTCCCAATAAACATAGCGGGCATACCTGCAGTTTCCATACCGTGCGGACTGAGCGAAGGGATGCCGCTGGGACTCCAGATAATGGGGGCCCACTTCAGCGAGCAGACCATCCTTGACATCGCCTATGCATACGAGAGTGAACGGGGCCTTGACCTAAGGCCTTCATTATAGGAGGGCACCATGAGATACGAAGCGGTTATAGGACTCGAGGTCCATGTTGAGCTCCAGACAAAGACAAAAGCATTCTGCGGATGCACCACTGAATTCGGCGGAAAGCCAAATTCACATGTCTGCCCGGTATGTCTCGGACTTCCGGGAGCTCTTCCCATGATAAACAGGCAGGTCGTTGACTTCGCACTGAAGACCGGACTTGCGCTCAATTGCAAGATCAACACATTAAACAGGTTCGACAGGAAGAACTACTTCTATCCTGACGCCCCGAAGAACTACCAGATAACACAGAATGACTTCCCCATATGCCATGACGGCTATGTGGAGATCGAAACTTCAGACGGAAGCATAAAGAGGATCGGAATCGAAAGGATACACATGGAGGAGGACGCCGGAAAGCTCATCCATACCTCCAAAGGCTCGCTTGTAGATTTCAACAGGTCAGGGGTGCCTCTCATAGAGATAGTCACAAAGCCTGACATAAGGACTCCGGAAGAGGCTACGGCATACCTGACTAAGCTCAGGGCAATACTCTTCGCACTTGGCGTCTCTGATGTCAAGATGGAGGAGGGAAGCCTGAGGTGTGACGGCAACATTTCCATAAGGGAGGTTGGTGTTACGACCCTTGGCGTCAAGTCCGAGGTCAAGAACATGAATTCCTTCAAGGCCCTCGAGAAGGCTCTCGGATATGAGTACAGAAGGCAGTGCGAGGCTCTGGAGAACGGGGAGAGGCTTACTGTCGAGACCAGGAGATGGGATGATTCCATCGAGGAGACCAGGGTCATGAGGTCCAAGGAGATGGCCAATGACTACAGGTATTTCCCTGAAGGCGACCTGGTTACCCTTGACATAAGCGACGAGTGGATCGAGAGGATAAGGAAGACGATACCTGAGCTTCCACATGAGAAGGCTGAGAGGTTCGTAAGGGAATACGGCATACCGAAGTATGACGCCATGGTCCTTACACTTACAGCTGATATGGCTGACTTCTTCGACGAAGCGGCAAAGGAAGCGAAGGACGGCAAGGCCGTATCCAACTGGATAATGGGAGACCTTTCGAGGCTCATGAACGAGAACGGTACCTGGATAGCTGACCTGAAGTTCGGTCCTAAGGAGCTCTCAGGCCTTGTCTCAATCATAAAGGACGGCACAATATCCTCTGCCATGGGCAAGAAGGTGCTTGAGTTCATGTTCGAGGAGGGGAAGGACCCTGCTGCTATCGTGAAGGAAAGGAACATGGTCCAGGTAAGCGACGAAGGCGCACTTCTTGAGGAAGTCAAGAAGGTGCTTGCGGCTAATCCCAAGGTAGTCGAGGACTACAGGGCAGGCAAGACGAAGATACTTGGCTTTGCAGTGGGGCAGGTCATGAAGGCCACAAAGGGCCAGGCAAACCCGACTGTAATAAACAAGCTTGTCGCTGAGGAGCTTGAAAGGCTGAAATAGGAAGAATGGCAATGCCTCCGGACACTTTACGTGGACGGAGGCTGTTCCATTTTACAGCCATTGTGGTAGAATGTAATGAGTCAAATAGTAGCGAGGTAAATTATGGAAACTGGCAAACTCAACTGGGACATACTCCAGAGGCTTATAAAGAAGAACAGCGGCGCTGAAAGGGCAGAAGTGCTCAAGAGCGGAAGCATAGGTGAAGACTGTGCGGTACTTAAGATGAACGATGGTCTCATAGTCATGTCGACGGACCCTGTGACTGCGGCGACGAATGGTCTTGGGAACATAGCACTTCACATCAATATCAACGACATTGCGACAACGGGGGCTGAGCCCCTTGGAGTGCTTGTCACAATACTTGCACCGAAGGGATCTGCCTTCAGTGACATAGAGACTGTGATGAAGGACATTTCAAGGGAGGCACGGCTCATGAACGTGCAGGTCATGGGCGGCCATACTGAGGTGACCGATGCGGTTAACAGGATGGTCGTATCTCTCACGGCTGTGGGAGTGGTCAGCGAGGATGAGCTCATCACGACCTCTGGAGCAAGGGTGGGTGACAGCATAATCGTCACCAAATCGCTGTGCCTTGAGGGCACCTCGATAATTGCCAAGGATTTCCCTGACAGGTCCAGGGAGGTTCTTACCGAAGAGGAACTTAAGGAAGCTGAAAACTATGCCCTGGAGCTCTCGGTGCTCAAGGAGGGCATGCTCCTGAAGGGTCTCGCATCATCCATGCATGACATAACCGAAGGCGGCGTGCTTGGTGCACTCTGGGAGATGGCCCAGGCTTCCGGTACGGGCTTTATGGTCCGTGAGGACCTTATGCCTGTAAGGCGAGTGACAAGGAAGCTCTGCGAAAGCTTCGGACTGGACCCTCTGAGGCTCATATCCTCAGGCTCCATGCTCATAGCTGTCAGGGACGCGGATGAGGCCTTAAGCAGACTAAGTGGGGCTGGAATTCCTGCCACTGTAATCGGCAGGGTCACAGAAGGAAGAGGAATACTTTTAGCAGAGGAAGAGATTGAAGTCATCCCTCCTGCGAGGGATGAGATATACAGGCTTTACGAATAATTGCCGTATAGGCGCGAAAGAGGAAAAGATATGAGGATTGACGGCAGACTAAACGATGAGATAAGGAATGTGAAGGTCACCAGGAATTTCACCAAGTACTCACAGGGCTCCGTGCTCATGGAGATGGGTGACACCAAGGTAATCTGTACAGCCATGATTGAGGATAAGGTCCCTGTATTCCTTAAGGGATCAGGAAGCGGATGGATAACCGCTGAATACAGCATGCTGCCGGGATCGACCCAGACAAGGAAGCAGAGGGACATAGCAAAGCTCCGGCTTGACGGAAGGTCCACGGAGATACAGAGGCTTATCGGTCGTGCCCTGAGATCGGTGGTTGACCTCACAGCCCTCGGTGAGAGGACCATATGGGTCGACTGCGACGTCATACAGGCTGATGGAGGCACGAGGACTGCCAGCATAACGGGTGCTTTCGTGGCCCTTGTGGACGCGGTAAATGCCATCGACAAGGTTACGCCTTTCAAGAGATATCCCATAAGCTCCGCGGTCACCGCGATCAGTGTCGGAGTTGTACATGGCGAGCCTATGCTTGACCTCTGTTATGTGGAGGATTCAAAGGCTGAGGTGGACATGAACGTTGTGATGAACAGCAAGGGTGACTTCATAGAGCTACAGGGGACTGGAGAGGAAAGGCCCTTCAACAACATTGAGCTCATGGACATGCTTGAGCTGGCGACAATCGGGAACCAGGCGCTCATAGAGAAAATGAAGGAAACCCTGGGAAGCGCAATGGACAGGGTTTTGAGGTAGGATATGAGGATAATAATAGCAAGCAACAACAAGCATAAGGTTGAAGAGATAAAGGACATGATGGCGCCTTTGGGTTTTGAGGTGCTGTCAATGAAGGATGCCGGAATCGTCATGGAAGTCGACGAGGACCAGGATTCCTTCAGGGGGAATGCCCTAAAGAAGGCTACCGAGCTTTTTGAGAGCCTGAGCCTTCCTGAAAGGAAGAATACCTATGTCCTTTCCGATGACTCGGGACTTTCCGTAGACATCCTCAATGGCGCTCCAGGCGTCTATTCGGCGCGCTATTCAGGTGAAGGGGCTACTGACTCGAAGAATAACGAGAAGCTCCTTACTGAGCTCTCAGGAGTCGCATGGGATGAGAGGACCGCAAGGTTCATCTGCGCCATGGCGCTTATAGGTGAAGAGAAGGAAATCATAGTCCAGGGGGAGACTCCCGGGATAATCACATTCGAGCTTAAGGGAGAAGGCGGCTTCGGTTATGACCCCATGTTCTATTCCCTTGAGCTTAACAAGACCTTCGGTGAGAGCACTCCTCTGGAGAAGAATGCAATATCCCACAGGGGCAAGGCGCTTGCGCTGCTTGTAAAAGAGCTGTCCCTTGAGGAAGGGGAATAGCATATGCTTATCGCGGTAGTTTCCGATACCCACAGGAGGACCACGAGGATCAAGCAGGCCATAGCTATAATCGGGAAGGCAAACCCTGACAAGGTGATCCACCTTGGCGATAACATGGATGATGCCGACCTCATGGAGGCAATGCTGGGCATGGAGGTAATAACCGTGCCCGGTAACTGTGACTACAGCTCTGAGAAAGACTTCAAGGTCATCGAGGCAGGACACCTGAGGATCTTCGCTACACATGGACATGCCTATGGGGTCAAAAGGGGCCTCCATGAGCTTGCGAAGGCTGCTAAGGATAACGGGTGCCACATAGCCCTCTACGGGCATACTCACGTGGCTTCTGAGGATTCGGCGGACGGAGTACTGACCTTCAATCCGGGCAGCGCTGCGGAGCCCAGAGGGGGCCAGAAGCCTACCATCGGTTTCATCGAGATCAAGGGAAACAAGACCGGATTCAGGTTTGCAGGCATTGACGCTGGCCGATAGATAAGAAAAATTCTGAAAGCAAATTCTTCTCATTTTAGTATTGACGCTTCATGGATTTTAGTATAGAATAAATTTTGTCGCTGAAAGGTGACGACGTTTATCGGGGTGTAGCGCAGATGGGAGCGTGCGTGCTTCGGGAGCACGAGGTCGCAGGTTCGATCCCTGTCACCCCGACCAAGTACGCCTAGCACGTGGGCCAGATGAGCTGAGGATGAGCATTAAAGCGAAGCTGTTCAGATGAAGGCCGGGATAAGTCCTGTAATGCCTTGATACTGGGATATAGCCAAGCGGTAAGGCACCAGACTTTGACTCTGGTATTCGTTGGTTCGAATCCAGCTATCCCAACCAATTTAATTTGGTTCGCTAGCTCAGTCGGTAGAGCACGTGACTTTTAATCACGGTGTCCGGGGTTCGATTCCCCGGCGAGCCACCAATACAATATGCGGGTGTAGTTCAATGGTAGAATTCCAGCCTTCCAAGCTGGTCGTGAGGGTTCGATTCCCTTCACCCGCTCCATTAGTCCCTTTATTACACTTCGGGGTGTAGCGCAGCTGGGAGCGCGCGTGCTTTGGGAGCATGAGGTCGCAGGTTCGATCCCTGTCACCCCGACCATTTTAACCCTAGCCTCATTATGCGGGAGTGGCTCAGAGGTAGAGCGTCACCTTGCCAAGGTGAATGTCGCGAGTTCGAATCTCGTCTTCCGCTCCAATAATATGCGTCTTTAGCTCAGTTGGATAGAGCAACGCCCTTCTAAGGCGTGGGCCGGGAGTTCGAATCTCTTAAGACGCACCATATGGTGAACGTAGTTCAGTTGGCAGAGCGCCAGTTTGTGGCACTGGTTGTCGTGGGTTCGAGTCCCATCGTTCACCCCATTTTAACTTTGGGATATGGCCAAGTGGTAAGGCTCCAGACTCTGACTCTGGCATCGTTGGTTCGAATCCAGCTATCCCAACCAAATATGCAGATGTGGCGAAATTGGCAGACGCACTAGACTTAGGATCTAGCGCCGAGAGGCATGGGGGTTCAAGTCCCTTCATCTGCACCACAATACCTCTTTCAGCGGGAGTGGCTCAGAGGTAGAGCGTCACCTTGCCAAGGTGAATGTCGCGAGTTCGAATCTCGTCTTCCGCTCCATGCGGGTGTAGTTCAATGGTAGAATTCCAGCCTTCCAAGCTGGTCGTGAGGGTTCGATTCCCTTCACCCGCTCCATTAGGGAAAGACCTGCTTTGCAGGTCTTTTTTCATAACATGCCCCATTAGCTCAGTTGGATAGAGTGATGGTCTTCGAAACCAGCGGTCATGCGTTCGAGTCGCATATGGGGTACCACACAGGCAGAGATGCCTGTGGCAACAGAGAAGCCTCTCAATCACCTTAAGAAGTGATTGGGAGGCTTTTTTGAATCAACTGAAAAACCTTCAGACTACATGAAAAAAGAGCCCTGAGGCTCTTATTTCTCTCTCTTGAGAAGTACTGTCAGTATATAGTTGTTCAGGCTGCGGTTTACGGCATCAGCTTCCTTAACCAGTTCTTCTTTAAGATCCTCTGGAATAGTGAGCAGTATCTTTGTCTTATCAGTCGCTTTCATATCACACCTCGTTCAAGTTTATGTTTATATTAAAATTATATACATAAACTGAAAATACTTCAATATTAATATAAAAGTTTCACATATTTACTATAGAAAATTCACAGATTAATTCTTAAGACTTTTTAGAACAGAATTAATTCCATATATCTGATTTTCAATATATATCAGGCTTTCCAAAGTCATGGACTTCTCAGTATACTTCCTTTTAAATCACAATGTAAACGTCAATGAATTTCTTTACCACGCGATGATGAATTTGTTTACCAGTAACGATGACGAATTAGTTTACCAGTTGATATTGAATTAGTTTACCAGTAACTGGTTTAAGAGGGGGAGAGACCGAAGTGTCTCTCCCAATATAGGGCTTACTCATTGTGGACATGGTCACTTCGGAAGGACCGCCAATTCATGTTGAGCACATGGGAGCGGAAAGTCAGCCTGTCAATCAGAGCTGATACCATGTTGGAATTTTCGAAGATTGTTGTCCATTCAGAAAATTTCAGGTTAGTCGAAACGATGACACTCTGTTTCTCTGCCCGATCCGATACTACTTTGAAAAGTAACTCGGACTGGTGTCTGTTGAAAGTGAGGTATGACATCTCATCGATAATCAAAAGATCTGCCCTCATCAGCTGTTTCTCAAGCTTCATCAACTTCTTGTATTCCTGGGCCTCCACGAGCTGGTTGGATAGGTTCGCCGCAGTAAAGAACCTCACATCCATTCCTGTCATGCAAGCCTTAAGGCCAAGTGCTATTGAAAGATGAGTCTTCCCTTTATGGAAAGTTTCTGATAAGGGAAATGGTTCTTTCTAAACATTGGGTATAAAGTGATATAGAAACAGCTGGCAGTTTTATCAGCGCTGCCAGCTGTTTTTGTTTTATACTAAAGCAGATAGGCTGAAATTTTCATCTAGCGGTAGAAATGCAAATTTGCATTTTTTTGCGAGGTTGACTAACCCGCTTCGTCCATATACAATACGTTTAAGCACTTTGAATTTGTTGTTGTTTCCTTCAACAAATCCAGAGCTAACGGAGAAGGATATCGCGTTCTTGACAGGGGCGATATCCTTCTTTATTCCATTACAAAAGCTCTTAATTTCACTGTCTTCGAATTTCTTTAGAAACTCGTCCAATTTTTCTGGTTCATTACCCATTATAATGCTATGGAACTCTTTGAAAATCGACTCCAGACGAGCTGCTACCGGGTACTTCTCTTTGATCCTATCTATATGCATTCCTACCTTTTCATCTTTCTTGACTTTAGGATTACAAGTCAATAAGTATTTCAGGATATCTGCCCTCTTTATAACGGTTACGTCGGATGGAACTACTCTTTCCATAAGATGCTTAGCATATAATGGGATTCGATTAGGGAAGTTGTTTTTTCCTATGAGGTAAATATACCTTGCCAATATTTGATTGCCTTCATGAAAATCAGGGCGTCTAAGGATATAGAAGTATATCGTGTCATTGCTGATTCCATCATCCATCATTTTGAAAATGACATTCAACCAGTCATTCATTGGTGATTGACGTTTTTTATAGTTCTTAGGTGAATCCAGACTGTTAATCTCTAATTCCGACATTCCTATATATTTTTTCGCTGTAAGCTCTGAAATCCCGAACATTTTGGCGATGGTCTTTATCCTTTTCTTTTCGAGGTTTTTCCAATAATCTTGTATGTTTCGGATCAGTTTCTGTTTTTTTTTCGCCCTTCAGCATGATCTGCATATTCTCCTGAGGTAAGATCATGCATCTTATTATCATATTTGCGTTCAGAACCATCTGGATTCATCGGTGGCGTATTGTCGTAATGCAATGAGGATATATACGCTTCGTCGTGGGGTTTCTTCTCCTGCAATACTTTCTCAGGCTCACCATCCAGTATTTTGCCATCTCGAATATAGACATAAGGTGGCATCTCTTCCTTGAAAATATCCTTCAAATACCCAAGAAGATTTTGAAGAAGATGGAAGCGGTCCGCCACCTGAGTGCATTCTGGCAGAATCTCATTTATTGCCGCCGCATAAGCACTGGCTCGGTCTCTGGCTACAAGCCGAATCTTCTTGTGACCTTTAAGCCATTCCTTCAAGGTTTCTGCATCCCTGCCATCAAGGAGTGCTATAAGATGGTGATCCTTCAAATCATAGATTGCAGTAGCATATGTTTGTCCTTTTCTGATGGCTACATCGTCGATACCCACAGCCTCAACGTCCGGATCGTCGACAAACTCAATATGGTCATATAGTTTTTGTATTGAATCATTGCTTATTTTGACGCCCAGAAGAGACAAAACCTTACTGGCGCCTTCGTTGCTTAGGAACATGGATACGCCAAGAATAAAAGAATTCAAAGCATCTGTGCGTACCTGTGAGGCCTTTGCAAAAGGAAGATCTTCCATAAACACTTTCCTGGTGCAGTTTGAGTTCTCGCACTTATACTTGTATACGTTCGAGTGCAAGAAAGTCTGCTTGCAGCGAATGGGGGTATCCTGCATAGTGCGCTGATATGTAGCATGGAGAGCGCTGCTTTCAACGCCGCATTCAGGGCATTTGCAGCTATGTGGTTTCGATTTGATGTAGATATGCAAGGTTTCAGGATCCTCTTTATGGTCATAGATAAAATGGTTCTGGTCAATAAGGAATGAATAGTCCTGCGTTTCGTGATATTTCATTACATCATCACACCCTTAATTAGATACCATAATTATACCACAAATACCCAAACTTTAGAAGCGTTAAATCGAAGAAAAAGCAGGTTTTTAATACCTGCTTTTAACTATATTACCCAATTTTCAGAAAGAACCAGGGAAATTATACGAAGCTTTTTATTATGTAAAGTTCTGGGCTGGAATCATTGAAACCATTATAACTTCAACCCAGAACTTTACATAATGCTTAGTTTCTGCAGAGGTTTTTTAACCATTCCATCAGGCATTTATCATCGATCCATTCAGGTTGTTCAGGTATTTCTGCTTTTATATAGGCAGCTTCTAGGGCTTTACGTTTGACTTCAACGTCAGCTTTTGCATAGATTTCAGTGGTAGTAACATTGACATGCCCCAAAAAGTCTCTGATGTAGATAAGGTTTATGTTTGATTGAAGCATATGCATCGCCTTAGTATGTCTGAGAACATGTGGACTAATCTTATCAGGAAACACTACATTTGTATTAGCTTCTGCTAAGGTAACATATTTATTCAAAATATAGGCTATTCCGGCTCGAGAAAGTCTTTCTTTCCGACTGTTGGTAAAAAGAGAGGAACTTTTTCTCTCGGGTTTTCCAAAAAGGTTCTGTTCCTTGAGATACTGGACTAGCAAGTCAGTTGTCTGGCTCATCAACGGTACAGTACGAATCTTGCTTCCTTTTCCGTAAAGCGTGATAGTTGCAGGTTTATCTGTTCTGATATCGTCAACTGAGAGATTAATAAGTTCCTGGACCCTTGCACCACTATCATAAAGAAGTGTCAGAATCATTAAATCACGGCGTCCCCTTTTCTTAGTGGTATCTGGCGATTTAAGCAAAGCGGACATCGCCTCTGGTGTTAGAAAACTCATGCTTGCAGGTGAGGTTTTTTTTGAAGGTATTCCGAGTATTTTCTGCATTTCAAAGAGGTTGGCTGGTACCTCTGTCTGTACAAAACGTACAAAGGCATGGATACAAGCCAGCCGTTGATTACGTGTTGAGATACTACATTTCCTCTCTCTTTCAAGCCAACCAAGATATCCTTCAATCAGACTAGAGTTAAACAACTGCATTGTTAACTTTTCAGGAACGATACCAGCTTCACTCTGACAATATTGAAGAAAAAGCCGGAATGTATCACTATAAGATTTGATAGTGTTCAGACTTACATTCCTTTGACCAGGCAGGTATGCACCTAAGAATTTTGTCAGATATCTAGAGAATTCAGTCATTATCATATGAGGTCACCTCCGGAATCAACCAACCATACTCATGTTCCATCGTGGTGACGATATCGGGATATAACTCTGCTGTCAGTCTCAGATAATGCTGACTGCTCCTTATCCCAGTGTGTCCCATGTATGCTGATAGATATGGGAGTGCGACCGTCAGGTCTTTGCCCGCACGGACCCAGTTGCGTAGACAGTGAACAGCAAACGTATGTCTAAAGTCATGGATTCTTGGACCTTTTCCTTGTCCACCATGAGATATGCCTGCCAAGTTTAATACATCGCGATATGGATGATAAATATCCTTATGTTTTTGACCAATACTGTTAACAAAGAAAAATTCAGCATCTTTCCACACTGCATAACCGCACATATACCGGTCATAGTCTCTGAAATGCTGCAGCAGAGTTTCATCAAGCGGAATGAATCTCTCCTTATTGAACTTTGCACCATATATATGCAAGATTCCAATAGTAAGATCAACATCATCTTTCTTCAGGTTTATTAACTCACCGCTTCTCATGCCTGTACTGTATAGTGTTTTCAGAATTAGATTGATCTGACTACTCCTAAATTGATAAGATTTTGAATTTGGAATTTCTTCAGCTGCAAGAAAGATTTTTGCCAGTTCGGTATTACTGAAGATATATGGTTTAAAGTTACTGCCAAGTGAGATTGCTCCTTTACTCGTATCGAAATATACTGGATAGCCCAATCGATTCATGTATTGTGCTAATCCACGGACAACACCAATTCGATTCTGATGATTCGATTCTGTCTCATATGCAGTTTTTCTACACCATAAATTAACCAGTTTTGGGGTTAGTTGTGGTTGTGAATATCCTTCTTGCTCCGCTAGTTTTAATAGGCGATAAAGAACTTGTTCGATTTTGTCATATTTATATCCGAGTGCTCGCTTCTCTTCAATATACTCGGCTACTATGTCACGGAGATTTTCTGAGGATGTCATTTGTTAAACACCTCCTCAGGATTCAATGCACATTCTCTTAAGCGAGCATGATCAATATGAAGATATACATCTGTTGATTTCACGCTAGTATGACCAAGTATTTCTGATATGACAGGAAGTGGAATGTTTTCAGCAAGAAGCGTACTTGCAAGTGTATGTCTTAGTGAATGCATTCCGGATGGTGTATCACGGGTGATTGGAATTCCAGATTTCCTGATATATTTGACAAGTATCCTGTTCATTGCAGCATGAGGGGCAAATGCCATGAATGGAGCATTATGCCTTACAAAAACGAATTCCGAACTGCTGATTGGGCGTCCATTTTTCAAGTAGTCAATCAATGCCCAACCAACATCACCAAGTATAGGAAAAATGAGGTAATTCCCTGTCTTGTGCTGGCGGAACTGAATTGTGCTGTTCTCCCAATGAAGATTTTCAAGTTTAAGATTTTTAATGTCAGAGCATCTTATGCCATATCTGGCAATCATCAAAAGAATAGCATAGTCACGTTTTCCAGTGGGGTTACCTCTGTCAACACTCGAGAGCACTTTTTTTAAGTCTTCAGGTTTCCATGTTTTAGGCATAGCTGGTGCATAATAGTTTTTTATTTTCGGAAGCGATTCGGTAAGATTCTCCTGTGTGTATCCATTAAGAAAGAGGTATTTCAAAAAACAACGTACAGCAACTAACTCAGCTGCTACTCCTTTGCTGGAATAGTTTATGAATGTCTTAACATAATCAGATAACAATGTAGGAGTGATCCCTTCAAAGCTATCTACACCGTTTTCATGCGTGAAAAACACAAAATGACGTATTCTGTTACCTTTGCTATAAGTACCTTGTTCAGAAAGATTTCTTTTCTGACATTCCTCCAGGTAGCCTTCAAAGGCTATTTTAAACAATGTTGGACATTCTGATGTCGCTGTTGGACCTAACTTTCTACGCAGAATGATACCATGGATTTGATAATCACCCAATACACGAATATAACGTACTTGCACACTGAGCCTTTTTGCTGGAGAATTTTCATGTATTGTGTCATGTGTGCATCCATACTTTTCTCGCAGGTACTGACTTCCTAGGTCTTCAGAGAAATATACTGATTCGTGATTGTTCGCATACTCAAGAAACCGTCTGTAAAAGCATTTGTAATTCAAGATGGTTTGCTTACTATAACTCATCTCATCCATCTTTTGAAGAACAGTGTTGATTAATTCTTCAAGGGTTAAAAGTGAATTCATAACTAACATCCCCCTGTAGTTTTATTGAGTAATACTCATTATCAATCTACAGGATTATGAGAAGTAATAATAGAAAAAACATTAGTTTGAAATGACTTAGAGCATCAACTTTGCATATCAAAAAACTTTGCATAATTCCCAGTTCCGGAATTTCCTATCATGACAATATTCTGGCGCTTGCTGACGAAGTCACATGTGGCAAGCTGATGCAGGAAAGAAGCATTGAGGTTTTCAAACCGAGCCATGTCAAGTTCATCCATAGTTTTGATATAGGGAAACTTTGCAGCTTTCGTTTTTCGCCTCTGGCTGCTCACCTGCCTTGACTGGGCTTCCTGCTTCATCATGGCGAGGAGGAAATCATCATAGCTCTGGTCATTACCAAGCTGTCTCACGACATCTTGGTAACGGGTGAAGGATGGAAGCCGCAACTGTTTGGCATAAAGCTCTATTAATCCTGAGTTAGCTTCAATCCTGCTCATTGCTCCACCACCATGCCATACTTACGGTCATAGATAGAAAGATCCACTGGCTTGACTTCTAGTTCGCTCTGAAGATATAGGACAGGTACTGTTTCAGAAGGTGCCAGGTAGCTTCGTACCAGGTCCACTGTTGGCACGATACCTCCAGGTACCAGATGCCTGATGCTGAGGACCTTATCCTGTCCATAGTCCACACAGAGGCGCAGAAGCTTCACCATGTCCTTGTTGCCGCCAGGAAGAAGCTTTCCCCATTCAAGTAGTTCCTGGGCTACGGTCTCCTTCACAGGTCTCGCATTAAGCACAGAACGAGGTTTCCTCTCCAACAGATCGATATAGTGAGCCAGTTGGTAGAGTGTCTCACCAGAGGAATAGCATCGTTCAAAGGATGCGACTTCGATGTTCCTGACGTGGAAGGTAACCTTGTTGCCATAGCCTTTCACAGTGATTTCCTGGTTCATGAACTTTGTTGGAACGGAGTAGTTGTTCTTATCGAACCTCACAGTGGAGTAGTCATCAGGTTTCACTACTACCGTCTTGCTGGTGTCGAAGCGGTATTTAGGCAAGTTGATGAGAAACTGGGTCTCTTCTTTAAACATTTCAAGCACACTCTGACTGCGACCCTTTATTTTGTGTGATTTTCTGTAGTCCCGGCATGCTTCGAGCAGATGTGCATTAAGACTTTCCATGTCACTTACATGGAGGATAGGAACGAGGAAGTTCCGTCTGGAGTAACCTACAAGGTTCTCCACCAAGCCTTTCTCATTGCCTTTTGCAGGATTGCAAAAATCCAGATCAAAGGCATAGTGAGCCTTGAAGGAGAGGTATCTGGCCTGCGGCTTAGCATTGAGGCCGAACCCATCCTTAACCGCAACCTTGGCGTTGTCGAAGATTACTCTTCTTGGCACACCGCCGAAATAGTCGAAGGCAAGTTGCTGGGCTTCCAGGAATGACTCCTCGTTGGCAGCCTTGTAAGCAATGACGAAGATATCGCAACTGAAACATAAGCGGGCACAGAAGATGTTGAGTTTCTTCTTTTTTCCTTGCAGATAGACCGTTGCAACCCCCCCAGTCAATCTGCATTGCTTCACCGGGTGCGTAGGACAAAGGCATCATTGCCTGCGGAGGAACTGTGTAATTTGAGCGGAGAGAACTTACGATGGCCCTGATGGTGGATTCGCCGCCATTGAAATCCATCTCCTTGACTAGTCGGGCATAGATTCGTTTTGCTGTGTGTTTCTGCTTGGACAGGTTCTCATTGGCATCCGCATCGAAGCAGGATTGAATGAATCTGATGACCTCAGGGCTAATGACACCGGGTTGTCGGTTGTATGTTTTCCTATTGCCAGGAATCGTCTCTCCTTCTCCGTATTTCTTGACAGTCTGCCGGGATATTCCCAGTTTCTTTGCGATTGCTCGCTGAGACATACCTTCAATGGCAAGTTTTCTTATGTCTTCATAGATTTCCACTTCGATAACCACACCTTTCGCACCTCCTGTAAAACTTGTGATAATTCTACAGGATTTGAATAGAGAGTGGTAAACAAATTCATCAGCGTTTAGCCTCAAAGTGGTACACTTTCAGATTAGCATTTACATCACAATTCAAATGTTCCTGTATTGCAGATATTCCAGGAACTTCTTAACTGCAAGTGAGGTTCGGTTCCTGTCCCGGTATGCAATACCTATGTTACGGAAGGCAGGAATGTCCAACTCTTTTGAAACGATGCGGTATGGGACACGCTTTAGTATAAGCTGAGGCAGGATGCTGATCCCGAGACCACTTTCTATCATGGACATGATTGCATAATCATCCCAGGTGGTGAAGTGAACCTTTGGATAAAGATTGAATCGCTCGAATATTTCTGAGATCTCTGCCTTAGCACCCTTCTCCAGAAGCATAAAGGGATAGTCACATATTGCTGATACAGGAAACCGTTCATAGCCAGCAAGCGGGTGGTTTTCCGGCAGAATTGCAAGAAGCTTGTCCTGTTCCAGGAATATCGTCTCAAGGTCAGGATGAGTCGGCAATCGAAGGAATCCGAAGTCTACCCTGCCTTCATGTATCCATGCTTCTATTTCAGTATAGTCGCCAAGAAGGAGCTCATAATCGATGTTGGGGAAGTCCTTCTGGAATTCCCTGATGATGTTCGGAAGCCAGTGCGTAGCAACACTGGAGAAGGTTCCTATACGGATCAGTCCTGATTGAAGTCCGTTAAGCTCATCAACCTGCGATTGGAGCAACTCATATTCCTCACAAATACTCCTGATGTGGGGGAGAATCTTCAGACCATCTGATGTCAGTCTTACACCAGTACGTCCTCTCTCAAGTATTGATACCTTCCATTCATTCTCCAGGTCATTGATCATTCGGCTTATTCCTGACTGTGAATATGATAGTGCCTCAGCTGCCTTTGTGAAGCTTCCATACTCAATTGTTTTGATTAAGGCCATATACTTCTGGATGTTCATGTCCAAAATAATCTTCACTTCCTTGTATCTGTTTTAGTCATGTATATTATGATAAAGATTCGTTATTGTAATGTATGCTTATATGATACATTTAGAATCAGAAGATCACAAGTGAGGTAATCGATTATGATGAGAGACAAGACGTCAACAAACAGGGCATTTCTTAAATATATTCTGGCTCTTGTATTGTTTGGGTCGAACGGCATAGTTGCAAGTCACATCTCACTTATCAGCTATGGAATTGTGCTTATGAGGACTCTGCTTGGAAGCCTTCTCCTTATCACAATATTTCTGGTGCGAAGAGAAGAATTCACTTTCTTAAACCATAAAAAACAGTCAGTTTATATTATACTATCCGGTATTGCCATGGGAGCTAGCTGGATGTTTCTGTACGAGGCATACCAGCAAATTGGAGTTAGCAGAGCATCCCTCTTATACTACACAGGACCTGTCATCGTAATGGCACTTTCTCCAATGCTGTTCCATGAAAAATTGACCCGCTCAAAAGTGACAGGATTCATAATCGTCTTAATTGGCATTTTTCTCGTGAACGGTCAGGCTCTACAAGAAGGCAAGACAAGTTGGGGACTATTATGCGG
>DIXH01000043.1 GCA_002428605.1 Clostridiaceae bacterium UBA6085
AGTCTCCGAACTCCAATGATTATGAATCCTGGCCATTTGACAAGTTCATTCAGGCGCAATTGTACAAGTAAAAACTTCATGCTGGCAATCATGGCAGCATTGTTCCTTCTGGCCTCTGCATGCGGCTTAGCACCAGTGGACCAGGATACAGGTATCATGGGAACTGTGACAATCGGACCAGTTAATCCTGTCTCAAAGCCTGGTGAGCCGGATAGCATTCCTTATAAAGAGGCTTCATTCATAGTAAGGAGCCTTTCAAATGGTAAGGAGCAGAAGGTAAGCTCTGACAAGGATGGGAAATTCAAGGTCATCGTTCCGGAAGGAAGGTACGTGATTGAATCCGGGTCAGGTGGCATGCAGCTTCCGTTCCTCAAGCCTGTTGAGGTTGAGGTAGTAAAGGGAAGCTTTACCGAAGTCATTGTGAGCTTCGATTCAGGGATAAGGTGAGCTGACCATTTCAGGTAAGCTTCAATCAGGGACTGTAGGTTGAGATCGTAAATTTGTCAGGGTGGAATACCAGTTAAAGTGGTTATGGATAATTGTCATTCCATTTTTTTAGCCGTATAATTTAGGTAATAGCTCGAGCTTCGTCTAGGGACAAAGCCAATGGGTATTGACCTTTTAATCAATGCCTCCCGTGTTTGGAAAGAGTTATGGGTCACCTGAGAAGTTACCCATGATTAAAATACGGGAGGTATTTTTATGTCAATTCAAGGCGGTTTCTGGCAGTCTCTCCTTAGGATCAATCTTACTGACAAATCGGTCAGGAAGGAAAAGATCGATGCCGAGTTGTTCCGAAAGTACGTTGGCGGTGCGCTTCTTGCTGATAAGCTGATGTATGATGAGCTCACTCCCGGAACAGATCCGTTAGGTCCTGAGAACAAGCTTGTCTTCTTTGCCGGGCCACTGACGGGGACCAAGGCAATATGCGCAAGCAGAATGGGTGTTGCGACAAAGTCCCCACTTACAGGAACCATCTGCAATTCGTTCAGCGGAGGTCACCTTCCTGTTGAACTGAAGTATGCAGGCTATGACATGATCGTGATCGAAGGTGCGTCTGACCAGCCGGTATATATATCCATCAGGGACGACAAGGTGAGCATCCGCTCAGCTGAAAAGCTGTGGGGCATAAATGCCCTTGACACACAGATATACCTGAAGGAAGAGCTTAACGACCAGAATTATAGAATCGCATGCATTGGCCCGGCAGGCGAGAATATAAGCCTCATCTCCTCGATCATCAATGAGCAGAGAGCCATGGGAAGAAAGGGAGTCGGGGCTGTCATGGGCAGCAAGAAGCTTAAGGCGATCGCTATAAGGGGAACAAAGACTGTTCCGGTAGCCGATCCTCTGATGCTTCAGGCAGGAATAGCGGAATTCACCAAAGCTCTGAAGGACTCACCATTTGCCTATCCGGTATTCTCCCACGTCGGGTCGTCTTCTGCAGTTGATGCGGCGCAGGCTGTGGGTGTATTCCCGAGCAGGAACTACACGGATACGGGATGTCAGGATTACTCGGCGATAGGGCCTGAGGCTCTGGCGGAATACAAGGTCAGAAGGAACAACTGCTTCGGATGTCCTCTTGGCTGCAGCCAGGTCAGGATGGCCAAAAATGGAAAGTATGCCGGAATCGCTACCGAGGGACCTGAATACGAGACGATATACTCATTCGGATCCATGCTGGGAATAAAGAATCCCGATTTCATATTTGCAATGGACAGGCTATGTGATGAGCTTGGCATTGACTCCATATCGGTTGGCGTCACAATATCAATGGCAATGGAGCTGTTTGAAAAGGGTCTGCTGCCCGGAACTGACGGACTTGACCTTGCCTGGGGAAATGAGGATACCATAGCAAGACTGGTCAGGATGATGGCCTACAGGGAAGGCCTTGGTGAAATGATGTCGGATGGTACCAGGATATTTGCGAAAAAGGTCGGAAACGGGGCTGAGAAATATGCCATGCATGTCAAGGGGCTTGAGCTGCCTGCATATGACCCGAGAGGCCTCAAGGCCCACGGACTTAACTTTGCAACTGCATACAACGGAGCAGACCACAACAGGGGCTATGCATTCCAGGAGGTGTTCGGCATGCCGTTCCCTTATCCGGTGGAAAGGCTTGCAATAAAAGGCAAGGGGATACTTGCGAAATTCAACCAGGATTTCTGCGGCACTTACGATGTAGCTACGCTCTGCGAGTTCCCGACTCAGCTTGCGATGCCGCACAATGCCCAGGAGGTCGTGGCAATGCAGCTGACCGGCGCAACCGGAATTGAGTTTACAAAGGATGATGTCTGGGCTTTGGGCGAAAGGCTCAATAACCTTACCCGTATGTTCAATGTCAGGGAAGGATTTTCACGCAAGGATGATACCCTGCCGGAAAGGTTCATGAAGGAAGCGCTTAAGGACGGACTTTCAAAAGGGGAGGTCATCACTGAAGCTGACCTGAATGCAATGCTTGACGAATATTACGAGGCCAGAGGCTGGGATGAGAACGGGATACCGACGGAAGAGAAGCTCAGGGAGCTTGGCCTGGCCTGATGGGTACAGTAGAGCTTAGGGGCTATGCAAGTTTCAGGAAGCTTTTCGGTGATACGGAGACCTTCGTGGGAATAGAAACACCCTGCAGCATCGAGGAATGTCTGGACCGGTTGGATGGGCTCTTTGGACAGAAGTTAAAGCCCATGATCTACGATGAAGCAGGAAATCAGGATATCTTTGTAAGGATACTTCTTAACGGCCGTGAAATAGCTTTTTTGGAGGGCAAGGACCGTATTGTGAAGGACAGGGACATATTGCTGTTCATACCTGTTCTGGGTGGTGGTTAAGTCCATCGGTTCAGGTTGAAAGCTTCTCAAATGCAGGTCATGACTGCTTCCTGTGAGGTGCCAAGGTGTGGCAGGAAGCTCTGAATTTTACCATATCCACTGAAAATCGAACTAGAGAAAGAACGCCTGCAAGGATACCGCAGGCGTTCTTTAATATCTGACATTAAATTTTTATATTCTGGTACTGACCGGAGGGCTATAGACCCTGCTTCAGCTCCTGCATTGCATTATAGACCTTTTCCGCAGTTATCGGGAGTTCCCTGATGCATACCCCGACTCCGTTAAGGACGGCTCCTGCTATTGCCGGTGAAGGTGTGTTTATGACTACCTCACCGATGGATTTTGCTCCGAACGGACCTGTAGGCTCATAGCTGCTCTCGAAGTCAACGCGGATGGTTCCCACGTCAAGCCTTGTAGGTATCTTGTACTGCATGAAGGAGTTGTTGTAAAGCTGCCCCTTGTCGCTGTATATGATGTCCTCGTAGAGAGCCATTCCGATGCCCTGCGCAATACCGCCTTCTGTCTGGATCCTCGTTATGTTGGAGTTTATGACTGTACCGCAGTCCACGACTCCTACATAGTCTATGAGGTCAACCTTTCCTGTCTCCTTGTCTATCTCCACCTCAGCCATGCCGACCATGAACGGAGGAGGGGATGTCTGTGACGAGAAGGACGCAGTCGCATAAAGTGAGTTCCTGTCCCCGTCCATTTCAGCGTTGCCGATATCCTTGAGGCTGATCGATTCATTGGTTTCCACGCTGTATACCTTCTGACCGTCGAAATCGACCTTGTCAGAATCGCATTTGAGCTTTGAAGCTCCCGCCTTCTTTATCTTTTCAACCAGCACTTCACAGGTCTTCACTGTAGCCATTCCTGTGACATAGGCTGTGCTTGATGCGTAGGAGCCCTTGTCATACGGCGAGGAATCTGTGTCGACTCCGTGTACGACTATGTCGTCCACCGAGCAGTCAAGGCAGTCTGCGGCAATCTGAGCCAGGATGGTATCGCAGCCAGTACCCATGTCTGATGCTCCGATCCCCATGCTGTAGAATCCGTCATCGTTGACCTTCAGAGATACGGCGGCAGTATCGACCTTGGATATGCCTGATCCCTGCATGGCCATTGCGACTCCGACGCTCCTGACCTTTCCGTTCCCAAGGTCCCTTGCCGGATACTTCTCATCCCAACCTATCATTTCCTTTGCTCTTGCCATGCACCTGTCGAGTGCGCAGCTGTTCAGCTGCTCACCATAGTATGCATACATCTTCTGCCCTTCCTTTACCATGTTCAGCTCCCTGAGCTTGACCGGGTCCATGTTCATCTTTACAGCAAGCTCGTTTACAGCTGATTCAACTGCAAAAATTCCCTGAGGGGCACCGTAACCCCTGTAGGCTCCGGCTGACATGACATTGGTGTATACGACATCGAAGCTGAATTTGAAGGCATCTGTCTTTCCATAAAGAGGAATAGACTTGTGACCCGAAAGTCCTACCGTTGTTGGTCCGTGTTCGCCATAGGCGCCAGTGTTTGAAAGGGTGTGGAGGTCGATTCCGCGGATGATACCATCCTTTGTAGCTCCCACCCTGACTGTCATTTCCATCTCATGCCTTGGGGAACCTGCAATATGGGATTCCTGCCTTGTATAGACTATGAGTGCAGGCTTCCCTGTCTTCATCGTCACTATGGCAGGATATATCTCTGAAACAGCTGTCTGCTTCGCGCCGAAGCCTCCGCCTATCCTTGGCTTTATTACCCTTATCTGTGATTTTGGTATTCCAAGTGCATTTGAAAGTATCCTCCTTACGTGGAAGGGGATCTGGGTGGATGACACGCAGGTCAGTCTTCCGAAGGCGTCCTTGTATGTGAATGTGCGGAAGGTCTCCATCATTGTCTGGTTGTTTGCCTTGGTATGGTAGGTCTGCTCAACTACATAGTCACAGCCTGCAAGGACTGCTTCTATGTCCCCGTGCTCATCAGAGGCGCTTGCGCAAAGGTTCCTCCTGTTGTCTGCACCTACCGGTCTAAGGCTCTTCCAGTTGTCCTCAGGGTGGATGACAACAGGGTTGTCCTTTGCTTTCCTTAAGTCAAGGATCGGCTGAAGGACCTCATACTTCACTGAGATGAGCTTTAGTGCTTCATCGACCGCAGCTGATGTAGCTCCTGCAACGATGGCCACAGGGTCTCCTACGAACCTTACCCTCTGGTCGAGGATAAGCCTGTCGTAGGGGCTTGGCTCAGGATATGTCTGGCCTGCAAGTGTGAACCTTTCTCCCGCAACGTCCCTGTAGGTCAGCACGCATTCTATGCCTTCAACTGCAGCAGCCTTATCTGTGTCGATCTCCGTTATTATCGCATGTGCATTGGGGCTCCTAAGGAGCTTTACAACAAGTGCATCCTTTGGTGACAGGTCCTGGGTATAGACAGGCTTTCCTGTTACCAGGGACATGGCGTCCTTTTTCCTTATAGGCTTGCTTATATGACGCATATCATTTCCCCCCCTTGCTCGAGAGATAGTTCCTTATCGCTCTCTTCTGGCCCATGTAGCCAGTGCACCTGCAAAGGTTGCCTGAGAGATACAGGGATACCTCTTCGTCAGTCGGATCCTTCAGCTCCCTTGACATGGCTATGACACTCATGACTATTCCAGGGCTGCAGAATCCGCACTGCTCGGCTCCCTGGTCTGCAAGGAACTCCCCGAATTCAGTCGCTTCCTTCTGGAGTCCCTCCAGAGTATAGACATGCTTGCCGTCAGCTCTCGCAGCAAGAGTTGAACAGGACAGGACCGGCTTGTCATCCATGATTACACTGCAGAGTCCGCAATTGGAGGTCTCGCAGCCTCGCTTGACACTTGGGCATCCATTTTCCCTCAGGAAGTCTATGAGAAGCTTCCCGTCTTCTATTTCCCTTGTGATCTCTTTTCCGTTAAGCCATAGCTTTATCGTCATGCCTCTTCACCTCCGAGAAGTTCTGTCAAACCGCGCCTGATGTACACCGAAGCAAGATGCTTCCTGTAGTCTCCACCGGCACGCATGTCGCTGCCATAGGTGAACTGGTCTCTGGCCCAATCGGAAAACTTCGTTATCTCTTCATTTGTCGAGCCTTCCCTCAGTCCGCTGTCAGTGCTTTCGACAAGAGCGGCCCTTGAAGGTCTGGCTCCCACTGAAACATAAACAGTGTCACCCTTTATAGCTACGGCTGCAGCTATGACTGGGAAATCTGTCTTCGTGTTCCTCTGGGTCTTATAGGATGCTTTCCTTCCGTCCTTCTTTATTATGACTCTGACAAGAATATCAGTATCAGGCTTCATCTGTGCGAAGTCCCTGAGAGGAACGATTCCTCCCTTGTATAGCTCCACATAGGTATCTAGAGCCATAAGGCATGTCAGCACATCAGAGAATCCGAACCTGCCATATACGCTGCCACCCACAGTGGCTCCGTTTCTGAACTGCACTCCCACTATGTGGTTGAGAGCCTCCCTTATGAAGCCGCCGAACTCCCTGTCTATTCCCTCATGAAGCTCAAGGCTCCTTAGTGAGCACATGCTTCCTATCCTGAACTCCTCGCCTGTCTCCTCGATGGTATCAAGTCCGAGCCCGGACAGGTCAATTGCTTCGGTGATGTTCCTGTTTCCCATCTTCATCCACATGAATCCGCCAAGAACTACCCTTGTACGTTCCTGGTTCAGCTCATAGGCTTCCTCAAGACTGATGGCCCTGACGATCTTTTCAATGGTTGCCACACATATCCCCCCAAAAGTTTATTTTACTTCAAACAACATCTCTTCAATCCTAAAGTATAATCCTTTCCGGCATACCAGGTTTGGACAATTGGAAAACATACGGTAAATTTTGGCCGCATCGCACCAATAAGGCCGATTCAAAGTCATTCAGGGAATTAACCGGGATGACAAGAATGGGCCCATAGCCATAAGTATTACGAATGATAATCTGATGAAGGTGTTCTTTGTTCGATATATCCATTATACTTTACATCTTCCTCCATCTCCACAAAAACCATGAAAAAAAGGGATGTTGGATTTCCAGGCGATGCATTGCAGGGCTTTAGGATGAATAAAGATCTCCAGTCCTGGAGGTGCCGTATATGACAAGGAAGAAAAATGATATACTTAAGTCAAAGTATTCTGATTATTTGGATCGGGACATATCCGATCACAGGAGGGCTTGAAATGGAACGATTCACAAGGCTGTCTGAGGACAGGGATAGATATGTTGCGGAGGCAGGAAGCATGACTGTTTCTGACGGTATCTGCTCAGGTGAAATTATAGAAAGGCTTGCCAGGTTCGAGAACATGCTCGAGCACATCATGAAGGAGCATGAGGAGCTTCCGAAGGAACTCCAGACATTAAGGGATGCTGAGAAGACTAAGACATACAAGTACAGGGAAGTGTTCACAAGGAAGCTCATGAATGACTCGTTCGTTGTGGAACTTATGGGATTCGGACTGAAATGACATCACAGGAGGCTTTTTATGGACAGATACAAGAGGAACAGGATTGCATTCGGACTGGGGACCATAGGACGCGACATGCTTTTTACGCTTATCAGCATGTACCTCATGGTATACCTTACTGAGATACTGGACCTTCCTGACAGCGTAATGTGGTGGATGACGGGCATCCTCACGGTACTTCGGATTTTCGATGCAATCAACGACCCCTTCATGGGCTATATCGTTGACAACACCCATACACGATTCGGCAAGTTCAAGCCCTGGATAGTCATAGGCGGACTGATAGGAGGGATCCTCACTGTCCTGCTGTTCACGGACCTCGGCCTTAGCGGTACTTCGCTCATACTGTCCTTTGGAGCAATTTATCTTCTCTGGGACCTGATCTACGGGACCAACGACATCGCCTACTGGTCAATGCTTCCTTCCCTTGCTATAGACCAGAAGGAAAGGGAGAAGACGGGAGCCTTTGCCAGGATATGCGCAAATATCGGCATGTATGCCATAGTAGTCGGGATACTCCCAGTCACAAATGCACTCGGAGGGGATAAAAAAGCCTGGTTCATACTTGCGGTGTCTGTTGTAGCAATAACCTGGCTGTTCCTGCTGTTCACGCTTATAGGCGTAAAGGAAGACAGGTCGCTGTACAGGAAGGAGGAGCATACCACTCTGAAGGAGATAGTGTCAGTGCTCTTTCATAACGACCAGCTGATGTACACGGCAGTATCCATGGCGCTTTTCATGATCGGGTATGTCACGACCACAACATTCGGAGTCTACTTCTTCAAGTATGCCTTCAGGGATGAAGGCATGTATCCGGTTTTCGCCGGGATACTGGGAGCATCACAGCTTGCCGCTCTTTCTGTGTTCCATCTGTTCTCAAGGAGATTCACAAGAAAGCAGCTTTACGGCGCGGCAACAGTCATGGTTGCAGCAGGCTATGTCATATTCTTCTTTTCTCCGATGAACATGGTATTCATAGGAATTTCAGGTGTGCTCATATTCGTGGCCGAAGCTTTCATTCAGCTTCTCATGCTCATGTTCATGTCTGACACCGTCGAATACGGTCAGTGGAAGCTAGGACGGAGGAACGAGAGCATAACCTTCTCGGTACAGCCATTCATCAATAAAATTGGCGGAGCCATTGCAAACGGCATTGTCGGAGCTACCCTCATACTTTCCGGGATCAATTCAGCTGCAAGGCCTGAGGATGTCACAGCAGAAGGGCTTCTCATCATGAAGTTCTCAATGCTTATCCTGCCTCTATTCTTCATAGCTGCCGGATATATGGTATACAGGCTGAAATACAGGATAGACAAGGAAATGTTCGACAAGATAGTCGATGACCTGGTCCTACGGGGTGACTTCAGAAGGCAGGAGTGATTTCAATGATAGACATGAGCAGCAGAATTATAGACATTTACAGGAATCCCATAGGCAGGGACCTGATAAGGAAGATACTCCTCCAGCTGAGATGGAGTGAAAAGCTGATGGAAAACCGGATCTTAGGGTCTGTCAGGCTGAGCTGGATCCATAAGCTATCATTCGGACGGGTGGACAAGGGACTTCTTGAAAGCATTGTCACGCTGCTTAATACGGAGGATTCCGTGCCTGAGGACACGGTCAATAAAACCCATGCCTGGTGGAAGGAGGCAGTGTTCTATCAGGTTTATCCGAGGAGCTTCATGGATTCAAATGGCGACGGGATAGGAGACCTCAGAGGGCTTATAAGCAGGCTGGATTACCTCTCTCAGCTCGGGATCGATGCTCTCTGGCTGTCACCGGTCTATGACTCACCGAATGATGACAATGGCTACGATATCAGGGACTACAGGAAGATCATGGCTGACTTCGGAACTATGGAGGACTTTGACGAGCTGATTTCAGAGCTTCACAGGCGGGGAATGAGGCTGCTGATGGACCTTGTTGTGAACCACACCTCCGATGAGCATGAGTGGTTCAGGGAGGCGGTAAGTGACCCGGGAGGAAGGTATGGAGACTACTATTTCTTCAGGGACAGGCCGAACAACTGGACATCTTATTTTGGAGGCAGCGCCTGGCGGTACATCGAGGAGAGGAAGCAGTATGCGATGCACCTCTTTTCAACAAAGCAGATGGACCTGAACTGGGAGAATGATGATTTAAGGAAAGACGTCAGGGATATTATCAGGTGGTGGCTTGAGAAGGGTGTCGATGGGTTCAGGCTTGACGTGATCAACTACATCTCAAAGCCCAGGAACCTGCCGAATGGCAGCGAGGTCATCGGAAGGCTCATGGGGTATACCGGTGTTGAGACATACTTCTACGGACCAAGGCTCAATGAGTACCTGAGGGAGCTTAAGAATGAAGCCTTTCTGCCCTATGGGGCCTTCACGGTTGGTGAGACTCCCGGCGTGGGCATTGAGATGATGAAGCTTCTTACGGCTGAGGGAAGGAGGGAGCTGGACATGGTATTCTCCTTCGACCATCTTGAGACACCGGGGCATGCAAGGTTCGACGAATACAGGTATGACCTTAACTACTACAAGAGCTTCATGATCGACCATATGGAAAGCTACAGTCCCTTCTGCCAGATGTCCCTTTTCTACGAGAACCATGACAACCCAAGGATGATCTCAAAGGTAGATACTGATGTGAGCGTCAGGTGGACCTTGGGCAAGCTTCTGGCAGTCATGCAGCTTACGCTGAAGGGCACCCCATTCATCTTCCAGGGTCAGGAGATCGGCATGGTAAACAAGAGCTTCAGATCAATGGAGGATTTGAGGGATGTTGAGAGCTTCGGCAAGTTCAGTGAGCTTAAGGGAAAAACAGGAGAAGAGCAGGCCTTCAGGAGGGTCCTCGCAGGCACAAGGGACAATGCAAGGATCCCGATGCAATGGAA
The DNA here is from genome assembly GCA_002428605.1 of Clostridiaceae bacterium UBA6085. Lineage (GTDB taxonomy): Bacteria > Bacillota > Clostridia > Clostridiales > Clostridiaceae > Youngiibacter. The sequence goes on from DIXH01000043.1 coordinate 10,178, forward strand.
CAGAGGGATTAACGGAGGCTTCACAGAAGGCACGCCATGGATAGTGACGGGAGACATCGAGGTCTGCAATGCAGAGGACCAGATGAATGACAGGAATTCCTTATGGTCCTTCTACCGTGACCTTATCGCGCTCAGAAAGAAGCATCCGGTGCTAGTCTACGGGGACATTGAGGTCATAAACAAGGACAGGAAGGACATCTTCACGTACTTCAGGAGAGACATTGAAGAAATCTTATACATCGAGTGCAACCTGGGAAAGGAGTATAAAAGAAGGGAAGGTGACATGCCGCAGGGAAGAAGGCTTATTTCAAATTATGAGGATACTGATGAATACCTGAGGCCATACGAGGCTTCGGTCTGGATTACAAAGGAGGACAAAGTGAGATGAGCAGGAAGTCAGAAATGGGTAAAATAAAAATTGCAGTGTTTCTTTTACTTTTGCTTTTCATTTTTTCAGGATGCTCAGGTGGCTTCAGCAACAGCGTAACGCTTGCAAGGGAATATAACACTCCGTTTAGCCTCTCCATGTCGTACATGAAATTCAATGGAAGCAAGATGGGTGAATTCATCCATGTCCCTGAAGGCGGGACTGTTGAAATCAGGACAGCAGTGGTTACGGAAGGCGGATCTCTCTCGATAATCGTATCAAGAGAAAACGAGAAAGGTGAAGTGGTTTATAGGGCTGACGACATACAGACCTCCGAATTCACCATAACCATTTCAGGGAAGGGACAGTATCTCATCTGGTTCGAGGCGAAGGACCACAAGGGAGAGTATCATCTGGACTGGCACTAAGAATTAATACCCAAGGAGGATTCTCCTTGCAGTACCTGGGGGTCCGGCATTTGCCGGACTTTTCATTTGTGCAGAAAAAGTAAATAAAATTTTTTGCAGACTATTGACAGACTAACTATCGTTAGTTAAAATAAAACTAACAAATGTTAGTAAAGGAGGACGACAGGTTGGAACTTTTCTTTGGAAGCACACTTTCTGCAGTCAACACAATGCTCATTGCCGGCATAGCATTCTTCATCGCATTACAGTACTATGGAAGGGGACGCATTGAAGGCTGGGGGAGAAGACTTCTGATACTGGTTTCAGCAGGCCTTCTTGTTTGCATCCTTGCAGCAATCCGTGACGACTACGCTCTATCAGTTGCTGCTGCCTCTACCGGTGGAGAAACGGGGCTGTTCACTGCTGATAGCTTCCAGTCATTATCAGCAAGCCTGGCAGGATTGGCTATCGCAGCTGTCTCTTTTTCCGCCTTAATCATAAGGAAGGACAAGTATAGTAAGGCGGCTTTCTTCATGGTTTCCGGAATATTTGTATTCAAGCTTCTTCTTGTAGAAGCGTCAAGGATAGTGATGGGGGGATAACGTTGGAAAAGATGAGCACAAGACAAATGATAATAGTTGAGGCACTTGACCTGTTCTCGGTAAAGGGATACGAGGGGGTGTCCATGAGAGATATAGCGGCAAAGGTTGGTATTAAGGCATCATCTCTTTACAATCACTTTTCAAGCAAGGCGGACATCTTCGGCAGCATAGTACAGGAGATGTCTGAAAGGTATGAGGCGGCGATAGGAATGATGAGAGTGCCACATGGTGAAGAGGACGAGGTAGCGAAGACGTACCTCAATATCACCGAAGAGCAGTTTGTGGCAATCGCGAGAAATCTTTTCCTGTACTTCCTGAAGGATGAATTCGCATCCAGATTCAGAAGGATGCTTACAATAGAGCAGTTCAGGGATGTTGCAGGTGATGTGTTCAGGAAATTCTTCATAGACGGGGCGCTTGACTTTGAGAGCTCGCTGTTCAGGAGCCTCATAAGTAAGGGCGGCTTCAGGGAAGCCGACCCATATGTCATGGCGATGCAGTTCTACTCACCGATATTCCTTCTGTTGTCAAAGTATGACAGCTTTCCTGAGAAGGAAAGCGAGGCACTGGACCTTCTTACAAGGCACGTGACTCAATTTTCCAGGATATATTCGTAAAAGGAGCAAGGGAAATGGAAATGACACTGATCCACGGGCAGGCCCACAAGGGGTCGGGATGGCACATTACGAGAAACATAGCTGAAAAGCTTGACGATGGCAATGCTACTATACATGAGTTCAGTCTCCCCGTGGATGCAGACAGGTTCTGCATAGGCTGCTACAACTGCATACTGAAGGGCTGTGAATATTGCCCCCATGAAGACAAGATCCAGCAAATTGTAAAGGCCATGGAATCCTCAGATATCATAATAATCGATTCCCCGACGTACTGCTTTGAGATGTCCGGAGCTCTGAAGAGCCTTTTCGACCATCTCGGGTTCATGTGGCTGTCCCACAGGCCAAACAAGGCGATGTTCAGGAAGGTAGGAATAGTTGTTTCGACTGCTGCAGGAGCTGGAGCGAAGGGTGTGACCAAATCCATGGCCAGGCAGCTGTTCTGGATGGGAGTCCCTAAGGTATACAGGCTTAGCATGAACGTCAATGCTGCAAAGTGGGAGGATGTCACTGAAAAGGTCCGTAGTGAAATAAATGAGAGGACATCAGCTCTCTCAAAAAGGGCTGAAAGAAGAGTAAAAAAGGCAAAGCCTGGGTTGAAGCAGAGACTGCTTTTCAATATGATGGCAAGGATGCAGAAGGGCAACACATGGAATCTTGTTGACAGGAACCACTGGGAGAATAATGGCTGGCTTGAGAGGGCAAAGCCCTGGAATACTTAAAGGATAATGAAGGGATCCTGTTTGCAGTAGCTGACGGGATCTCTTCTTTATTGCCTTCCATTTTGCTTCAGTGATACAAATTCAGGTGATTTCATGTTAAAGTTTAAGTAGAGTTTTAGAAGAGGTGGTTGCAATGATACTTAAGGACAAGACAAGTCTCGTGACCGGAGCTGGCAACGGGATTGGGAGGGCAGTTGCGGTTAGGCTGGCCAAGGAGGGTTCAACTGTATATGTCAACGACGTAAGCCTTGAGGCAGCAACGTCCACGTCTGACCTGATAAATGAAATGGGTCTTGATGCTGTTCCGGTAGCATCTGATGTTTCTGACAGTATCGGAGTAAAGGCTATGGTTGACAGGATTGCCGCAGAAAGGCCAGGACTTGACATCCTTGTCCACTGCGCAGCGATACAGACAGAGGCAGCCTTCTTTGACATTAAGATTGAGGAATGGAAGAAGATAATTGATGTGAACCTTAATGGCACCTTCAACATATGCCAGGCCTGCGCAAGGGTTATGAAGGAAAATGAAGTTGAGGACGGGAGATCACGTGGGAAGATAGTGACGATGTCATCCATACATGATGTCATCCCAAGGCTCAACAAGTTCCACTACGACGCATCAAAGGGTGGAGTTGCGATATTCACGAAGGAGCTGGCTCTTGCACTGGCACCCTACAGGATAAATGTGAATTCAATAGCGCCTGGCGCAATCGAGACACCCATGAACAGGAATGTACTTGCAGATGAAACAGTGAAGAAGCATGTGGAGGGCAGGATACCCTGGGGAAGGATGGGATATTCAGAAGAGGTTGCTGACCTTGTGCTTTTCCTTGTGTCAGGATCTGCTGAATACATCACCGGCGACATAATAAGGATAGATGGAGGCAGAAGCCTGTTTAACGGATGATTGGCTGCATTTTAAACTGATATTATAAATATATGGTAAATATTGTTGACTTACCCGTATTCGCACCTGTATCATTGAATTAACTGAATATTGTCTCCGAACCTTAACCCCTAAACCTTTGGCATGGGGTCAAGGTCGTGGGTCTTCCAGGAAACTGGCTGGCCTCCCAGGGTGGAAAGGAGAAGATGATTTGAAATGAACAAGTCCACCGTGATTTGTTTATTTTTTTTCATAAATTTTAATTTTGGAGGAATGAGAATGAAGAAGATCAGGGTAAACATTATGACTGCTGCGGTGCTTGCTGCAGCGATGATTGCAGTATCCGGCTGTGGAGCAAAGACAACAGCTCCAACAACAGCGCCGACTGCTGCACCGACGGTTGCACCTACTGCAGCACCTACAAGTGCTCAAGCCGAAGCTGACTGGGAAATTACTATTGAGGGTACTGAAGAATCATCTGTAGTTTTCAACGAGGCAGAAGCGGAGAAGGTAGGTCTTATCAAGCAGAAAGCAAGTGTCAAGGACAAGGATACATCACTTCCTGAACAGGAGTGGGATGGAGTAGCACTTGAAAAGGTACTGGAGTATTACGGGGTAAAGACGTACACGACAGTGAAGGTTGAATCTTCAGACGGTACATTCAAGGAATACACTCCTGACCTGGTTGCTTCAAGCAAGGCACTTCTTGGTTTTAAGGCTGATGGCAAGGCACTCGATAAGGGAATCGGGCCGGTGCAGCTGGTTATGGATGGAAAAGGTCCGAACTGGTGGATTGCGAACGTAACAAAGATAACAGTCATAAAATAGCGAAGCACGTGGATTAAAGGGAGGTGGCAGTGATCAGAAGGAAGATAACATACGCAATATTGTTCACCAGTCCTTTTATCCTTATTTTCCTTTCGCTTTTCATTGGGAGGTATCCGATCTCGTTCGGTAGGATAGTTGAGATACTTTGGAGAAGGATGTTTGGCGGGACCGGTATTGAGAAGGATGTCCTGACAACCATAATATGGGATATCAGACTTCCCAGAGCGCTTCTAGGCGCTCTGGTAGGTTCAAGCCTGGCGGTAAGCGGCGCTGCATTTCAGGGTCTCTTCAGGAACCCCCTGGTAAGCTCAGGAATGCTTGGCGTAAGTTCTGGTGCCGGTTTTGGAGCAGCACTTGCGATCCTCATCTTCAGCCAGTCATTCTACATATACCCGTTTGCATTCGTATTCGGACTTTCAGCAGTGATCCTAAGCTATCTGATCGGTACGATATACAAGACCACACCCTCTATCATGCTGGTCCTCAGCGGGGTTATAGTCTCACAGATATTCTCCTCATTGATCTCACTTGTCAAGTTTGCAGCTGACCCTCAGGACCAGCTTCCTACGATAGTGTTCTGGCTCATGGGAAGTCTTGCTTCATCCAGATTCAAGGATGTGGCCTTCGCAGTCATTCCCATTGGCATAGGCATATCCGGATTGTTTCTCCTGAGATGGAGGATAAATGTGCTCTCCATGGGTGACAAGGAGGCAAAGACACTGGGAATAAACACCAGGGTCACTAAGAGCCTGATAATCCTGTTCGCTACACTGTCGACTGTAGGTGCTGTATGTGTCAGCGGCATAGTTGGATGGGTAGGTCTTGTAATTCCACATATAGGAAGGATGATTGCAGGCAATGACAACAGGGTTCTTATTCCGGTTTCCATATCCCTTGGGGCAAGCTTCATGGTAATAGTTGACCTTCTTGCAAGGAACCTGACAGGTTCGGAGATACCACTCGGAATACTTACCTCACTCATCGGCGCACCCTTCTTTGTTTATCTGCTGAAGAAGACAAAAGGGAAAGGTTGGTAAAATGGCACTTTTAGAGATAAACAATGCTGGATTCAGCTATGGGGAAAAAAGAATATTCAAAAATATAGGATTCAAGGTTGAACCGGGGGAAATCTACTGTGTCTTCGGACCTAACGGATGTGGAAAGTCCACTCTGCTGGAATGCGTGCTCGGGCTTTTGAAGCTGGATGAGGGTGAGATTCTCATCTGTGGAAAGAACTCTGAGAGGATGAAGCCCTCAGAGCTTGCAAGATACGCAGCATACGTACCTCAGATGCATGAGAAGACATTCCCTTATAAGGTCATTGATTTTGTGTTAATGGGAAGGGCAGCTTACACCAAAATGCTTGGTTCGCCAGGAAAGGCTGACATCAGGATAGCTGAGAACGCACTTGATGCTTTGGGGATAGGTGATTTCCGGGACAGGCCCTACACTCAGCTTAGCGGCGGCGAACTCCAGCTTGTAATGATTGCAAGGGCCCTGGCTCAGGAAACACCGGTCATTGTGCTTGATGAGCCCACGAGCCATCTTGACTTCAAGAATGACATTGCCATACTTGAAACCATCGCACATCTTGCGAAGGAAAGGGATCTTGCGATACTTATGGCAACCCATTTCCCGAACCAGGGATTTTTCTTCGAGTACAAGGATTTGCCTGTTGAAATACTCCTGATGGGTTATGAGAACAATCTAATGGCAGGAAAGCCTTCAGATGTATTCACGGAAGAGAACATGCGGGTGGTATTTGGCATGGATAGCAGGGTGATTGCCTGTGAGACTGAGGAGCAGAAAATACTGAGGCAGATCGTGTCAATAAGGTCTGAATCATCAGGCAGCTGATTTGAGGAGGTAACTATTAATGTTGAAGAGACTTGGCGCAATATTGACAATGACGCTACTTGTACTTGGAGTATCGGGCTGCCAGACGAAGACAAACCCTACGGTTCAGAATGAAAGCATCGCTATGGTATCTGTTACCGATTCTTTAGGGAGAGAGGTCAGGGTTCCTGTGAATCCGGAAAGGATCGCATGCCTCTACGCATTTACAGGACATGTGACTACACTGTTGGATAAAGGACCTGACATTGTAGCGGCGGTTGAAGGCCTCAAGAGAGACAAGCTGCTTACCCAATTGGTTCCTGAAATACTCACGGCGTTCATACCGCTGAATGCAGACAAGATAAACATCGAGGAGCTGATCAAATCAGATCCTGACCTCATATTCATAAGGGAAGATACCGCTAAAGATGAAAGGGAGATCGAGCAGATCGATAAGACAGGTATCCCATATCTTATAATAAGTGATATGACCATGGAGGAGCAGATGGATGCCATTGGTATCATCGGGAAAGCGCTTGGCAAGGAAGCTGAGGCAGATGAATACCTTGATTTTTACCAGGGCTCAATCGACCGGGTCAAGGCGGTAATCGATGAAATACCTGAGGCTGAACGGGTAAGGGTCTTCCACAGCGTAAATGAAGCTACCAGGACAGATTTCAAGGATACTCTTCCAGCAGAGTGGACAGCCGCTGCAGGCGCGATAAACGTATCAGTCGATAGTGACCTAAGGTTCACTGACAGCAAGTATTTTGCAAGCCTTGAACAGATCTACCTGTGGGAGCCTGATGTAATACTGGCACACGAAGATGCTGCCCTGGAGTATATAAGGACCAACGAACAATGGGCTGCACTTGAAGCAGTCAGGTCAGGAAGTGTATTCAAGATGCCAAACGGGATATCCAGATGGGGACATCCTGGCTCTCTTGAGACCCCGCTTGCCATTCTTTGGACAGCAAAGACACTGTATCCTGACAGATTCTTGGATCTGGACATGGCGGCAGAAACAAAGGGCTTCTATCTGAAGTTCTTCGGTATCGAACTTTCTGATGAAGCTGTTGCGGACATACTGGCCGGATCAGGCATGAGGATCCCGAAGTAGGCTGATTCGGATTTATAAAGAATATGTGTAATGAAAGGAGCCAATAGATGAAGACCATCTTCTGCATAGATGACACGGACAACATAACCAGCACGAGGGGAACAGGCGAGCTTGCAGCGATGCTGATTGGTGAAATTGAGGCAAGAGGCTGGGGAACCGGAGGTTATATAGTTAGACACCAGCTGTTTGTCCATCCTGATGTGCCCTATACATCCCACAACAGTTCAATGTCCTTCACACTTGACGTGAAAGAGGATGCCTTAAGCGAAATAATCGGATTTTCCGGAAGGTTTCTGGAAGAAATGAGCGAACCCGGCTCTGATCCCGGACTATGTGCGGCAGTAACTGAAAACCTTAATGACTCTTTAAGCCTCATTGAATTCGGAAAGGATGCAAAGTGCACTGTCCTTACAAAATATGATGCCTATTCACTGGCTGACAGGCTCGGAATACATCTCTCAGAACACGGAGGCACAGGCATGGGTGTAATAGGGGCACTTGCGGGTGTAGGGCTAAGGCTCAAAGGTACTGATGGCAGAGTAAGAGGCAAGTACTTTGAAGATGAGAAGAACCAGATAAAGAGTGTCAAAGATATCTTAGGCAATTCGACCATAGAGGTCGTTTCAACGAAAGATGGAATGGTGCTCGGCCATGACGAAAAAGTGCTTCTTGGTGAAAAGGTCAAGGGCGTATATATGGGTGGAAAGTCCGTGCTCCTGGTATGCCAGAATCAAGTTGAAAATAATGAAGCCTCCTGGCAAACCTGCCCCATGGATTATATAAAAAGCATTTCCGGATAGTATGCGAAGCCGTGAATCGTTGTGACAGATTTATCGAAGCCTATTGCTATAATCACATGAGGATATAAATATTTGATAAACATTTTACTTAGTAAATGAACAGAAGAAAAATGATTCTCTTTGAGCTCTTACAGTATATGCAAATCATTTTCAGGATATATGCGCCGCAACGGTTTGAGGGCTGTGAAACATGCGGTGAAAACAAAATGAAGCATTTATGCATAAAATGTCGTTCAAATGTCAAAAAGTGGTAATGTTGATATTATTTAGAAGTAGTGATATTTTGGTTCTGTAAGATGCATCAGAGCCGGAATCGCGCAATTACATGACAATATATCATAAAGATTATGCGGACCGACCCTTTGGGTCGGTTTTGCTATTTATGCTGATTTTCAGCGCATTTTTTTGTTTGCTCCTGCTACACTTCTGCTCATCTGGCATTATCAAAGCGTTACAATTCTATCCCGTTGCTATTCTCAGCAATGATCACAGCCTTCTGCAATATCCATGTGTTCAAGTAGTAGACATAGAGGCATCTTGATCTGGTTTATTTAATTTACCATCAAGTCATCATCATATGTATTAATTAAAATGGAAGTTGCAGTCGAGATGTTTGCAAGAGCACGACAGGACCGCTTAGCTCTAGTAAGGCTGCTGCCATGAGGATTCGGAACACATGAATCGTTTGCGCTTAAAAGGTAGTCGCAATGTCAGCTTGCCGGTGCATGAAAAGAATAAAATACTCGAATGAGTGCGTAAATTCAGCTTGCGTTTGTATGATACTGGAAGTCGCCTGTGGTAATGACCTCCGCGTATGACATCTGCTTAATCCACACTTTCAGCGTATTTCCTTTGATTCAAAAGGAGACGATAATATGCACAAGGTGAGAGGTGACCCTGAAAAAAAACTTCTCATGCTGCTTGCGGCCGTATTCACGGCACTGATTATGTTTGGATCGCACTCTGTATTCGCAAGTGAACTTGGAACTGACCCATTGCCTGAAGAGACGGCTATAGTAGAGACCATTCCTGAAGAGACTGCAACTGAGCCTGCACCGGATCCGATACATGAGGAGACAGTCATACCACCGGAAGAGACGGCACCAGAGCCAACAGATCCGGTAACAGACCCGGTTCCAGAAGAGGCGCTGCCGCCGGAGGAGACGGTCATACCACCGGAAGAGACTGCACTGGAGCCAACAGATCCGGTAACAGACCCGGTTCCAGAAGAAGCGCTGCCGCCGGAGGAGACAGTCGTGCCACCGGAGGACCCTGCATTGGAGCCAGCTGCACCGGTAACCGAACCGACAGAACCTGCGCCAACGGAGATGCTCCCACCGGAGGAGACAGTCATACCACCGGAAGAGGCGGCACCAGAGCCAGCAGATCCGGTAATTGAACCGGTGCCAGAAGAGGCGCTGCTGCCAGAGGAGGCGCTGCCGCCAGAGGAGACAGTCATACCACCGGAGGAGACGGCAACGGAGCCAGATGCACTGGTAACAGAACCGGCGCCAGAAGATGGCATACTGCCAGACGATGTAACTGTAATTGTTGAAACTGTACCTGAAACTATATTGCCTTTAAATGAAGAGATTGTGCCAGTGCCGGAGAATCTGACAGAACCTGTCACAGAGCCGGATGCCACAATGGCTGAAGCCTTGCCTGCTGAGGAAGCATTGGAGATACCGGTCGAAACGGTGCCAATGGCTGAAAGCGGAGCAGGGCTTGATGAAGTTTCAGAAGAGGTTGTTCAAGAGGAGCCTGAGCTTGTAGACCCAAACGGATACGTATATGATGCGAGGACAAAGCTTCCAATTGAAAATGCTACAGTCACTGTATACAGGACAACTGATGGAGGCGTGAACTACACTCTTTATGACAATACAATTAATGGAACAATGGTAAATCCACAGACGACAAATGCTGAGGGATTCTATTCATATATGGTAGAAGCCGGTTTCTACAAGATAGTAGCGGGCAAAGAGGGTTATGCTGAAGCTTCTATGAAGTTTGAACAAATCCTTTTACCTGAGGATCTCTTTATTCACAGGATAGACTTCTATCTGCTGCCAGCTACCTCAGGGTGGATTAACTTTGATGGAGATGTAACGATAACAGAGGATATATTGCTGTCAGGAGAAGACTTGGTAATATCCTCTGCTGATCCAGAGAACCCAATCAAGAGCATCACATTGGCAGAAGACAAGACAATATCAACAAGGGTGCTTGCTGATGGTGTAACTGATCTTGAGACTGGGGCGTCTGATGGCGATTCAGGATCTGTAACAATGACTGCACCTATAATAACCATAAAAGACAGAGCGAGCATATTCACACATGCTGACAATGATTTTATGGCCGGTGCGATAACACTGACAGCAGAAGACACAAATGTACTGGAGGCAACTGACTTCATACCGGTATACCAATTCGATGAGACGATAACGAAGATTGAAATCGGTGAAGACGTTGTAATGAAAGGCGGGGAGATTGTTCTTCTTGCATCTTCGATCAACGAGTACAAGCCATCCGAAGATATCACCAATCTTGAAAGCCTTGTTGATGTAGCGGTAAATACCGGACTTGAAAAGCTTGAGAGTTTCAATCTATTTGCTGCAGTATCGATATCTAAGGCAGATGCTGACATTGCTGTTGGCGAAGGCACTGAAATCATTGCTGAAACCTTCAGCGCTAAGGCGGAGAGCCTTACCGTTGCAGCAGCTTCACCTTTGAATTTTGGAATAGGAGTAGCTGTTGGAATAGCAAACTCCAACGCAGATGTTGTGATCAATGGCAATATCACAACATCCGGTGATTGTTACCTTGGTGCTTCGACAGATAACACACTGCAGGTAATTGGAAGTGCAGGCGGTGTGAAGGGAGTAGCTTTTGCAGTTGCTGTCAGCGTGCTAAATTCCAATGCAACTGTGCAGACTACAGAAACATCGAACCTGACAGTAGGCGGAAACCTTAATCTGATTGCTGAAACAGTAGATAAGAATGTTACAATAGCAAGGTCAAAATCAGGTGAAGGTGGAAAGCTTGGAATGTCAGCAGCAGTATCCTACGAAAATGGGACCACAAATGCGCTGCTAGATGGCAATGCAGTGGTTGCAGGGGATATTGAAGTGAATGCAACTGTGGTTAAGGAATCGATAGATGGAAGCAAGCTTTTCGGATCGATACCTTCAGTCAATGTTGGAGTCTGCGCTCAGGCTGGAGTCAACACTGGTACCTATGGAAGCATTTTCGACGATATTCAGGGAAACATAATTGACCAGGTTATATTAAAGGCTACAGCGATATTTGGAAAGATCAAGGACCTTGTATCATCGAAGTCAGCAGAACAGCAGCAGACAGACAAGAAGACAAAGGACCAGGCAGCTCCTTTTGAAATAGCAGCTGCAGTTGCTGTATACCTGGACATCAACCATGCTACGGCAAGGATAGGTCTTCCTGTAGATCCGCTTTATCCAAGCCTGACATCAGCTACGGTGAAGTCGTTGGGGTCAGTTCAAATTATCGCGACGATCGAGAGCCAGCCGTATATTACAGCTACAGGCTCGGTTTCAGCGACTGAGGAAGAGCCGCCGGTAGACCCGCCAGTAGATCCACCTATAGATGAAGAACCCCCTGCGGATGAAGGAACAAAATTTGCTGGATCCGCGGCAGTCGCCATCGGCATATTCACAAATGATGCCAGGGCTTTTATCGCAGAGAACGCATCAGTTGATGCTGCCTATAACCTTATAGTAAAGGCAGAATCGCTGAATGACTTCGAATTTACCTGGGGATTGAATCTGATCCAGGATGCATACAGGACTTACCTTTCACTGGGAGGGAAAGCAACATACAACGCCAGTGAAGGAACAAAGATGGTTTATACCGGAGATGTGGTCCTGAAGGATGACGAAAACGAAGTAAATGGAGAGCCGGGACATCACTACATGTACATGGCTGAATATGACAGCGGAATGGTGATCTATGGGCAGCCAATTGACCTTTCAACGGTAGATTATAACGGTAGCATGTGGTTCGACCTTGGATCGCTGGAGCAGGCAGATACAGGAGATTTGAATGCTGAAGTTAAAGCGGGCGATATAGTTGAAGTGCTTGCAGGGCATAAGGCAGGTGGAGATGAAGGAAACCTGTACGAGTTCAAGGGAAGTTTTCCTGAAACGCTAAATCTGTCTCTGGAGAATTTCGCTGATGAGACAAGATGGGAAGACCTTGGATCTGACTGGATGTACAGGGGCGGTGAGCTTGTAAGGACCTTTAGCACATATCTGGACCAGTATGGACTGGATAATAATCTGGTCAACACATGGTCGCAGAGCACGGCGAAGGGAGCCGAAGTAGGCATGTGCGGTGCAGTATCAGTGATAGATATGAATGGAACTGCTGAAGCATATATCGATAAGAATGCAAAGATCAACCAGATTGCAGATGAGGAATACAGGACCGGTGTTCAGATGGTTTCAGTATCGTCCATGGTTGTCAATGAAGCCGTGCATCTTGGCGGAAACATAGAGATTCCGGGAATCGGAGCTGAAGGGCAAGGAGAAAAGAAGTCGCTCAAGATTAAACTTACGGCACCATCATCCGGAGATGAAGCAGAAAAAGCGGCAATGGGCGGAACAGTTATGATTATCGGATATGACAATGTGTCGACAGCGATGATTATGGACGGTGTCGTGCTCTACGCTGATGAACTTGATGTTTCAGCGGATACCAGCTCCTTCAGCTTCTCGTTCTCGGCATCCGGAGGCAGCGCAGGGACGTTCGCATTCAACGGTACATTCTCCATCATCGACATCAACAACAAGACGTGGGCGGGCATTGAAAACGGCGCAAGGATAGTAATAGGGGATTACAGTACTCCAAAGACTACTTCTGTGTTAAGGATCCACGCTAAGGATTCAAGCTTCATAATCAACCTTACGGGCGGAATCGCAACATCCAGCAGCATCGGAATAGGGGCGTCAATAGCCATAGATGAGATTACAAGGGATACAAGAGCATTCATCGGCAACGAGCTGCTTTCTGCAACGTCTGATGGCAAGCCTGGAGAAGCGGAGTTTACAGTCATTGCAAACGGACCGGTAACCATAGAGGCGAAAAATGACGGTTTCATATTCTCGCTTGCACTCGCCGCGGCTGTAGTCAAGGAGAAGACGCAGGACCCTAACAAGCCGGCAGAGCCTAAGAGCGAAAGCAAGTTCGGACTTGGAATATCGGCTGAGGTCGTCATCAATGAGATGGGTGATACCGCGATTGCATTTGTACATGACTCTGCAGTAAAGGCTGTTTCTCTCACGATGAAGGCCGGCAACAAGACGCTCATCATCGGTGCAGGCGGATCCATGTCGATAGTTACTACAAAGGGTACATCTGTGGGACTTGCAGGCTCGTTCGCTTTCAACGACATAACAAACGTGACGAAGTCTGTGACGGATAACTCCAATGTGGTTCTTTCTGGAAGCTATGATTCAAGCGCTGATGGAAGCGAGAGGATAATTTCAATCTGCGCCAGCGGCTCGGGTTCGACAAGCTCAGACAGCATAAGCATTGCGGGTCAGGTCAGCATCAATGCAATTGGGAGCCAGACGGCGGCATCGATATTGAACCTTTCGGACATTTCCGCTCATGACGTCAAGTTATTTGCAAAGGATAACTCACTTATATTCTCAATAGCAGGGGCACTGGCGTACGGCGGCAAGGGTGGAATTGGAGCATCGATAGCATTCAACGACATACCTGGTCTCTTGAGTGAGAGGAATTACACCATAGCTTCGATTGAATCCTCGGATGTTGATGCCGCAGGCTTCCTTGACATGGATGCGGAGACGAAGGGCAAGATCATAGCGATAACTGCAGCACTTGGCGCAAGCAAGGAAGGCATGGCAGCTGCAATATCAGTTTCAGTAAACACGATCATCGGGGACACGAAGGTTTATGTCAGCGGGAAGAAGGTATTGGGGCAGGATATTGAAGGCGCTGTGACAATGGATTCCATTGACGATTCATACATATTCTCTCTGGCAGGTTCCCTTGCCGCATCTGACAAGGCATCGTTTGGAATCGCATTGTCCTATAACGAGATCGACAAGACTGTCACTTCATATCTGCTGGATACGAAGCTTGATGCTGCTTCACTTACTATGAAGGCTTCCACTGATGCTACAATACACAATATTACGGCTGGCGGAGCGGTAGCAAAGACTCTGGCTGCAGGTGGGTCTGTCTCAATAAACAACATTGAGGCTGATACCGAGACGTATATCAAGAATTCGGAAATAGGCACTGTGAACAGCATTTCCCTTGATGCAACGGATAACCTTAAGATAGGAGCGATATCCGGTACGGTTGCAGGAGCAGGAAAGGCGGCAATAGGACTTGCAATCGCAACTAACAATATCGGTACTTCAGGTGACCCGAACAAGACAAGTAGCTACATTGAGAATTCAAAGGTTGTTTCAACAGCCGGCGGACTTGGGCTTAGCGCTGTTTCAAACTCAGTAATAAAGAACATTACTGGGGCAGGGACGGTTGCCGGTGATGGAGGCTTAAGCGGAGCAGCTTCAATAAACAACGTATATTCATTGATTGAAGCGTTCATCAAGGACTGCAATGCAGCTGAAAGGTATGTACGTGTATTGGGCGACCTCATACTCAAGGCTGAGGACCACTCCACTGTAAGTATAATATCTGCGACGATTGCAGTATCCGGAAAGGTTTCAGCAGGAGCGGCGGTTGGCACTGTGAATATCGGTACTGTAGCAAGTCCACACGTAATAACAGCTAACATCGACAATTCGAAGGTCGAGACTACGGGCGGCAAGGCTGAGCTTACTGCGAAGGCTGATGCTGTGATATTCAACTTCACGGCAGGCATAGCAGTTGGAGGCAACGCGGGTGCTCAGGGTTCAGTATCAGTGAATAACGTTAGGACTAACACAGGCGCTGAGATCAGAAACAATTCCATTGTGAACGCTAAGAACGGTGTGACTCTCAAGGCTCATGCAAGCAACAGGGATTCCATCCCGGCTAGTGCCATATCTGCGGGAGATCAGGGTGGAAGCATTGGTTCGCTTGACATGGAGTCAGACGATGATTCGGAGGATGACCGGCGTATAACAACAATACAGTCACTTGCGGGAGCAGTTGCAGGGGGAGGTTCAGGAAGCATAGGTGCAGCGGTTGCTACAAATGATGTAAGGATGAATGTCAATGCAGCTATAGCATCCTCGACAGTAACTTCATCTGATGGAACGATCAATATCGAGGCCATCTCGGAAGCATCGATCGAGACGCTGTCCGCAGCGATAGTCATTTCAAACTACGTTGGTGTTGCTGCAGGTGTATCAACCAACAACATTGAAAATGATACGAATGCCTATATACTTAACAGCACTGTCACTGCGAACTACATTGAGACTGACCCTCTGAAGGTATCGGGAATCGTTCTTACGGCGAAGGATACCTCAATCATAATAGCTGTGGCAGGACAGGTGAATGTGGCGGTTTCGGGCGGAGGACTTGGAGCGGCGGCTGCCTTCAACGAGATTGCCAATGAAGTCAGGGCGTACGTAGAGAATTCAAGCTTAACGAGCAAGAGCAGCCTGTCCCTTGATGCGGATTCAGATTCTGAAATCAAGGCAGTCGCTGCCGGCGGAGGCTTCGGACTTTATGTGAGCCTTACAGGGTCTATCGCGAAGAATACGATCTCAAACACTGTATTCTCAAGCATATACAATTCCACAGTATCTGCGGATAAGGGCGTTTACCTTGATTCAGTAAACTCTTCGAAGATATCCTCACTTGCAGGGTCGCTCAGCACATCGGCATATGCAGCTATAGGCGGTTCTGTGGCCATCAACAATATAGGCTGCAAATCAACTGAGGCTGATGACGGGTATGTTGAGGATGACCAGACAAATGACAAGGGTACGAAGGTGACGCTAAGTGATATTGCAACCGTTGGTACTAAGAGCTGGATCGAGAATTCAAGGATAATATCAGGAACAGTTGTGAAGTTAAGCGCATCGACGGATTCGATGATCAGGAGCATATCTGCAGCAGGCGGCGGAGCTCTAGTTGCGGTGAACGGAGCCATATCCATGAACAACATATATATGGATACGGAAAGCTACATCAAGGGCTGTATTGATGCGCTTAATCCTGCGGTTAAGCTTGTAAGCTCAGCAGGGAATATATCTCTGGAAGCATACGATAATTCAGCGGCAAGCTCCATTGCTGGGAATGTTTCAGTAGGAGCTGTGGGTGCAGGAGCAGCGGTAAGTACAGTGAACATAGGTGACGGAACCCATGTCAACAGGACCAGGGCGTATATCGACAGCTCAAGGGTAACATCCACGAACGGGTCGATCAGCCTGAAGGCCATGACAAATTCCTTCATATTCAATATAGCTGCTGGTGCAAGCGTTGGTGGAATCGGATTACAGGGATCTGTTGCAGTAAACAACGTCACTACAAAGACTTCAGCGGAAATCCTCAATGGTTCTGTGGTAACTGCCAAGAACAGCATAGTGCTGGAAGCTCTGATCGAAAAGAGGGAGACCATACCGGCATCGATGCTTCAGGCTGATGGTGGAGACGAATTATCTTCAAGCTTTGACGGGAATCCTGACGATAATGATGGAACCCTTGATGAGAATGAAACCACTCATGCATTGAAGACCATTCAGTCACTTGCCGGAGCAGTTGCAGGAGGAGGAACAGGAGGAGTCGGTGCAGGAGTTGCTACAAACAACGTGAAGAATTCTGTGGTAGCATCAATATCTGGTTCGGATGTGACATCCGATTCAGGTGATGTGATACTTGTTGCAAGGTCTTCAGCAAGCATTGAGACAGTATCTGCAGCTTTGGCAGGAGGATCCTATTCAGCTGCATTAGCAGTTTCGCTGAACTGGATCGAGAACAGTGTGCTTGCATTCATCTCGGACAGCGATGTCACTTCAAAGAACACCTCGGCTTATGCAGAGGGCAGTCCGGTGCCTGGTATAGGAATAAATGCCTCAGACACATCGGTCATAAGGTCCGTAGCAGGCCAGGTAAGCATAGCAGGTACTGCGGGAATAGGAGCTGGAGCAGCTTACAACGAGATTGGCAATACTGTGAAGGCATATGCGGATTTGGCGTCCAAGCTTGTTTCTTCAGGGAGCATACTCATCATCGCGAAGTCGGATTCGACCATCGAGACGATAGCTGCTGGAGGAAGCGGAGGCTCAGTAGCCCTTGCAGGCTCTACTGCAATCAACCTCATCGGAAACCGCACTGAATCATACGTTGACCATTCGACGGCTGAAGCGGCAGGGAACGTATATATACTTGCAGACTCTATCAACAAGATAAATGCATACGGAGGAGCACTTACTGGCGGCGCCATAGGAATAGGTGCAGTTGCGGTCGTCAACAACGTGGAGAACACGACACTTGCCTACAGCTATTACACTGAAATAAAGGCCAAGGGCACGAAGGAAGAGCTTGACGTCAAGTCATGGGATAGCCTGGGAGTCGAGAGCCTGGTCAAGGCAAAGGGATTGTTCATAGTTGCCGACTGTGATGATAAGATCACTGTATATTCGGGATCTCTTTCAATCGGAGCATTAGCACTTTCCGGACAGCTTTCAGTAACGAGTGTCAGCGATACGACGAAGGCATATATTGTGGCATCTACGATCAACAGTCTGTCTGATCCTGGCATGTGGGTCAAGGTAAAGGCCCATCAGGGTACAGAAGTCGATGTCAAGGCAGGAGGACTAACGGTAGGCGCTGTCGCAATAGGAGCAGCAGTTGACCACACCAGCATAAAGAACACCACATATGCATATATTGACAAGGATAATGTTACAAAGTCCGTACTATACGGACAGGATGTTGAGGTCACAACAGACACACTTGAAGATGTGGTAGTTATTGTTGCAGGAGTATCGATATCTGGGTCAATGTACTCAGTATCGGTATCGGGTTCGGTTTCTGTAGCACTGGTTGATTGTGACAACAGAGCTTACATAAATGATTCGGATGTAGCGGTTATTGATAAGCTGTCAATACTTGCGAATGACATTGCAAAGGTTAGTTCAACCTCGTATCTCCTTGCGGCGTCAACCTTCGCTGGAGCTGGCGGCACAGTATCAGTTAATACTATAAAGAGCTCAACTTTAGCTGAGACTAAGGGCGGTAACCTCAAGGCTTATGGAGCAATTGAGATCAAGGCTGTGTCAAGCGATAAGATTGAGACAGTATTGGGAACAACGGCTGTCGGCGGAGCAGCAGGCCTTGCAGGAGCGGTATCAGTCAACACCATAGAATCAACGACCGAGGCAAATGTAGTAAAGGGTTCAGCAGCGGCATGGATCAACAAGGGCTATCCGGGCTCATCACAGCAAACGGTAAAGGTTTCAGCAACCAATACCTCCACAATCGATGGAACGGGAGGTTCGCTTGCTGGTGGAATCGGAGCAGGAATAGGTGCGACAGTAGATGTTGCTGCAATCAGGAACAGGGTAGTTGCGAGTGTGGGAATTGAAACAGAGATTTATGCATCCGGTGATATAACCATAGAAGCCCTGTCAAGAAAGAATATCTACTCAAAGGTATCCTCAAAGGCAGGAGGACTTCTTGGAGTAAGCGGTGCAGTATCAGTGATAAGCATCGGTGAATCAATGGACAAGACTGCCGGCGATGAGTTTGCGATCACTAACAAAAAAGGTGACAGCCTAATGACCCAGGTAAGCGGAGACACGCAGATCGGGTCAATGGGATTAGGAAGCGACGGCACATCATCAAGGGCAGGATCCATGCTTAGTACCATGGATGAGCCTGACATAGCATCTCTTGTCGGAACAACTGCCAATACTGAAGGAAAGGTAACCGCAGCATTCTTAGAAGCTGCAGCATCATCAGCTGGCAGAGTGATTGTAAGGGCAGGCGGAAAGCTGACAGTCAAGGCAGACAGCATTGTACACATAGACGCTTCCATGGACAACCTGGCACTCGGTTTAGCTGGAGTAGGAGCGGTCGTAGCTGTCGTAAGGACTAACGAGAAGACAAATGCCTTCATAGGAGACTATGCGGACATACTTGCAGGAAGCCTGCTCATAATGGCGGAATCAGCTGAATCAACTCAGGCAACTGGAAAAGCGGCAACCGGGGGATTCCTTGTAGGAATAACAGCGAACATTGCCGATGTTTCGATAAAGCCAATAGTAAAGGCTTATATAGGAAGCAATGCATATGTGTTCTCGAAGGGTGATGTGGAGATAGCTGCAATCGTTACACCAAAGGTTTCAGCGGTTGTTGAGGGTACCACAGCATCAGCTGGAGTAAGCGTAGGAGTTTCCAGTTCAACAGCAAAGGCTGAACCTGATGTCAGTGCATGGATAGGGGATTACTCAAGGGTAATGGCAGGAACAATATTCCTAAATGGGAATCCAAATCTAAAGCTCTCGAGCGCAGCGATAATGTCTGAGGAAGGAACACTGACATTCAAGGATAACTATGTTGAGACAACAGGAACAATGACCTTTGCCCAGGATGCAGCTAACGGGGATACCATTACAAGGGCTTCGGGAAGCTGGATAGCAGATGGATACAAGGATAAAGACGGTATCGTAGTTGTAAGAGGGACAGTAACCACTCAGTATGTCATAAAGTCACTTACAGCAGAAACCCTTACACTGGTTGAAAAAGGTGAGGTAACAGCAGGTACTGAAGACAATATCGTGGTTAATTCAGACAGGCCGGACACGATAACAAGAAGCGAAGGAAGCTGGCTCATCGATGGGTTCGAAGCCCTACAGGCCATAACAGTTGGAGGTTCAGCACTTAACAACGGAGCATATGAGATAATTGAGGTAACTGATACCCAGCTGACCCTCATGCAGAACTACGAACTCAAGAACGAGGTCAACGCGGGAGCATCAGTAGCAGCTGATACGAACGACAGGATAAGAAGAGGCTCAGGAGACTGGTATGACGACGGCTTTAGAGCAGGTCAGGAGATAAGGGTATCGGGAACTGCATCAAACGATGGTACCTATATTGTCAAATCAGTATCATCGGATGGAAAGTACCTTGTGTTTGAATCAAATGACAGACTTACACTTGAGATAACCGCAGTGGCTGCATTTGTGATTGTAGATCCTGAGGAAATAAAGCCACAGCTGACTGTAAGTGCGATAGTTCTGTTACCGGATAATGGAATCGGAATGACGGCAAATGCTGACGCCAAGGCAAGCAGTGGAGCTCTTCTGATCGGTGTTTCAAGCACAAATGCACTGGCATCGACTACCAGCTTGGTAAATGCTTATACAGGAACCGGAGTAAGGATCGATGCTGCAGGGATAGTTGAAATCAATGCCTATGCATATACAAACCAGAAAGCTATAGGAACCTCCAAAACGGGAGGAATCCTGGCAGTTGGTGGAAATACTGCAAGGGCGGAGTCAACGAGCACGATAAGCGCATACACTGGAACGGGACTCAGGATTGCTGCAGATGAGCTGAGGATAACAGCTTTCGGGGACGAGAAGAATCTGTCTGATTCAACTTCAGGAACCGGAGGAGTGGTAGCCGGGTCAGTTGCAAAGGCAGAGACTTCAAGCACGAGCACGACCAGGGCGGAAATCGGAAACAGCGCTGAAAGGATCAGCCTCATTGGGCTCATTATTTACGCTGACCATACTTCAAGGTTCGACGGCAAGGTGGACAGCACAAGCGCATCCGTTTTGGGCAAAAGCGGAGCGGAAGCCATAAACAGCGTGAATGCAACAGTTACCATCAAGATCGGAAATGTAACTAATGGCTACTGAATAATGCGAAAC
>DIXH01000096.1 GCA_002428605.1 Clostridiaceae bacterium UBA6085
TTACAAAGTGACAAACTCAGGAGGAACATCTGCACCTTTGTCAGGTTTCTTGAGAATATTGCTGCGCTTATATAAATCAGGCATATAAGGATGACGATCATCAGAAGCATCGATACCGGAATCAGTCCGTAATGCCATGCAAGTATCCATACGCCATTGGCAAGGGATGTAACCATGTAAGGGAGGGCGATCTTCCTTGTAAGTTCCCTCATTTCCTCATCTTTTGGCACAAGCTGGTAGACCGTGTAGATTCCAAGAAGCAGGTATATCACTCCCCAGATCGCAAAGGTCACGCCTGCAGGAGCAAATAGGTTCGGATAGGAGTCCGATACGGCTCCTGTGTCTATTCCATTTATAGGAAGTATGTTGGCGAGGGCATTCAGAGCTACCATGAAGATGAATGCCACAAGCACTGTGAGCCTTAATGCGATATTATTCTTATTTTCTTCCATTTTCTTTCCCTCCATGGGTGTCGTTCTTATTTGAAATGATAAATATATACATGATTTCACTTATATTTATATATGCCGGTTCTGATTTTAGCCTTACGCTATTCTTTTATCCTGATTATCACTGGTGTGGTCCCAAAGAATATCCCATGCTCCAGAGCCTTGTCTTCCATGATCTTCAGTTCTTCAACAAGTCTTTCTGATGACCTTTCGGTTCCTGGAAGGCTTATCTTCTCTATTGACACTCCTGTCCATTTCCTGAAGTGGGAGTAATGCTTCCACAGGCTTCCGTCGATCCTTGCGAAATCAGAGGACTTTTTAAGGACTTTCCCGATTTCCGCCTTGAAGTCATTCCCATCCACCAGGTCCTTCCCTTCCCTCATATCGGCAAGATATCTTCCGTACCTTCTGGCCCAGGTGTTGTCAAGCTCCTGGCATATGAACTTAAGGAGATACCAGGTCTTGTATATGCCGCCTGCATCGGACAGGTCCTCCTTCATGAGCCATCTCCTGACAAGAGTCCTTCTGGACCAGTCCCACCACTTTACAGGGTCTTCAGAATCCGGATAAGGAATCCCATCAGGTTCTTCCCAGTACAGGGGATCGAATCCCATAGGGATAAGCATGTCCTTCATCCATTCATCCTCTTCCCTTATAAAGGCTGTCTGCCTGCCTTCAAGCAGTATGTTCCTCTTATCCAATTCCATGCACCCTCTTGTCCTTCTCTACCTTTTCAAGGTACCTTTCCATGTCGAATTTCCTCTTAAGTCCCTTGTCGTTCATGTATCTTACGTTCCCGAATATGCTTCTCTCTCCCCAGGGCCTGTCATGCTTTCCGAAGCACCATGCCACACCGGCAAAGCTTGAAGGGTCCCTTCCATCCAGGCTGTATCTGTTGTTCAGCTCAAGTGCTATTTTGAATGCCTCTTCGGGAGTCCTGCTCCATTCCAGTATCTTCTTTCCCCAGTACATCCTCATGTATCCGTCCATCTTCCCAGTAAGGACTATTTCAGTCTGGGCAGCATTCCAGTAGATATCATGTGTGAGTCCTGCCTCAAGCTCCCCCATTTCGTAGATGTATTCCCTTTCATCCTGAAGGTGCCTGTCCAAGGTCTCCCTTGCCCACTTCGGCAATGAATTGAAGCTGTCGTATTCACTATTGAAGTAAACATAATTTATTGCAAGCTCTCTCCTTACTACAAGTTCATCTATGAACTTGGCTTTCCCCGGAGAATTTGTATCATATATCCTCGTGTATATCTGCAGCGGAGATATCTGACCGAAATGGAGGTAAGGTGACAGACCCGATGTGTTCCCGCTTCCCGGTTCGTTTCTTCCTTCTCCGTATGTGTCCAGCTTTTCTTCCACGAATTCTTCAAGAAGCTCCAGTGCCCTTTCCTGTCCTCCGGTAACTCCCTTTACCTCTCCTGCTATTCCCGGAAGATTCAGCATATCAATTACCGACTTATCAGTGATATCTAACTCATCTAAATCAATTTTATCATTTATAGACCTTATAGTGCACTCGCTTTCATATAATGGAACAGAATATTCCGACATTTGCCTTTCAAGCTTTCTTCTTATGGTGGCCGCTGAAAATTCCTCCTTATCGGAAGCTATCTCAACAGGAACCATTACATCACTCTCGATCTCCACCATCCTGCAATCAGCATTTTCAGCTGCATTCGATCTCCATTCACGTTGAAGCTTCAGGTACCCCCTGTCAGTCACAATCATTGATGTCAGGTATCTGAGCCTTAAAAGTCCCTCATCAGGACTTGCCTTAAGGACTACCATCCTGATGCCCCTTAGTGCAAGGCTTCTCTTTACATCAGTAAGTCCCTGAAGCATGAAGCTGTAGTGCCTCCTGTCTGCCTCGGGATAACCGTCAGTAAGTCCGAAATATACAAGAAGCTTCTTATCAAGAGCATTGGCCACACCTATCGCATACTCAAGCGCGTGGTTCATATATGTCCTCTGGGATGCCTGCATCCAGTAGACTACATATGGTCTGTCCTGTATTTCCTTCTCGCTGATCAACTTAATTCTTTCACGCGCAATCATGCCTTCACCCCGATCACTTCTATTTGATAATCATTATCTATTAATTACATCATATAACCCGTTTTGAAATATTGCAATGTATTTTTCTTGAATTTTGTTGAAATATACTTCTTTACGTGTTAATTTATAGATAGAAACTTATGAAGGATTGATGGATATGGATAATGAGCTCAAGAACAGACTGAGAGCTTTGAGAAAACTTATGGGCCTCACCCAGAAGGATGCTGCGGACAGGCTGGAGCTGGGTCAGACTACTGTCGCCAATTATGAGAATGGGACCAGGGTACCTGACCTGAAGACTATTTCGGCACTTGCTGACCTTTACGGCGTTACTGTCGACTATCTTCTGGGACGCAGTGCTGATAATGAAGAAATGACCTCCCCATCTGAGGAGATATTCCAGTCCTACCTTGCAAGCTTACAAGAAGGCGACAAGGCAGCGGCCCTTGAGATCATAAGCAGTCTAAGGGCTTCAGGCACACCGAATGGCTCCATACTCCATGACTATATAGAGAGGGCTCTTATTGATACTGGAATAGAATGGGAGAAAGGAAAGCTTGATGTCTGGAGGGAACACCTTATATCAGCAATATCCTTAGAAATCATGAGCTACCTCAGGAAGGAATCAAGGACAGAGAAAAAGGCACCCAGAGTATTGGCTTTCACCCCAGGTGCGGAAAGCCACCTTATCGGTCTCAGGATGGTATCTGATATTCTTGAAGAGACCGGCATAAATGTGGATTTCCTTGGTTCAAGCATGCCAACGTCCAGCATTCTTAGCGCCATAAGGGAAAGGCAGCCCTCGGCTGTCCTCATGTCAGTAACCATGGCTTCTCACCTGGATTCAGCAGAGATCATCGCTGGATCCATCAGGGAAACCTTCGGAGACGCATCCCCCGAGATAATCCTCGGAGGCTCCATATTCAGGAGAATGGAAATGGCAGATCAAAAATCAGCTGCAGGAAGGGTGTTCATGTCACCTGAAGAGCTTGCGCTCTACCTTAATAAGAGATTCAAATCAGACGGAGACTGAACTCAGATAAAAAAGTATGCCTGTAATTTGCAATTCATCTAAAAAAGAGTTCATGCACCATAAAAATGCATGAACTCTTCTTTCAATCTCTGAACTTTACATATCCTTCGCCCATCTCATCGATAATGGCGAGGCTCTTAAGGTTGTAGCCCTTCTCTCTTAGATAGCTTCCGCCTTCCTGGAAGCCCTTTTCGATCACAGCTCCAATTCCAACTATAGTCGCACCGCTTTGTTCTACCATGTCGATAAGTCCCTTCATCGCATTTCCTTCCGCAAGGAAATCATCAAGGATAAGGAGCCTGTCTTCAGGCTTCAGATAGCTTTTGCTTACCATGACGTCGTAGATCTTGTTCTTTGTGTAAGAAAAGACCCTTCCCTTGTATACATCCTTGTCCAGATTCAGGCTCTGGCTCTTCTTAGCGAATACTACAGGGACCTTGAAGAAAAGTGCTGCCATGGAAGCTATGGCTATACCGCTTACTTCAATTGTAAGTATCTTCGTCACACCCGCATCCTTGAACAGATTGTAGAACTCTTCCCCCGCTTCATGCAAAAATTCCACATCAAGCTGATGGTTCAGAAAACTGTCAACCTTCAGTATGTTTCCGTCTCTTATCTCCCCTCTTTCAAGGATCATCTTCTTAAGCTTTTCCATAGAACACTCCTTATCATATGTTGTCTTCACAGCGATGCTATCAGGGCCTTTGCCATGCAGATACGCTTGACCAAAGGCAATTTAATCATTTTTCATTCTGTTTACAATATAATAACAGATAATGGAGGTATAGTCCAAACCCTTTGCTATTCAAACGTTTACCTTCTAATATTAAATGTTAGTATAGTTTTTGCCTCATTTGCAGATACATCTCATTGATGAAAAAGCTTGCGCAAACT
>DIXH01000076.1 GCA_002428605.1 Clostridiaceae bacterium UBA6085
GTTTGCGCAAGCTTTTTCATCAAATATTTTTAAGTATTTATACATTTTAGATTAAGGGGTGATGTCGTGGTAATTAGAAATGTAAAAGGAGACACATATATTATAGATACGGGTTTTCAGTTGATTCCATTCTATAGGCTGGGCGATGGAAGGATAATCATGGTCGACTGCGGCTTGCTTGTGGAGAGAGAGGGGATAGTTAATATACTTGCCTCGGCAGAACTTAAGCCAGCTGCTGTACTTTCCACCCATGCCCATACGGACCATATTGAAAATGCGGCGTTTTTCCAGAGAGAGTATGGAGCCAGTATAATAATGACGGAGGCAGAAGCAGCTGTGCTGGCTTCACCTTCAAGTCTAAAGACCTACTTTTATACCATGGCTGTCTCCGACATCATGAAGTATTTTGGGAACATGATGGTACAGGCTGATGTGAAGATTGGCATGCATGACGAGCATGTGGACATTCTTGGAGCAAGATTCAGGATAATTAGCACACCAGGCCATTCTCCTGGACATATTTCTGTGATTACCCCTGATAACGTTGCTTGTCTCGGTGACGCCCTTGCAAGCTGTGACGTCCTTGAAAGCTCAAAGATGATGTATTCACACACGATATCCAAAGACATCGAAAGCAAACGGTCACTTCTTTCCCTCGAAGCTGATAGATACATCATTTCACATAACGGAGTATTTGATGAAATCAAAAGCCTCATTCAGCCAAATATAAACTATCTGGAGGATTCAGCCAGCGAAATATTGAATCTGATCGAATCCCCGGTAGGCTTCGAGGAACTGTTTGATAAAGTGATAAGGCATCATGGGAGCAGGATAAGAGACCTCAAGAAATACAACATGATGGAGAAGATGTCAAGATCGCTTCTGGACTATCTGATAGATACCGGCAGGCTTAGGTGCTCAGTTATTGAAGGAAACCTCTACTATGTCAAATGACAATACCCCTAGAGCTAAGATGCTTCAGGGGATATTCCTTCTTTATCTGCCTGAGTACTGCATCCATCATTTAATGATGGTTGAGTTACAATAGGGAAGTGGATTGAACTTTTCATAATCAATTCTGCTGAATCCCTAAGAAGGATAGATAAGTCATCATAAATCTGCAATCTGCAAATCCATTCATTGTTCAGGTGGAATTAAATAGGATCTCGTGTTATAATTTCCCGAATAATGGAAGCAGGGATTTATGGCGTGAGATCTTTTTGTAAGACCATATAAATTGAAAGTCATAAGGAATGCGAGTTTGTAGCTACAATATGAGATATATTTATGATGCCAGAACAACACTAATAATTAAGCGGGGAATGAATTGTTGAATAATCAGTATCAGCCAGTAAGCAGGGAAGACATGGAGGCCAGGGGATGGGATCAGGTAGATTTCGTACTGGTCAGTGGAGATGCCTATGTGGACCATCACAGCTTTGGGCCGGCTATAATAGCGAGAGTCCTGGAAAATGCAGGGTATAAGGTTGGAATCATACCTCAGCCCAATTGGAAGGATTCGGAAGACTTCAAAAGACTTGGCAGACCTCGGTTAGGTTTCCTTGTCACTGCTGGGAATATGGATTCCATGGTAAACCATTATTCTGTCAACAAGAGGATGAGGGACAGGGACTTCTATTCTCCCGGAGGTAAGATGGGACTCAGGCCAGACAGGGCCACAATAGTCTACTGCAATAGGATACATGAAGCATATAAGAGCATTCCGATTATAATAGGCGGAATCGAGGCGAGCCTGAGAAGATTTGCCCATTATGATTATTGGAGCGACACTGTAAGAAAATCAATCCTCATAGACAGCAATGCTGACTTGCTCGTCTATGGAATGGCAGAAAAGCAGATAATTGAAATTGCCCAATATCTAAATGATGGTTTCGAAGCCAAATACATCCGCCATATCCCTGGAACGTGTTATGTTGTGGATTCCCTGGAGGAAGTGAGTGACTATGTGGAGATCCCTTCCGCTAATAAGGTGGCCGAAGACAAAGTAAAATACGCAGAGGCTTTCAAGGTTCAATATGAGGAACAGGACCCAGTCAGGGGAAAGACTATAGTCCAGCAACAGAACTCGAAATTTCTGGTACAGAACGTACCGGAGCGGCCGCTCTCGCGTGAAGAGCTGGATCGGGTTTACGCTTTGCCATACCAGAAGAACTATCATCCTATGTATGAGAAAGACGGGGGGATACCAGCCCTTGAAGAAGTGAAATTCAGCATAGTAAGCTCAAGAGGCTGTTTTGGAAGCTGCTCCTTCTGTGCATTGACCTTCCATCAAGGTAGGATAGTACAAAGCCGCAGTGAAGAGGGAATTATCCAGGAAGCTACAGATATCACTAACATGGAAGGTTTCAAGGGATATATCCACGATGTGGGCGGACCGACGGCAAATTTCAGGCAACCTGCCTGTGACAGGCAATTGAAGTTTGGTGCCTGCAAGGACAGGCAGTGTCTTGATCCGAGTCCGTGCAAGAACCTTTTCGTAGACCACGAGGAGTATCTTAGCATCTTAAGGAAGCTTAGGAAATTGCCCAAAATCAAAAAGGTCTTCGTCAGGTCTGGACTTCGCTATGATTACATCATGGCGGACAGGAAGAATGAGGCATTCTTGACTGAACTTATCGAACATCATATCAGCGGCCAGCTTAAGGTGGCACCAGAGCATGTTTCAGCAAGAGTACTAAAGTATATGGGGAAGCCTGCAGGAAAGACCTATGAGAAATTCAAGGAGAAGTACTTCAGAATAAACGAGAAGCTTGGTAAAAAGCAGTTCCTTGTTCCATATCTGATGTCCAGCCATCCCGGATGTACACTTGAAGATGCTGTAGAACTGGCAGAATATCTCAGGGATACTCATTACCAGCCAGAGCAGGTGCAGGATTTCTATCCGACACCGGGAACCCTATCGACAGCAATGTTCTTCACCGGATTAGATCCAATGACTATGGAAAAGGTCTATATACCGAAAAGCAAGACGGAGAAGGCGATGCAAAGAGCTCTGCTTCAATTTAAGAATCCTGCGAAGCATGACCTCATTCGCGCTGCCCTGACTCAGGTGAACCGAACCGACCTTATTGGATATGGTCCAAAATGTCTGGTGAAGCCTTTCAATAAAGAAAGAAACAGCAGATCAGTTGAGGCAGCACCCAAAGACAAAGCGGTAACTATAAAGGGAAAGCCAGTAAAGGCAGTCGAGAGAAAAAGAAAAGCATAAACCGGTTCGACTGGAACCTTAGTGACGAAATCAGAATAAATTCATAAGAAACCTCGTATAATCACCATATCGGATGGATCATACGAGGTTTACTTTTTTGTTTTGCTAATACATTTTGAAATCAGTCATCTGAATAGCTGAAAGTATATTTAGCAGTGAGGCTTTGGTTCGGTGCTGGTACCTGATTATTATGTGACCAAACAGAAGCTCAAAGTAATAGCGCTATTGGACTGAGGAATACGATTGAAATTACCTGAACTTCGGTTGGAAATTAGTCGGATTATCACGGAATACACTTTATGTTATAAATGTAGTTCAGATACCCTAAAGTGAAGGGCAAGAACCTTGAGATATTCTTTTCCACATAGAGCCCGTTATACTTCAATCGTTCGATAAAAATAGAGTGTTATAGTGCGGCGTGGTACAATTATCGTATGAAATGAATATTTATGATGCGGAGGCATCGCGTTATAGATGATAAAAAGCACAATACTACCATTACAGCCACTGAACTGAAGAAGAATCTTGGAAAATACCTTGATTATGCATTAGACAGCAATGTGGTAGTGATCACTAAAAATGGGTCTAAAGCAGTATGGCTGACACCATACCTGTCTGACTATGACCGATACGAACTTATGAAGAATAGGGAGTAGGCACTGGATTATCAGTATGACGGGAAAAAGGTCTCTTATGAGGAATTCATTGAAATAAGTGAGAAGAGTAATCTCAGGATGGCGTTCATAATTGGAGAGATAATCCTGATGGATTCCCCAAACTTTGTGCACCAGGAGATATCCGGCCATCTATATGTCATCTTCAGGAATTATCTGGCAGGGAAAAAGAGCAAGGTAGTATATGCACCATTTGACGTGCGCCTCTACAAGCCTGAAATCAAAGACCTGGATATTTGCCAGCCAGATATCATAGTTGCCTGCAATATTGATGAGACACTCGATGAGAAATGGAAATATATGGGTACAACGACGCTGGGTGTAGAAATCATGTCGATGTGCACAGATCAAAGGATATGGTGAAAAAACTGAACACATATATGCTTTCAGGATTAAAGGAGTACTGGGTGGCTGATCCCTCGCAGAAGACATTGGCAGTCTACACCTTTGAAAATCTGGAGATTGATGACTTCTTCATTTTCGGAATGATGAAGTAGCAATTTCTAAAGCTCTGGAGAAACTCTCAGTTTCTCTGAAAGAAATATTTGACTGATATGAAATTTATTGCGCTTATAGGGTATTTATTTTAAGAGGATAATATATGATTAAGGTGACAGATAAAGAGAAAATTGAATCCATAAGCTCCTTGCAGTCTTCGATACGAAAAACTGAAAAGTCGTTGGGTCAGATGAATGATAAGGGTGTGAGCACCACTTTGGTAAGAAAACGGCTTGAGGCACTGAAGACCGGACTGGATATTCTGGAAAGCGCATGGGATAAAAAACCAAATCATTATGCAGAAGAAGATCTGAAATCAGCTCAAAATGTTTTGGAAGGGTTGCTGCCAGGGATAATTCGTATATATGAGAAGTTAAAGCTTGGAAGCCCTCAAAGAACACTCCTTGAACGAAGAATAAAGTCATTGGAACTGGCAATAGAGGAGATCGGGAATCAATTGGGACATAATGCCGGGTAAGAATTTGCATATGGCTAATGAGTTTCCTTAGTCAGTCATATGGCACCTTCAAATTTGTTATTGCCGCTATAAGTTATAGGACAGGTGGTTAAAGCAAATGCTGGGATTACAGGGATTCATAAGAAATATCGGAGGAACTAACCTTCGTGAGGATACAGATAATGCGAATAATTAAAGGCAATGTCCGGGCTTCGGATAGTAGCTTCATTGACGTCGCTGAGTTTTTTGGAAGTATATTATTGCTATCGCTGCTTTTTTAAACCCTTTTCAAGGAGGTAAGAATCTTGAATAAAATAACCAAGGAACTATCTGCTGAGAATCATGATTCACTGCTTGCGATACTGGAAGCAAGATTCAAAAAGAACATGAGTCGTCACATTGGGATTTCATGGGACGACGTGAAATCAAGGCTTGAGGCGGATCCAATTAAGCTATGGTCAATCAATGAAATGGAAATTACAGGCGGGGAGCCTGATCTCATTGTCATAGATGGAAATGCAGGGGAGTATGCATACTTCGACTGCTCAGCTGAGACTCCAAAAGGAAGAAGAAGCATATGCTACGATAGGGAAGCACTGGATTCCAGAAAAGAGAACAAGCCAGTTAATGATGCTCTCACCATGGCAAAAGAGATGGGGATCGAGATACTGACTGAAGATCAATACCGTGAACTGCAGAAACACGGGAAATTCGACCTGAAGACCTCGAGCTGGATCAAAACTCCAGATAGCATCAGGAAGTTAGGTGGTGCAGTCTTCTGTGACCGCCGCTACGATACAGTCTTCGTCTACCACAATGGAGCTGAGTCATACTACGCTGCAAGAGGCTTCCGAGGTTTGATCAGGATTTGATCACAAGAAGCAGACCTAATTTTACTGCTACAATACCGTTCGTTTAACCGCAGAGCTAAGCTTTGCGGTTTTTATAGTTTATCCCAAATTGCTTGCAATAATAAAGAAGCCTTGCTATACTAAGTAAGTGCTTACTAACATAAGGGGATTGAATTATGCAAAAACAGATAAGAATGAACAAGGAAGACAGAAGAAGGCAGATCATTGACAGTGCACTGGAGGTTTTCAAGGAGAAAGGCTTCAAGGGAGCGACGACCTCGGAAATCGCTGAGGCTGCTTCAATAACAGAAGTGACACTATTCAGGTATTTCAAGAGCAAACAGGATATCTTCCTGGAGGGTATCACTCCGATACTTCTTAAGACTTTGGAGGATGTGGTTATAACCTCGTCAGGCCTGAACCAGCAGGAAAGGCTTAAGGCATTACTCTTGAACCGGATAACATTCATATCCGAAAACTATGATACGGTACGATTGATTCTGAACGAATCATCAGCAATACATGAAATGGGGCAGTCGGATTTTTCTGAAGGAATCAGAAATATAATCGAAAGGATGCTGGAAAGCTCCAATGCAGATCCGGTAAGAAAGAGACAGGCTGTAAGGCTCGTCATGGGTTCACTGCTTTCGTTCCTCTATATGCCTGAAAAAGACCAGGGGGCAATTGAGGGTTTTGTTGACAACATATCATGGATGCTAATGAAGACTTTGCAAGGAGATGCTGAATGAACAGGATTTTTGAAAGAATAGGTATTATGATACACGAACATCCTTTTAGGGTGCTCTTCGCCACACTTGCGGTCTTCCTTGCAATGGTGACAGGTGCCAGGAACATAAGCATGGCAACCGGTAATGATACACTGGTAGATTCTGGCTCTGAGGTATACATGACACAGGAAGCCATGGAGGATGCGTTCGGTGGGGATTCCATACTGGTCCTTTTCAAGGAGGAACAGGCAGGCTCACTTCTCTCGATCGATAACATCACCCGCATGTGGAATGTGGAGAACAGGCTTCAGTATGAGTCAGGGATATATTCCGTGATGAGTCCCGGGACTATCGCCCATCAGATGACTACAAATCAGGCAGAGATGCTTACAGGAAAAATGGAAGAGCTGAGTGATGGTCTTCTGACCATGGGAGAGAAGCTTGTAGAGGTAGGTACAACGCTTTCAGAAAAGGAGCTTCCTGACCCAAAGGTGCTGGAAGCAAAGCTCTCAAGCCTTGCAAGTGCTGCATCGAATTTTGACCGCCTGATCGAGGGGCAGAATAATTTAGGGAAAGGTATCAGTGGGATTTCCCAAGGTACTGCCGCGGCCGCTGAAGGAATAAAGGGAGCAGGGCTGAAGCTTTCCGAGCTGAGCAGCATGGCAGCTGGAAATCCAGTGCTAGAGATGCAGATGAAAGCCCTGTCGGAGAACCTGGTAAAAAGCGCAGAGGCTCTAAGTGGAATCTCAGTTAAAGCGGGAACACTGGAGGCAGGTACTAAGAGCACCGCTGATGCGCTTGACAGCATCAAGGACAAGCTAAGCACGGAAACTTCCGGAATGAAGGACAGCTTCAAGGGTGCGATTTCCCCTGACGAATTGAAAACAATGGCTGACGGCTTCGTTACCATGGGGAACAATCTTACGGACATATCTCTTGCCCTTGCAACATTCACAGACAAGTCGGCTATGATGGAGCCCGGACTTCCTAAAGTTCAGGATGAGCTTGACCTAATGCTGTATGAGGACGGAAATCTCCGTTCCATATTCACAAACGTGGTCTTGGATGAGTCTAATGCGATGATGATTGTAAAGCTTGAGGGCGGCATTCCTGACAGCCAGAAGGAAACAATCATTGACTCGCTGAAAGCAGCCTTGGCTGCAGAGGAATTCGACACCCTGTCATATGTCGTGTCAGGCAAGCCTGTACTTGACGCATCGCTCAAGGCTGAGATGAAGATAAACATGATGACCATGGTAGCATTCGCCCTCTTCATAATGCTTATAGTACTGGCACTCGTGTTCAAGGTCAGGTGGAGGATGCTCAGCCTTGCGGTGGTTGCGGTCTCTGTTGTAGCCACCCTTGGCTTCATGGGCTGGATCAGCGTGCCGGTGACCATGGTATCCATGGCGGTATTTCCCATACTCATAGGTCTCGGGATCGACTATTCAATACAGTTCCACAACAGATACGAGGAGGATGGCTCCGTTGTGTCTACGGTTAAGAATGTCGGCAAGGCTGTCACTATAGCCGTCCTTGCAACAGTCCTCGGATTCATATCATTATACGCCTCGCCGGTACCTATGATTCGGGACTTTGGAAAGATGCTGACATTAGGAGTCTTCATAAGCTTCTTAGGAAGCATATTCATACTTCTGCCCGTCCTTCACATAAGGAGAAAGGTGACTGAGGATAATGTTGCACCAGCTGGTAATTCACATGCTTCACTTGATGCCACTCACGAGGACAGCAGGTTAAGAAGGATACTTGGGGCATTCACAGGCGCAGTCCTTAAGTTCAGGTACCCAGTGATCATACTGGTAGTGCTCCTCTCGATATTCGGGTTCATGAAGGACTCCTCGATAGGGGTGCAGACTGACATGGAAACCTTCATGCCTCAGGATATGCCTGCGCTGACTGACCTTCATGAGGTAAGGGACGCAGTTGGGTCTACGGACCAGATAGTGCTTTATTTCGAGGGTGAGGATCTGGCGAGTGCGGAAAACCTTAAGTGGACAAAGGAGACCTCTGATGAGCTGGTTCTGATGTATCCGGATGTGATTACGGATATCCGGTCCCTGGCAGGCACTGCCATGACTTTCTCGGGAGACGGCAGCCTGTCCTTTGATGAATACTCGGAAGCTGTGGATGACATACCAGACTCCATGTCCAGGATGTTCATCAATGATGACGGGACAAAGAGTGCGGTCATCATAAACATCAGGCATCTTTCAACAAGCGAGCTTGAAGCCTTCATAGATTCACTGAAGGAGGAGCTGAGGGATAGCACACAGAATGTCCAGGTTACTGGTAAGAGCGTGCTTGATGTTGAAATGGTCAGGGGACTGACATCAGGACGTGTAACCATGACGTTGCTGGGACTCATTCTTATCTTTGCAGCGCTGCTCCTGATATACAGGAACCCGGTGAAGGCATTTATACCTGTGCTTCCTGTCATAAGTATTATAGGCATTTCCAGCGGGATAATGTATTATGCCGGAATAAGCTTCACGCCGATCACAGCTACCCTTGGAGCCATGGTGCTTGGAATGGGGAGCGAAATGACAATAATGCTTATGGAGCGTTATATTGAAGAGCGTACCAAGGGACTGCCAAAAACCGATGCGATAAAGACAGCTGTAGGCTCTATCGGTGTAGCTGTACTCGCATCAGGACTTACTACTGTTGGTGGCTTTTCAGTGCTCATGCTCTCTGATTTTGTTATCCTGAAGGATTTTGGGTTCATGACTGTCATAAATGTTTCTCTTGCCCTAATGTCGACATTTGTTCTTCTGCCTCCGATACTGTTCATTCTGGACGGGCTGATCCTGTCAAGGAAGGAAAAGGAAGCCCTGAAAAAGGTCGCTGATGAAAATGAGGAGAACATAGCATAGCAAAAGGAGTCTCAGCCCGCTTTTAAAAGCGGGTTGAGGCTCCTTTTCATTTCAGTATTGGAGTTTGAACATATGCTTCCAGGGCAAGCTTAAGCTTCGATTTTTATTGTTGTTTGAAATCGACACAGCGCTTATAATTACATTATAATGACTCTAAATATATTATTGATATAAATGCAGAAATTTCAATAAATCCTTTTGTTCTCGTAAAGTAGTTTAGCCCTTCTGCCGATATTTTTAAGGCACGACCATGCGCCTTATAGGTATATTAAAAATTCATGAAGGAGGATCATCAATGGGAGAAATGAAATGTCCTGTCACGGGCCATACAGGCAAACCTGTATCAGGCGGCGGTACTTCGAACAGGGACTGGTGGCCGAATCAGCTGAACCTTAAGGTCCTGCACCAGAATTCTGGCCTAAGCAACCCGCTGGGCAAGGGATTCAAATACAGGGAAGAGTTCCTGAAGCTTGACCTTAAGGCCATCAAGGAAGACCTGTATGCACTTATGACAGACTCTCAGGACTGGTGGCCTGCTGACTACGGACACTACGGACCGCTCTTCATACGAATGGCATGGCACAGCGCAGGAACCTACAGGATGGGCGATGGCAGGGGCGGAGCATCTGACGGGACACAACGGTTTCCACCACTTAACAGCTGGCCTGACAATGTGAACCTCGACAAGGCCAGAAGGCTTCTATGGCCAATAAAGAAGAAATACGGGAAAGGGATATCCTGGGCAGACCTTATGATCCTTGCAGGAAACTGTGCTTTGGAGTCAATGGGCTTCAAGACCTTCGGTTTCGGTGGAGGAAGGGAGGATGTTTGGGAGCCGCAGGAGGATGTATACTGGGGTTCTGAAAGCGAATGGCTTGGCGACAAGAGGTATTCAGATGAGAGAAAGCTTGAGAATCCACTGGCTGCTGTACAGATGGGCCTGATATACGTAAATCCCGAGGGTCCAAACGGACATCCCAGCGCGGTGGCCTCAGGAAAGGATGTCAGGGAAACCTTCGCAAGGATGGCTATGAACGATGAGGAGACAGTTGCGCTCATTGCCGGAGGACATACCTTCGGAAAGTGCCACGGTGCAGGGCCGGCAACACATGTGGGGCCGGAACCTGAGGCAGCAGGACTTGAGGAGCAGGGGCTTGGCTGGAAGAGCAGCTTCGGTACGGGAAAAGGCAAGGATGCCATAGGAAGCGGCATTGAAGGCGCGTGGAAGGCCAGACCTACCAAATGGGACATGGGATACCTCAATACGCTCTTCAGATATGACTGGGACCTGGTAAAGAGCCCGGCAGGAGCATACCAGTGGATACCTTCAGATCCGGCAGCAGCTTCAACTGTTGAAGACGCGCACGACCCGGAAAAAAGGCATTCCCCGATGATGACTACCGCGGACCTTTCACTGAGGATGGACCCGATATACGGTCCGATAGCAAGGAGATACCGCGATAATCCGGAGGAATTCGAAGATGCTTTCGCAAGGGCCTGGTTCAAGCTGACTCATAGGGACATGGGGCCAAGGTCAAGATATCTGGGTCCTGAGGTGCCAAAAGAGGTCCTGATATGGCAGGATCCAGTACCGGAGGTTGACCATGAGCTAATTGATGAGAAGGATATTGAAGTCCTGAAGGGAAAGATCCTGTCATCAGGACTTACAGTATCACAGCTGGTTTCAACTGCATGGGCTTCAGCATCAACCTTCAGAGGCTCTGACAAGCGAGGCGGAGCCAACGGGGCCAGATTAAGGCTTGCCCCACAGAATGGCTGGGAAGTCAACGAACCTGAGAAGCTTGAAGGTATCCTGGATGTGCTTGAAAGTGTCAGGGAAGAGTTCAATGAAGGACAACCCGGCAGCAAAAGGGTATCTCTGGCAGACCTTATCGTGCTTGGAGGATGCGCTGGAATTGAGCAGGCAGCGAAGAACGCAGGCCATGAGAGTACTGTCCCGTTTACCCCTGGAAGGACAGATGCTTCAGAGGAACAGACCGATGCAGTCTCCTTCTCGGTACTTGAACCAAAGGCTGATGGATTCAGGAACTTCCAGAAGGCCATGTATTCAGTCTGTGCCGAGGAGCTTCTGATCGACAGAGCACAGCTATTGACATTGACAGCACCTGAAATGACAGTGCTGTTGGGTGGAATGAGGGTCCTTGGAGCTAATTTCGGAGACACCAGGCACGGCGTATTCACCGACAGGCCAGGGGCGCTGACCAATGACTTCTTTGTTAACCTCCTTGACATGGGAACGGTCTGGATGCCGATAACTGATGAAAAGGACCTGTTCCAGGGTCGTGACCGGTCAAAAGGTGATGTGAAATGGACAGGAACCCGTGTGGACCTGGTATTCGGCTCCAATTCACAGTTAAGGGCCATATCAGAGGTATACGCAGCAGATGACTCGCAGGAGAAATTCCTGAATGACTTCATATCCGCATGGAACAAGGTCATGAACGCAGACCGGTTCGACCTGGCTTGAGGCAAGTCAAAGAGAAACAGGATCAATGGTGCAAGGGGCGGGAATACTGCCCCTTCTTATGTCCAGGGGTCCATTCTGGACTTGCTTTCATTTACAGGAACAAAGAAACGATCAGATGGAGAATAATTCCACGGAATTTGCTATAATACTAGGTAGCGTCAATAAATAAATGATATTCAGATTGAATGCAGAAATCAGCTCTTCAAAATAGATGACATACATTAAGTTGGAGCGCTGAATCTTGCCGATGGATCCATATCTTAATCATTCAAAAGTACCGATGGAGGAACAAATGGAAAACCTTTTTTTTGCATTTGCACTTACACTGTTCGCCGGTCTGAGCACTGGCGTCGGAAGCATGCTGGCGTTCTTCATGAAGAAGAGCAGTCCCAGGTTTCTTTCGATCAGCCTGGGATTCTCGGCCGGGGTCATGATATACGTATCCATGATCGAAATTTTTTACAAGGCGAGGACAAGCCTGATCAGTGAGCTTGGTCTCGAGAAAGGGTCTTGGATAACCGTCATAGCTTTCTTCGCAGGCATGTTCCTTATCGGCATAATAGACAAGCTGATACCCTCATCCGAAAATCCACATGAGATGCACACCATCGAGGAGATCAATGAAGAGCACCCTGATGAAGGTCACCATGCAGAGCAGATAAGGAAGCGCGAAGAGGCAAAGAAGAACCACAAGCTGCTAAGGATGGGTCTCTTCACTGCATTGGCCATAGGAATACACAATTTTCCCGAAGGCCTTGCCACATTCATTGTCGCCCTTCAGGAGCCGGAGATAGCGATACCAATTGCCATGGCAATTGCGATCCACAACATACCTGAAGGCATTGCGGTTTCTGTTCCAATTTACTATGCGACCGGAAGCAAGAAAAAGGCATTATTCTATTCATTCCTATCAGGATTCTCAGAGCCCGTTGGAGCTCTGGTAGGATATCTGGTTCTAATGCCGTTCATGAGCGATATGCTAATGGGAATTATATTCGCTCTTGTTGCAGGCATCATGGTGTTCATATCCCTTGATGAACTGCTTCCATCAGCCAGGGAATACGGCGAGCATCACCTGTCGATCTACGGACTTGTAGCCGGCATGATGGTAATGGCAGTGAGCCTCCTCCTGTTCATATAGCCCTGGAAGCAACAGCAGTGAATTCATCGAAGAAGAAAAACAAATATTTTGACATGACCTGTAGATCCGTATTTCTCATTCTGCCAGAGTAATCAGAATGGAATCAAGTACTGGATTGTAAGAGAGACAGATTCAAAATGCTTAAGGTGGGATATCGCTTGAAATTGAAAAGTCGCTTGATCCGAAAGCTGAACATGACTATAGAAAAGCATCATATTCTTATGATGTCCTTTTTTGTCCCATCATTCATACTTTTGCTCTCCTATGCAGTAATCGGCGTATTCCCGTTCAGCGGAAGGAACATACTTACAGTAGACATGTATTTCCAATACGCACCGTTCATTTCAGACCTTCAGGACAAGCTGACTTCCTTTTCAAGTCTTCTATATTCCTGGTCAGGCGGACTTGGAATAAACTACCTTCCACTATTCGCATATTATCTGGCGAGCCCCATTAACCTGCTTACCGTGCTGTTCCCACCGCAGTACATTACAGAGGCGATCCTTGCGATCACGCTTATCAAGGTGGGACTTGCAGGAGCGGCCTTCAACTATTTTCTTCGCAAGGTATATGGAGAAAAGGACCTTTCCACAGTAGCATTTTCATCGTTATATGCGCTTTCAGGCTTTGTCCTGGCATATTCATGGAACATCATGTGGCTGGATTCGATCTATCTTCTGCCTCTCGTGGCATATGGACTTATAAGGCTTGTAAGGGAAGGCAGGGGATTATTCTATTGCATCATCCTGGCAGCAGCCCTGATCACAAACTTCTACATGGCATTCTTCATCTGCATCTTCATGGTATTCTATTTTATTGTGACCTTGTTCAGGTATCATGGTATCAGGAAGCCTATGCTGCTTATCGGAAGGACAGTAAGCTTTGCAGGATACTCGCTGCTTTCAGGCGGCCTGTCAGCATTTATGCTCCTGCCTACCTTCACCCAGCTTGGTACGACCTCAGCGGCTGGGGATACTTTTCCAAAGACCATTAAGACCTACTATGACATATTCGACTTCATAGTAAGGCATTTTCTGACAATAGACCCTGTGATCCGTGATGGAGCACCTAACCTTTACAGCGGCATTGCCATGCTCATTCTTGTACCCATGTATTTTCTTGTAAGGAGGATACCGCTTAAGGAGAAGCTGCTAAACCTCTCGCTTCTCATTTTTTTAATTGTGAGCTTCAACATAAATATCCTTAACTTCATATGGCATGGCTTCCATTTTCCGAACCAGCTTCCATACAGGTTCTCATTCGTATACATATTCCTTGTGCTGACTATGGCCTACGAGGGCTATAAGGCACTTGATGAATTCAGCGGCAAGCAGGTCGGAATGCTAAGCATGGCGGTGCTTTTAGTAATACTGATATCACAGAAGTTCGAGGACATTAAGCTTCCGCTGCACACTGTCTATGTGAGTGCGGCCTTCATCATCCTTTATGCGGCAGCCTTTGCCCGGATGAGAAGTTCCAATGCAAGGAGGTTCAAGGGAGGCTCTGCTCTCATAATGGTATTGGCGCTGGAGCTTCTTACAAATACTATAGTGACTGTGGTGAAGATAGACAGCACTGAGAGCTATTCCTCCAGGGAGGGCTACTCGAGCGGCACCGAAGTGCGTGAAATAAGGGAACAGATTTCCATGCTTCTTGAGTCCGACAGGGACTTCTACAGGATCGAGGTGATACCTCACAAGACGCAGAATGACCCTTCACTATACAATTACCCGGGGGTATCGGTATTTGCTTCGACAATATCTGAGAAGCCGGTCGACCTGATGGAGGAACTGGGGTTATACAGCAACGGCATCAACAGCTATGTGTATAGCGGATCCACCCTGATAACTGATTCCCTGTTTGGCATAAGGTATCTTTTCTACAGGGAGCTTGGTGTCAATGAGAAGCTTTATTCCAAGGTTTCGGATTCCGATGAGATCGATGTCCTGATGAATCCGTACTCGCTTTCTCCGGGATTCATGACAAAGCCTGAGGTTGCAGACTTCAAGAGCAGCATCGGAAGAGACCCGCTTGATTCCCAGAGGCTTCTGTTTGAAGCATTCAGCGGAGTGGAGGGCGTGCTTCAGCCGATTGACCAGGAGGTCGGTGAGACGGATAACCTTACGATATCCGGTACAAGTAGATACAGCTATACTCGTTCAAGCAAGGAAAGCGACTCAACAGCGGCTATAAGAATGGATTTCGATGAGAGCGGACAGGTGTATCTCTACTATGATGCTCCATCGTCAATGAAGGGCAAGGGCTCAATCACGGTGAACGGAGTAAAGTCAGACTTCGATGCATACCATTCCTCAGTCATCAGTCTCGGATACTGCGAGGCGGGGACATCGGCAGAAGTGCTGATTGAGTTTGACAAGTCCGGGTCTGAATCAGGAAGATTTGAGATATATTCATACAGGATGGACCTGGAAGCCTTCGAGGAAGGCATATCTGAAATCAGAAAAAATCAGCTTGAGATTGAGAGCTTTTCGGACACATCAATCCGTGGAACTGTTAATTCTGATTATGACGGTATGATGGTGATGTCCATACCATATGACAAGGGCTGGAATGTAACGGTTGATGGAAAGAAAGTGGAGACGACATCAGTTGATGAGAGCCTTCTCAGCTTCGAGGTTTCTGAAGGCATCCATGACATAAGGCTTACATTCTTCACTGACAAGCTTGCTGAAGGCATTGGCATTACAGCTATATCAGCCTCAATAATGATCTTTCTCATCATTAGGCGCAGGAAGTCCGATTTCAAACAACAAAGAAGGGACGTGGAGGACAATGGATAGGAAAGTCACGGTAATCATTCCCGTATATAACGAGGAGCTGCTGATAAGTGAGAATGTGGGAGTGATAGCAGGTTTCCTAAGTGAGACAGGAATAGACTTCACAGTACTTCTTGTTGATGACGGATCGAGAGACAGCACCTGGCATAAGCTCAGGGAGCTTTCAAGAGAGAATGATCATGTTAAGGCACTGAGACTCAGCCGCAACTTCGGCAAGGAAGCCGCCATTTGCGCGGGCCTTGAA
This sequence comes from Clostridiaceae bacterium UBA6085, assembly GCA_002428605.1. Lineage (GTDB taxonomy): Bacteria > Bacillota > Clostridia > Clostridiales > Clostridiaceae > Youngiibacter. The sequence continues at coordinate 16,003 of DIXH01000076.1, forward strand.
GAGGCTGATGGAGACGCCTGCATAATAATGGACTCTGACCTTCAGCATCCGCCGCAGCTCATACCTGAGATGATCAGGTTATGGAAGGATGAGGGCTATGATGTGGTTGAAGGTGTCAAATCCTCACGCGGCAAGGAGAGCTTTGTGAACAAGCTCGGGGCAGGTATGTTCTACAGCATCCTCAGCAAGCTGTCAGGACTTGACATGCAGCAGGCATCGGATTTCAAGCTTCTAGACAGGAAAGTCGTGGACGCCTGGAAAACCATGAACGAAAGAGGCACATTCTTCAGGGGCATGTCAGCCTGGGTTGGCTACAACCGCAAGAGCCTGCCTTTTTCAGTAGGAACAAGGACAAGGGGCACGTCGAAATGGAGCTTATTCAACCTTTTCAGCCTCGCTATCAAGGCAATAACCTCGTTCTCGTCCTTTCCGCTCCACATTGTGACCTTCATTGGGATGTTCTTCCTGTTAGGTGCACTGGTGCTTGGCATACAGACCATCTACATGAAGGTATCCGGCATGGCTCTCAGCGGATTCACCACGGTAATACTCCTGCTGCTTATCATAGGCAGCGCACTCATGATAAGCCTTGGGATCATAGGCTCATATATTGCAAGGATATATGATGAGGTCAAATTCAGGCCCAGGTATATAATATCTGAAAAGGCTGGGGAAAAGGACTCAAAAGGCTACGGAGCCGAATAAACCAGTAGGATGAAATGGGCCGCCAGGTGTCGGAAATGGGACACAAGGCGGCTCTTCCCGTTTTTTTAAGATAAGAGGTATTGACATATTTTTCCGGATATTGTATATAATAATTAGAGTTAGCACTCGAGGGGTGAGAGTGCTAACAAAAGCCTTATCGGGAAACCATAAGACTAGGCAAATTTGAATAAAAAAGGAGTTGTGGATCATGGCAGGACTTATTCCTTTCAACCAGGGGAAGTCGAACATGCTCAGGCCGCGTGGATTCGATGATTTTGCCGAAATGCTAGATGACTTCTTTAGCGATAGCTGGACGCCATCACGCAGCCTGATGCGGGACACATTCAAGTTGGATGTGGAGGACTCGAAAGACCAGTACATAATCGAGGCGGATCTTCCTGGAGTAAGCAGAGAAGAGATCTCGCTGGATATGAGTGACGGAAGGCTGACGATTTCCGTAAACCGGGAAGAGAAGGAAGAAAAAGAAGGAAAGAACTATGTGCATAAGGAACGCCGCATAAGCTCGATGCAGAGGTCGATCTACCTTGCAGAGGCGGATACCGAAGGCATTACGGCGAAGCTTCAGGACGGGGTTTTGAACGTTACGGTACCGAAGCTTGAAAAGAGAGTGACATCAAGAAAAATAGTGATCGAATAGCAGGTTCATGGGAAGCGCCAGAGGTTCGCCCCGCTGGCGTTTTTGCTTGGATCCTGCGAAAGGCACAATCTGTGAAGAGGAGCGTTAATTTTGGAAAAGAAACAATTCAAGGCAGAGTCAAAGAGGCTTTTGGACCTCATGATCAATTCGATCTACACTCATCGCGAGATATTCATAAGGGAGCTCATTTCAAACGCCAGCGATGCAATTGACAAGATGTACTACAAGGCCCTTACGGATGACTCAATAAACTTCAACAAGGATGACTACTATATCGAGATCATCCCTGACAAGGATAACCGAATCCTGAAGATAAGGGATACAGGAATAGGAATGACAAAGGAAGAGCTTGAGGAAAACCTTGGCGTCATAGCAAAGAGCGGATCCCTGTCATTCAAGAAGGAAAACGAGCTCAAGGACGGCTACGATATCATAGGTCAGTTCGGAGTGGGATTCTACTCAGCGTTCATGGTGGCTGACAAGGTTACTGTTACAAGCAGGGCAGTCGGGTCTGACAGCGCATGGAAATGGGAATCAGACGGAGCTGAAGGCTATACTGTAGAGCCCGCGAAGAAGGATGCTCATGGCACTGAGATCTGCCTTGAGATCAAGCAGAGTACTGAGGATGAGAACTACGACGAATATCTTGAGGACTACAGGCTGAGGTCACTCATAAAGAAGTATTCAGACTTCATCAGGTACCCTGTGAAGCTTGAGGTCTCTCGCACAAGGCTCAAGGAGGGCTCTGAAACCGAACGTGAGAGCTACACTGAGCTCCAGACAGTAAACAGCATGGTTCCGATATGGAGAAAGAACAAGAACGAGCTCACATCCGAGGATTATGAAAACTTCTATTCAGAGAAGCACTACGGCTTTGACAAGCCTTTGAAGCATATCCATATGAGCGCATCAGGTACTGTAAGCTTCAATACGATCATGTTCATACCTGAGAGCATCCCGTTTGATTACTATACAAGAGAGTACGAGAAGGGCCTTGAGCTTTATTCCAACGGAGTCCTGATAATGAACAGGTGCCCTGACCTTCTGCCAGACCACTTCAGCTTCGTAAAGGGCATGGTGGACTCAGAGGACCTTTCCCTGAACATTTCAAGGGAGATGCTTCAGCATGACAGGCAGCTCAAGCTTATAGCAAAGAGCATCAAAAACAAGATAAAGAATGAGCTGATCTCGATGCTGAAGGATGACAGGGAGAAGTACGAGAAGTTCTTCAAGGAATTCGGAAGGCAGCTTAAGTACGGTCTGTACAGCGACTACGGGGTGAACAAGGAGGACCTTCAGGACCTCATAATGTTCAATTCCAGTCTTGAGAAAAAGCCTGTCACCCTTGCCGAATATGTCGGCCGCATGCCTGAATCACAGAAGTACATATACTACGCTACCGGAGAGACGCCTGAAAAGATCGACAGGATGCCCCAGACTGAGATGGTTTCGGACAAGGGCTATGAGATACTATACTTCACTGACGACGTCGATGAATTTGCAATAAGGATGCTTATGAAGTACGGCGAGAAGGAATTCAGGAACGTATCAGGCGGAGACCTTGGTATAGATGGTGATGAAAAGGACTCAGAGGGTGCAGCTGAAGAGAAGTCCAACGAGGAGCTATTCAGCAGCATGAAGGACAGCCTTGGAGACAAGGTCAAGAAGGTCAGGGCTTCCAGAAGGCTTAAGAACCATCCGGTATGCCTTGCAAGTGACGGCGAGCTGAGCATAGAGATGGAGAAGATACTGAATGCAATGCCAAATGCAGAAGGCATAAGCGCAGACAAGGTCCTTGAGATAAACATCCACCATGAGGTGTTCGAGAGCCTGAAGAAGGCATTCTCAGAGGACAGGGACAAGTTCAACCTGTATACCAGCCTGCTCTACAACCAGGCGCGCCTGATCGAAGGGCTTCCACTGGAGGATCCGGTTGAGTTCACGAATCAGATGGTAAAGATAATGAAATAGGAAATATGCCGAAAGACCAGATAAACTGGACTTTCGGCTATTTTTTTCGACATTTTATGATATGCCCTAAGGATGATAAGTATGATATCCTTGAATTGGATGTACCTGAAAATATGGGATGGAGGATATTATGGACAAGCTGAATGACCAGGTAGTAACCTGGATTCCCGAAAACTATAA
>DIXH01000046.1:0-7446 GCA_002428605.1 Clostridiaceae bacterium UBA6085
ATCAAATGTAGATGTCGAGGAAGCCCGCAGAGGCTTCTTTTTTTATGCCGATAGAGTGTTTACCTAACCTTACCTAATCGGTGGGAGCCTTCATATATTAATATGTCAGAAGCACAACTAGGTTTTCGAAATGCTCTGCAGGACCTCCTCAGTTACCTGTCCCAGTCTGTATGTCTCAACTTAAGTTTCATTGTTGACATATGACTTCAAAGGTTTATACTAAGATTATAAGTGGCATATGTCATAAAAGGCGTGTGCGATTATTGAATGAGGTGATAATTAATGCCAAGACCGATGAAGTGGAGGAAGGTATGCTGCCTTCCGGACAGCCAGGTATTCGGCCCGTTGGGGCAGAGGGCGATGACACTTGAAAGTGTTACGATGACTGTTGATGAATATGAGACAATAAGGCTCATAGACCTGGAGGGGATGATGCAGGAGGAATGCGCATCCAAGATGAACGTGGCAAGGACAACGGTACAGAAGATATACAACGACGCAAGGAAAAAGCTTGCCGATGTCATAGTGAACGGGAAGGTCCTCAGGATAGAGGGCGGCGAGTACAGGCTCTACGACGAAAATGAAAGGCTCGATGACAGGGGCTGCTGCCAAAGGCACAGAAGGATGGGCCAGGTCTCGTGGGACCCTGAAGAAACAAAGGAGGGTGAAAACCTGTGAAGATAGTGTTGCCTGTAGAAGACAGGTCGATTGATGCTAAGGTAAGTACTCATTTCGGAAGGACACAGTATTATCTGACCTATGATGAAGAAACCAGAGAGTATGACATAGCGGAGAATGTAGCGTCGTCAAGCCAGGGCGGAGCAGGGATAAAGGCAGCCCAGACTGTGGTGGACCTAGGAGCGGAGGTGCTTATAACGCCAAGGCTCGGTGAAAATGCAGCCGAGGTACTTCGGGCAGCTGGAATAAAGCTGTATGCATCCGTTGAAGGGACTGCTTTTACCAATATCAGCAAGCTTGTTTCCGGAGAGCTTGAGCTTCTTGAAGATATTCATCCCGGGTTTCACGGACATGGGGAAAAGTAATCCAAGGATTGCAATCCTCAGCGGGAAAGGTGGTACAGGGAAGACGCTCGTATCAGTAAACCTTTCAGCGGTATCAGATGACGCCGCATATGTGGACTGTGATGTGGAGGAGCCAAACGGACATATCTTCCTTAAGCCGGAGTGGACTGAAAGGATGACAGTTTCTACAAAGCTACCGCTCGTTGACAGAGACCTCTGCACAGGCTGCAGGAAGTGCATTGATTTCTGCAGGTTTAATGCCCTGGCGTACATTGCCAAAAGGGTAGTGGTATTTGAGAACGTATGTCACTCCTGCGGAGGCTGTTCATTGGTCTGCCCGGAGAATGCGATATCAGAATATGATAATCCGATAGGTGAAATCATGTCAGGGTGGTCGGGTGAAACCAAAGTCTATTCGGGAATAACTGATATAGGCGTAGAGTCAGGAGTTCCTGTAATAAGGCAGCTTCTGGAAGAGGTCAGAAAAGAGAAGGGTACGGTAATCCTTGACTGTCCCCCCGGAAGCTCATGTTCTGTCATGGAGAGCATAAAGGATTCTGACTACTGCATCCTCGTTGCTGAACCATCTCTATTCGGAGCCCATAACCTGAGGATGGTCCATCATTTGGCAATGACGATGGGGAAGTCCTTTGGTGCAATACTCAACAAATGCGGTGTTGATGAGGACCCTTCCGAACGGTACTGCATTGAGAACAACATCAGGATAATCGGGAGGATCCCCTTTGATATGGAGCTTGGGAGGCTTAATTCCAATGGAATTGTAGCAGTCAGGGAAAATGAAGGGTATGCAGCCATGTTCAAAGAGATCTTCGCAGCCCTGATTTCGGAGGTGAACTGTGAAACAGCTTCTGATACTTAGCGGGAAGGGCGGAACCGGCAAGACCACCGTAGCCGCCGCATTCATAAGGCTTCTGGATGCACACGCCTATGCGGATTGTGATGTTGATGCCCCGAACCTTCATCTTGTGACAAGACATGAATCACCTCCTGAAAAGCGTCCGTTCTTCGGTATGCCTAAAGCTTTCATCGACAAAGAGAAATGCATCGACTGCGGGCTATGCATGGAATACTGCAGATTTGGTGCGATTACCAACTCGGACGGCCATGAAGTGGATCCATATGCCTGTGAAGGCTGCGGTGTATGCATGCTCGTATGTCCACATGGAGCTGTTGAGCTCAAGGAGTCCGTGTCGGGCGACCTGATGCTCTACAGGGGAAGGGATATCTTCTCCACTGCAGAGCTGAGGATGGGGAGCGGAAATTCGGGACTTCTGGTGACTGAAGTAAAGAAGCAGTTGAAAAATGAGGCCGTATCTGAAGGGATCGCAATAATAGACGGGTCTCCGGGTATAGGGTGTCCTGTGATTGCTTCCATAACAGGGGTTGATATGGTTCTTATTGTAACTGAGCCTTCACTGTCAGGGATGAGCGACCTTAGGAGGATAGTGGCATCGACAAGGCAGTTCAGGACAAAGCTTGCAGTATGCATCAACAAGGCGGACACTGAACCTTATATTGCGCGTTCAATCGAATCATGGTGCCGGTCTGAAGGGATACCCCTTGCAGGCAGAATACCCTTTGACAAGAAGGCGTTGGAGGCAGTAAACAGGAATCTCAGCATCGCTGATATTGACTGTCCTTCGGGAAATGCAGCAAGGAAGGTATTTGAAGAAACCATTAGAATACTGATGAATGAAGGAGATGAGACGGAATATGATCGTAAAGGTACTGATGGACAACGAATCAGTTTCAGATGAATTCAGCCACGAGCACGGACTAAGCCTGTACATAGAGACAGGATCAAAACGGATACTGTTCGACACTGGTGCATCCGGTGCATTTGCTGAAAACGCTGAAAAAATGGGTGTTGACCTTTCAGCTGTAGATTTTCTGGTAATATCCCATGGACATTATGACCATGGCGGAGGTATAAAGAGGTTCTTTGAGCTTAACAGGAAGGCCACGGCGTTCATAAGCAGAAGAGCCTTCGAGGAGCACTGGGCTGTGAAGCCGGATGGTACAAGGAAATACATAGGGCTTGAAAAGTCAATACTGGATTCCGGACGTGTAGTCCTTGTTGAGGAATACCATGTGATAGAAGAGGGGATAGAGCTGTTTTCCGGAATAAAGGGAGACCGGCTTTCACCTTCAGGAAACGAAGACCTATATATGGAGCATGCGGGAGAGTTTCAGCATGACGACTTTTCCCATGAACAGAACATGCTGATCACAGAGAATGGCATGGGGGTCCTGTTCGCAGGCTGTGCCCACAGGGGTATAGTAAACATAATCGAGGAGATCGCAGTAGAAGGCAACATTCTTCTTGAAGCAGTGATCGGTGGCTTCCACCTTTACAATAAATCAAGGGGTACAAGCGAGTCGCCTGAAAAGACAGATGAGATAGCGAGATACCTCAAGGANNCAATGGACGGCAAGCTTGATTATCTGGCTGCCGGAAGAACAATAGAAATCTGAACATAAGGAGCGGAAAATGAGCGAAGGATGTAATGGAAACTGCAGCAGCTGCGGTGAAGAATGCGAAGACAGGAAGGAAAGCCAGTCACTTATCGAGGATGCAAATGAATTCAGCAGGATCGGAAAGGTCATAGGAGTTGTCAGCGGTAAGGGTGGAGTAGGGAAATCCCTGGTTACCTCCATGCTTGCAGTTGCAATGAACCGGGAGGGTTATGAGACGGCGATACTTGATGCCGACCTTACCGGGCCGTCAATACCGAAGTCATTCGGACTTACCGGCAGAGCCTATATGGACCAGCAGGGTATATACCCCATGAGGACAGCAACAGGCATCAGTATAATGTCTTCAAATCTTCTGCTTGAGAATGACACGGACCCGATAATATGGAGAGGTCCGCTTATCGCCAATGCAGTCAAGCAGTTCTGGAAGGATGTTGTCTGGGGTGATGTAGACTACATGTTCATTGACATGCCTCCTGGAACCGGAGACGTACCCCTGACTGTTTTCCAGTCGATTGCAGTGGATGGGATCATAATCGTGACTTCACCGCAGGAGCTGGTTTCGATGATAGTGGCAAAGGCTGTCAACATGGCAAGGACCATGAACATACCGGTACTTGGGATAGTGGAGAACATGTCATACTTCGAATGCGATGAGTGCAGCAAGAAGCATTTTATATTCGGTGACAGCCACCTCGAAGAGATCGCGGCAGCCCATGGCATCAGCATGACGGCAAGGCTTCCGATCGACCCTGAGCTTGCGAGGAGCTGCGACCGGGGAGAAATGGAAAGGTACATTGCAAAGGACATTGAAAAGTTAACGGATATGCTTCAGTTTGATGAAGACAATACAATTATGGAAGGAGCAACAATATGAGGATAGCAGTAGCAAGCAACGGAGGCGTGGTAACGGAACACTTCGGACACTGTGAGGAATTCAACATATACAATGAGGAGAATGGCAGCATAGTAAGGGCGGACAGGATACCGAACCCTGGCCACAAGCCTGGTTTTCTTCCCGTATACCTTCATGAGATGGGCGTAAATGTCATAATTTCAGGCGGTATGGGTGGAAGCGCAATTCAGCTGTTCAATGAAAGGAACATTGAGGTTGTTACCGGAGCCGCGGGCGACGCAAAGTTCGCAGCAGAGGGCTACCTTAAGGGTGAACTGAAATCTACCGGGTCCGTATGCCATGAGCACATGCACCATGGGGAGTGCTAGTAATTCAAGGTTGAACTGCAACAAGACTAAACTGATCTTTTAGGAGGAGAAGAGATGGAAGTAACAAATGCTTTTAGAATGCCGCTTATCGGAGACATGGCGCCTTCCTTCAAGGCAAAGACCACCCAGGGGGATATAAGCTTCCCTGAGGATTACAAAGGCAAGTGGGTTATCCTTTTCTCGCACCCTGCTGATTTCACTCCTGTCTGCACAACTGAATTCATGACCTTCGCATCCATGATGGATGACTTCAAGGCTCTCAATACAGAGCTTGTCGGACTTTCAGTGGATTCGATATATGCACATATCGCCTGGCTGAGGAAGATCAGGGAGCTGGAGTTCAAGGGCATGAAGGACCTGGAGGTCACATTCCCGCTGATCGAGGACATAAGGATGGATGTTGCCAACAAGTATGGAATGATACAGCCCGGTCAGTCAAATACCCAGGCGGTGAGGGCGGTTTTCGTTATCGACCCCAAGGGCATCATAAGGCTGATCCTCTATTATCCGTTGTCAACCGGAAGGAACTTCGATGAGATCAAGAGAGTGATCCTTGCTCTCCAGAAGGCTGACAGCGACGGAGTTGCGACCCCTGCTGACTGGAGACCTGGCGACGATGTCATAGTCCCTACCGCTGGTTCCTGCGGGACCGCCAAGGAGAGGATGGAAAGCCAGGATGACGACACCTACTGCCTCGACTGGTTCATGTGCTTCAGGAGAGAGAAAAAGTAAACCAAAGAAAAACCAATAGATGAACAAAGGCTTAAAGGCATCCATGGTACTCGCCATGGATGTCATTGTTGTTTCAGGATGGATCTGCAGCCTTAAAACCTGGCAAAGGTTTCGATACAGAGTTTCGAGAATTCAATTGACTTATATTACTGAAGTAGTATGATGAAATTGAATATGGCATATGTCAAATATTGTGATAATGATAGCTTATGTATTTATAGGGGGAGATTGGGGATGCTTGATTTTCTGAAGGAAGAGGGAATAAGGGAAAACCTCCTGGCAGAGATTAGAAAGTTCAGGGAGTTTTACAAGGTGGACAAGGATATTGCATACAGGATCCCGAGACCGAAGTTCCATTACTATGGAACCTCGGTCTGGGAAGAGGCAATCGTTGCGCTCCTATGCGGAGAAAACCTTTTGCTCACAGGGCCGAAGGCAACAGGCAAGAATGTCCTTTCAGAGAATCTGTCTGCGGCCTTCGGAAGGCCGAGCTGGGACATCTCATTCCACGTAAACACTGACTCATCGTCTCTTATCGGTACTGACACCTTCAGGAACGGCGAAGTTGTAATGAGGCAGGGACCGATACTCAATTGCGCACGTTATGGAGGCTTCGGCATACTTGATGAGATCAACATGGCCAAGAACGATTCAGTGGCTGTCCTGCATGCAACCCTTGATTTCAGAAGGATAATAGACGTGCCGGGGTATGACAAGAACCATCTGGACGGAGCCACCAGGTTCATAGCTACAATGAACTACGGTTATGCGGGCACAAGGGAGCTTAATGAAGCGCTGGCATCAAGGTTCATGGTAATCGACATGCCCGGAATTTCCGATGAGAACCTGAAGAAGCTTCTCAAGAGGGAGTTTCCCGGGTTAAGGGACAGATATCTGGAGCAATTCACTGCTCTGTTCAACGACCTGCAGAAGAAGAGCGGCAATTCTGAGATATCAACCAAGTCTGTTGACCTGAGGGGACTTCTCTCAGCCATACGTCTCATGGAGAAGGGACTTGAAGCCAACAGGGCGCTCAGGATGGGGATCGTGAACAAGTCCTTCGATGACTTCGAGCGGACCCTTGTCGAGGATGTCATAGCCTTAAGGATTCCGTCAAAGCTGGAAAAGCATGACATCTTCAGGGTGTGACAATGGAAGACAGGGGTAGCGAAAAGGCAAGGGCAGCGAACATAATATGGACTGCAGCAGGAGAGTATACCTTCAAGCCTGAGATGAGGGCATACGACGAGCGTGGAAAGGCGGACATCTACTGGAACCAGGTCATAGGTGCAGCGCACAGGTACTATGAGTTTGAAAAGATCATCGGTTTCTTCAAGACTCTCGAATATGACAGGAGCGCTGTCATATTCCGCAACCTTATGTGGTTGGGTATTGAGAACGGCACTTTCCTCAAAGGACTTGAGGAAAGGCCTGCTATTGGAGCACTGAGGGAAGACTATGCCCTGAAGACATTAGGAAAATGGGAGGACAGGGAACCCTATGACGAGGTCGATGAGATAGAGATAGCCCATTATAGGAGAGCTCTTGGGCTGAAGGTGGATGCAACTCCACTTGCGATCAGGATACTTGACGAGCTTGAGTTTGATGCATCCATGGACACCGACATGATTATCGGCAGGATGAACCATATACTTGAAGGCTATTTCGAGTTCCTTCCCCTTGATGAGAAGGGCATTAAACCTAAGAGGGCAAAGAGTGGCAGGGAAATCGTCCATCTTGGAGGCAGACGAAGGCTGACTCAGGGAGTGCCTTACCTCAAGAGGCTGAACTTCGGAACAGCTGAATATAACGGTGAAATACAGATTGGAGATTCCGAAGGGAAAAGCGGATTTGCTCTTCAGCTGCTTAAGATCAGGAACAAATGGGAAGAGGACCAGAGAGAGTACATAAGAAGCCATTTCGGGGAGCCATCTGTAGCTGATGACAGGACGAGATCCCTTGAAGGCATGCT
>DIXH01000046.1:7489-18211 GCA_002428605.1 Clostridiaceae bacterium UBA6085
CTCAAGTCGGAAAGCGGAAGCCTGGTAATTGAAAAAGTCTGGAGGAATATCCATCTTAATGACGACAAGGTCTTTACAAGGACTCTCCATGAAAAGACAATGGACCTCTCAGTAGACATCATGCTTGACGGGTCAGCATCCCAGATGTCTAGGCAGGAGAGAATTGCAGCGCAGGGCTATATCATCGCTGAAAGCCTGACACGCTGCGGCATCCCGGTCAGGGTCTCTTCCTTCTGCAGCGTCAGGGATTTCCTGGTTCTGAACATTTACCGGGATTACGAGGACATAAAGAGAAACAAGGAGATCTTCGGCTACACAGTGGCTGGCTTCAACAGGGACGGGCTCGCAATAAGGACAGCACTGCACCTTGCGGGTGGGGGCAAATACCAGAACAGGATCCTCATCGTACTCACAGACGGTGACCCGAACGACATGCATGGCATGAGCATGGCCGGAAGGCTTCCTGGCAGAAAGGAATATGCCGGACCAGCAGGTGTTGATGATGCAGCCATGGAAGTAAGGAAGGGAATCCAATCAGGCATGGCAGTGATCGGAGTGTTTACAGGCCAGGACAGGAATGTGGAGGCTGCCAAGAAGATATACGGCCGCAATTTTGCAAGGATTAGTTCGCCGGACAAGTTCGCGGACGTGGTTGGAGTACTCCTGCAGAACGAGCTTGCTAACATGATATGATTAAGGGTAATGACGAAATAGTTCTCGTCATTGCCTTTTTCATTGATTGTGAAAAATGTGAATAACAGTTACAAAATGTTAACAGGAAAAATTGACGGAATGTTTTGACTTTATTATGGCGGTGCTTATAATTAAAAACATAAACAAAAAATAACAAGTCACCAAATTGTAATTGCCTTAAAATCGCATGTAACCTATACATTGGAAATGGAGTTGCATGAAGCAGCGTCGCAGTCACAGTAAGTTGCAAAAAGCATTTTATGCATGCATTGCCACCACAGATTTCCTTTCTGATGAGAGAGCGGACACGATGCATGCATCCTATATTTGCCTGAACCTTCAGCCTTATGCTTATTGGATTTGTATAAAGAAGAGGAGAAATAAAATTGAAAAAGATAGCATCAGCAATAATGTTGGCCCTGGTTCTTCAGCTCGGCACTGTAACAGTTCTAGCCCATCCAAGGGTACCTGAACAAAGCCTCGGGAATGTAAGCGTTAATGCTGCAAAGGGATTGCATACCGCATGGGGGAATATCGAGGATGCCGGAGGTGCAGCTTCCCACGTATTCCTTATGAGGCACTCACCTCACTAGGAACTGACAAGCAATTAAGTTAGCGGAGATTCAAAGTCTCCGCTTTTAATTTTGTACGAATGATACCGTAAGTGGATCATACCTATGGTACCAGGTATCGTCTGGCGAGGCTATGTTCCTGAATACCTGACCAATTGCTGAAGGGGAATACATGCTGATCTGACAGATGATGATTTGAAGGCGATTAATGGCAAATGAAAAGGGAATGGGTGACATGCGCCCATTCCCTTATCGTTATCCTGTATCAATTATCACCCATTAGGATCATGTCACAATCAAGTGCCCTTGCCTCTTCGATGCTGTGAGTAACGAGTACTACTGTCCGGTTTCTGGTATTCTCAGCCACATAGTCCATGACAAGGCTCTTTGTATCGTCATCCAGCCCTTTGAATGGTTCATCCAGAAACAGGATATCGCTTTTGGCGAGGATCGCCCTCACTATTGCGACCCTTCTTTTCATTCCACCGGAAAATTCCCTGACCGGCTGGCCTAGGTCACTTATCCCTATGCTTTCCAGGTGAGAGGCTATGGTTCTGTCCTTCACGTCTTTGGCACATACCATCCTGACGTTTGATACTGCATTGAAGCTTTCACAGAGCCTGTCCTCCTGGAAGACTGCGCTCTTTTTTTCGGGCATTCCGGATACTGTCCCTTCATCCTGCGGTTCAAGTCCCATGAGTATGTAGAGGAGGGTGGTCTTGCCGCAGCCGGAGGGTCCCATGATGCAGGTCATGTGGTTTTCCCGTATTGCGGCATCGAATCCATCGAGAACCTTCTTGTCCCCGAAGCTCTTTCTTATCCCTGTTGCTTTGATGTCCATTCTATGTCCTCTCCAGTCTTGCATAGGATACCTTGACAAGGTGCAGGAACAGCTTTTCGAACAGTACGCTTACTGCAACGATAACTGCGGTCCAGGCGAAAAGGTCTGCCGAGTCAAGGTAGATCTTTGCCTCATAGAGCCTTTCGCCAATTGAGCCTGCTGGTATTCCTATTACCTCGGCTGCTATGCCTGCCTTCCAGGACAGTCCTATTGATACGCTGCAGGCTGATACTATATAGGGCTTTAGCTGTGGAAGGTATATGTACTTTAGCCTCCTGAGCCTTGTTACGTTGAAGATCTCCGCCATCTCAAGCATCTTCCTGTCTGTGCTCCTAAGCCCGTGAAGCATGTTCGTGTAGATTATGGGCAGAACCATCAGGAATGAGATGAATATGCCGAGGCTTCCTGAGCTGAGCCATATGAGGCACAGGATTATGAATGAAGCTACTGGCACAGACTTTATCGCTGTCATGAACGGCCAGAGGAGGACCTCTGCCATATGGTACTTTCCTGCAAGGGCTGCTAAGGCACTTCCTGCTACAAGTGCCAAAAGATATCCGGATACGATCCTCACGAAGGAGAACATTACCGAGGAAAGGAAATCCCTTGTCACAATGAGCTCAGTCAGCCTTACCATTACCTCAAAAGGCGTGACAAGCAGGATGCTTTTCCCTATGGCAGCTGCCAGAAGCTGCCATACCATAAGGGCGAAGGCTATGGCGAAGACCTTTTCGTATTTTTCCCTATTTTTCATAGTAGAAGTCAGCGCCTGGAAGGGCTCCGCCTACCGATTTCGGATTCTGCTCGAAGAGTACTTTAAGATATCCTTCCATTGCAGTCCTCATCTTTGCACCATCCATATAGGTTATGTGACAGTAGGGGATAGCCTTTTCTGCAACTGCAGCCTTGACTATTCCGACCTTCTCGATGAGGAGTGAAGCTTCCTTGATATTCGCATTCACGTATTCAGTTGATCTCTTGTATTCAGCAAGGAATGCCTGAAGCTCTTCAGGGTGCTTTTCTGCGAATTCGTTCCTTACTATAAGGACTCCGGTTATAAGTGTGCTGCCGTTGTTAAGCTTGTCCCAGCTTTCTGTCAGGTCTACAGCTATCCTCAGGTCCTTTACTGACCCCTGGGCCACTGTGACATAAGGCTGAGGCATCATAGCTATGCCGCCCTTTTCGGCTGACAGGAGGGCAACCACTTCCGTTGGCTCAGTCTTCCACTCTATTGTGACGTCCTTGTCCGGGTCGAGTCCATTCTCCTTGAGGAGATACCTCAGATTGTATTCTGGAGTTGAGCCCTTGCCGGTTGCATATATGGTCTTGCCCTTAAGGTCAGAGAGCGTCTGAATCTCATTTCCGGTCTCTACTATATACACTACTCCGAGGGTGTTGACTGCCAATAGGCTTACGGACTTATTTGTATTGTTGTAGAGGACCGATGCAAGGTTTGCAGGAACTGCAGCAATATCAAGCTCTCCCTGTACGAGCTTTGGAGTCAGCTCATCAGCTGAGCCTGCTATCGTGAAGGCGTAGGAGTTATCTGAGGTTCCCTTTTCATTTGCTTCCATGAGCTCAACCATTCCCATTGATGTAGGTCCCTTAAGGCCTCCTATCCTTATCTCCACCTTCTCAGGTGCGGGGGCTTCGGTGACTGAAGGAGCGGTGGTCACGGTGGGGGTTGCTGCCTTTGACTGGCAGCCTGAGAATGCTGCACCTGCTATTAGTACTGATACTATTGCTGATATGACCTTTTTCATAATTTTGCCTCCTCTTTTTTGCTCTGTTTCGCTACTATCGTCTTTGTGCTGACTCCCCTGATCATTCCCAGCTTTCCTGAAAGGGAGCTCGTTATGTCCCCGGGTGCATCTAGGACAACGCAGATTATTGATACTCCGCGCTCCTTGTAGGGTATGCCCATCCTGCCAACTACGTAGCTTCCGAATTCATGGAGAAGCTCGTTGACTTCAGATGATTTCTCCGTATCCTCGACGATGATGCTGATGACTGAGATCCTTGGTTCCAAAGCTGATCCTCCTTTTAAAAGAAATATCCGCGCCATTAAGGCGCGGATGATGACAATACTATCCTTTTCCATCGCCTTCCCATCCGGGACGTACCCAAATGGATCAGGTCTGAAGATATTCACTTGACTTAATATTAGTTAATTGTTATATAAATGTCAATCTATGCATTCAGTTTTATGCAAATATTCCAGTGTTCAGTCAGATAAATGGCGGGTACCGCTTATCTCACAAGCTCCATTGTCTCCCTTGCAATCATAAGTTCCTCGTTTGTAGGGATAACGAATATCCTTACAGGTGTTCCGGGAAGTGATATGTCGCAGTTCGTGCAACCAGCCCTGTTCTTTTCCCTGTCAAGTCCGATTCCAAGGGCATCCAGGTTTTCGAGGACCCTTTCCCTGACAAGGGAGCTGTTTTCTCCTACTCCTGCTGTGAATACCAGACAGTCACAGCCATTTAGCTTAGCCATGTAGTTTCCGATATATCCCTTTATCCTAAGACAGTATACCTCCAGGGCCTCTTTTGAATCAATGTTCCCTGAATCGGCTGCCTCGATGACGTACCTGAGATCGGCTGATACTCCGGAAAGTCCCAGGAGTCCAGACTTCTTGTTCAGGTAGCTGTCCATTTCTCCCGGACTAAGGCCTAGCTTCTCCATGAGGTAGCATACTATCGCAGGGTCCATGTCTCCGGTCCTCGTTCCCATGACAAGGCCTTCAAGTGGTGTGAAGCCCATGCTGGTATCAACTACGAGCCCGTTCCTTATGGCCGCCATGCTGGCACCGCTCCCAAGGTGAAGGGTTATGATCCTCAATTCACCGTATGGCTTGCCAAGGAGCTCAGCAGCAGCCTTCGATACGAATTCATGGGATGTGCCATGGAAGCCGTATCTCCTTACCTTATACTTCTCATACGCTTCCCGGGGAAGAGCATAAAGATAGTTTTCAGGCTTCATGCTCTGGTGGAATGCCGTGTCAAAAACAGCGACATGAGGTATTGAAGGCAGAAGTTCGGTGCAGGACCTAATGCCCATGAGATTGGGAGGATTGTGAAGGGGTGCCAGGGTGCTGCAGTCCTCTATTACCCTGATGACGCTGTCGTCTATGATAACCGAAGAGCTGAAGCTTTCACCGCCATGGACGACCCTGTGTCCCACGGCATCTATATGTACCTTTTCGGTCCCGTCTCCAAGGAGCACCTTGAGGATCAGGTCCATTCCTGTCTTATGGTCATCGATGTCCCTGTCGATCCTTATGGTTTCCTTGCCAGGATGCTTGTGCTCTAAAGTGGAGCCCCTGATCCCAACCTTGTCAAGAAGTCCCTTGCAGACAACAGATTCAGTATCCATGTCGAACAGCTGGTACTTTATGGTTGAGCTTCCTACATTGACCACGAGTATGTTCAACCTCATGTCACCTCCATGTATTCGAAATTTTCTATCAATTCAAGTATATCACATGGCTTCCTGGGGAATCGAGTTAAAATGGTAATCTCGGGAATTCATTCACCAGCCGGATGAAGGCAGGTCAGGTCAATATACCGTAAAGCCTCACCGGTGTATATTTCAGGGCAATACGCTGTTTGACTTTGAAGGTCATAAATGATACATTATGAGAAAAATATCGCATCATTATGCGGCTTAGGCGGGAAATATACAGGTTTCACGCTGATTCGGGAGGACCTTGACAGATGAGGATAGGAATTGTAGGACTTGGACTTATAGGCGGCTCCATGGCCAGGGCATGCGGTCATTTGGAGGGCAGGGAGGTCTACGGATGGGACATTGACATGTCAGTTACTGGTAAGGCAATAGATGAAGGTGTAATAAAAGGCATCCTTGAGGATTCACTCCTCGAGACAATGGACCTTGTAATCATAGCTCTTTATCCGAAGGACACCATCGAATACGTGACAAGGAGAGGTGACCTCTTCAGGAAGGGCGGTATGGTCGTTGACTGCGGAGGAATAAAGGAGCTGGTTTGCGATATGCTTGAGCCTTTCGCAAGAGACAAGGGATTCAGATTCCTTGGAGGACATCCGATGGCGGGTATCGAATATTCAGGCTTCGACCACTCAAAGTGGACACTGTTCAAGAATGCCTCGATGATCCTGACACCTATAGAAAAGCTTGAGGAAAACGAGCTCGAATGGATATCTGACTTCTTCAGGAGCCTGGGCTTCGGCGCCATCAAGGTATCGACGCCTTCAGCCCATGACAGGATAATAGCTTACTCATCTCAGCTTGCCCATGTGGTATCAAGCGCCTTCGTCAAGAGCCCTTCAGCCTTAGAGCACAAGGGTTTCTCCGCGGGAAGCTTCAGGGACCTGACAAGGGTCGCCAGGCTCAACGAGCACATGTGGACTGAGCTGTTCCTTGAGAACAAGGACAACCTTCTTCATGAGATAGATTCCATGATTGGCAGGCTTGTGGAATACAGGGATGCACTGGAATCAGAGGACAAGGTAATGCTTAAGTCTCTCCTGAAGGAAGGAAGGGAAAGGAAGGAGCTCCTGGATGCAAGGCAGCAGGCGACTGCAAATCAGGAGCAAGCGACTGCAAATCAGGAGCAGGCGACTGTCCAACAGGAGAATTAGGTCTATGAGAAAGAATGCAATCAGAAAATGTTTCAGATATGTTCAGAAGCTTTCAGCACCACCGGACAAGGTGTTTCCACTTCTCTGTCCAACCAGGGAATATGAGTGGATAGGGCTTTGGAGCTGCGACCTGATTTACTCAGATTCAGGCTTCGCTGAGCCAGGCTGCATTTTCAGGACTGACTTCATGAGTGATCACGGACCTCTGGTCTGGGTCATTTCATCATACGAAAAAAATGAAGCCATAGGATTCACAAGGACCTCGGGAGACTATGTCATCCTTCATACCATAACCCTCATAGACGGAGGGGACGAGGGAACTGATGCTGTCGTGGACATGATTTACACAGCATTGACTGAAAAAGGTGGGGACTTCATCACTTCCCTGACGCCCGAAGCCTTCGAGGAGGAGCAGAGTACCCTTGAGAGGCTGCTTAACCACTATCTTCTGCATGGAAGCATGCTGAGGTCAATTGAAGATTCTGAGATGGAGTGCGAAGATTAATCACTCATATCTGCCACAATCCTGCCTAAAGTGTAGGTACCAAACCCTCACAAACCCCTCACATCTCCTGGGTAGAATGAAAACATAGAAAAGGTCATGAGGCCTTAATAAAAGGAGATGCAGAAAATGAAAAAGAATATGAAGGTTTTTACCACGGCGATACTTACGGCATCATTCGGACTATCAGGAATAGCATTTGCAGCGGAGGCAGACTTCGGAGCGGCAGGAGCAGCGGCCAATCCTACAACAGAGATCGAAAATATGCTGAAGTACACACTTGAGGATGAGTACCTGGCCAAGGCAGAGTATGAGACAATAATCGCTGAATACGGAAGCATAAGGCCATTCGCGAATATAGTTAGGGCAGAGGCAACACACATAGCGGCACTAGAACCGCTGTTTGATGCATACAATCTTGAACTGCCGACAGTTGATGCTTCCAAGTATACGGTTCTACCCGGGACACTAGAAGAAAGCTACAAGGCAGGCGTAGAAGCTGAGGTCAAGAACATCGCAATGTACGAGGAATTCCTGAAGCTTGACCTTCCTGACGATATCGAGTTCGTGTTCGAGAACCTTATGAAGGCATCTGAAAGCCATCTGGCAGCCTTCGAAAGGGCAGCTGACGGTGAGACAGGAACAGGAATCGGACAAGGCGGGGTCAACAGGGGCGGCAGAGGCACAAGGGGCAACGGAGTACAGACTAACCAGCAGCTCAATGACGGAACAGGATTCCAGGGTGGCGGAAGAGGCAACAGTGTAAGTACTGAAAGAGGACAGAGAAACCTGAACCTTAACAATGGAATATGCATACTCGACGAGGAGTAGGCCATGAATCAAGACCCGGAGCAGTTTGCTCCGGGTCTTGTCATGTCTATTATTATTTGAGAATCATTATTGACATATGCCGATAAAGGGGTAAGATTAAATTATAAATAGCATATGTCAATAATTCTTGAAAAAGAAGAAGTTGCTTAAATTGCTGTTGAGATAAAATATGAGGAATCCCTGTGGCTGAAACTTAATTGACGCATGGGATCGGCAAGGAGTTGACGACATGGTCGTATTAAGTCAGAGATGCACAAGCACCCTAATAACTATCGGAACATATTCGTATGATGCGGAAATCGTGCTTAAGGAGAGCGGAAAGAAAATCTATCTGCATGAAAACTATTTTGATGAGGTTCACCTCTCAGTCGGCGATGTAAGCATCTATGATTTTCTTACATCTCATTCCGAGGAGGTACCACTGGCGGATTTTTCTGAAGAATACCTGTCTCTTGCTGCTGCAAAGAAATCAAACTATTTCCTTTTCTTCCGTCAGATGGACAATATGATCAGGAGCCTTGTCAAGGAGAAGAATAGCGGAGCAGCTCTGCTCAATTGAATGAAGATAGGCAAAGAACAATTTTGAGCGTTGATAGAACTGAAAGGAGGTAATCTCATGTTCGAAAATATCCTGATAATAGGCGGGATGAATCCGAACTTTGACATAGTGCTCAAGTCCGTATGCAGCTTGAAGAAGCTAGGGTCAGGAAAATGTACGCTATTCCATTGCATAAGCAGCAATGAGGCCAATGAAACGGTGTCATCATCGATCAGTGAGCTATATACAGAGGAGCTGAAGGTACAGGAGAAGATGTTGGTTGAGGAAGGATATGAAGTGAAGCTTCAGGTAACATCAGGGGATTTGCGTGAAGAGCTGAAAAAAGAAGTTGAGCTTGAGGATTTTTCGCTGATCGTTGCAGGTGCATCAGAAAGATCCCTTCTGGGTACTCTACTCGAGAGGGAAGCAGCATACAGCATCATGGCGGGAATATCATTGCCTCTTCTGCTTGTAAGGGTTCCATCCTATCCATCAAGGAAGGTCCTTTATCAGACAGAATGTAACCTTCATTCGCATATCCTGTGTCCTGTTGATTATACGGAGAGTACCGGCACTGTCATGGGAACCGTAAGCAAGATGGCAGAATCAGGGGCAGACAGGATCACCCTTATGCATGTCATAGAGAATAATCATCACAAGCACGAGAAGGCAGCTGAAGAAATGGTGGAGACAAGGGATGACAGGGAAACGCTTCAGAGGATGGCAGAGGACCTGAAAAAAGGAAAAGCTGCAGTTGATGTCACGGTCCGTACCGGATCACCGGCTGAAGAGATAATAAGGGCTGCAGATGAAACAGGCGTTACCCTCATAGTGATGGGGAGCAAGGGTAAGGGTCTGGTCAGGGAGATGTATCTTGGAAGCGTGAGCCATAAAGTGGCAAGACATTCATCGGTTTCAGTAATGCTGATGCCAGTCTGACAATCGCTGTGCAACATATGTAACAAGAGAGGTAATTATGGAAAATATAAGACACGACTTTGAGCAGGAGCTTCAAAGCAACTCATTGAGGCTTACAGGACAAAGGAAGCTGATATATGGTGTACTATGCGAGAACAAGGAAAAACATCTTACAGTGGAGGAGATACATTCGATTCTGGTGAAGAAAGGTTCCGGAATAAGCGTTGCTACAGTATACAGGACTCTGGCGCTCCTTGAGGAGCACAGGCTGGCTGGAAGGCTCTGCCTGAATGACGGCTGTGTAAGATATCAGCTGTTGGATCCATCGGAGAAGCATGAACATCATCACCTTGTGTGCGAAAGGTGCGGAAAGGTCATAGATGTCATGAGCGACATGATGGATGCCGTCGAACATCAGGCTCTATGCGAATACGGCTTTCAGGTGAAAAACCACAAGGTTAAGCTTTATGGAATCTGCAAGGAGTGCAGGCTGAAGGAGGAGTCCAGAGCTTCAGAGGCTAATAAGGAGCCGGTTTTCAGGTTGTCAAGGCGGTAAGCTTGAATAAGGATTTATTTTCAATTTTGGAAATCGAGGTATTAAAATAGAGTTATTGACATATGTCGATTATGGAGTATAATTAAATTAGTAAATGACATATGTCAATAATTAAACGGGAGGGTTTTAAATGCCTGGTAGAAATGGTAAGGGACCGGCGAGCGGCGGCGGAGGAAGAATGGGAGGGCCTGTAAAGGCTGGGCCGGAGGGCTCGTGCAAATGTCCCAAATGTGGCTTGACGATTGAACATAAAAGAGGAGTGCCATGCAGTGCGGAGATGTGTCCGCAGTGTGGTGTCGCGATGGTCAGGGATTGACCGGAAGGAGAGATTATAATGCCAGGAAGAGACGGAACCGGACCAATGGGGAAAGGTGCCATGACGGGCAGAGGATTTGGCGGGTGCCTCGGTCAGGGTAAGGCAGTATATGGCCAAGGGCTGGGAAGAGGAAGACTAAGAGGAGCAGGAATGACTGGACTTGCTGGCTTGGGGCTTGGACTTGGTTATGGATGCAGGAGGGGCTTCAGAAATTTTTATGGTGGAGATGTCGAAAGTCTGGATGAAAAGGAAATCCTTGAGGAACAGACGGAGCTGCTTAAGAGAAGGCTTGATCTGATTTGAACGCTCTCATGACTAAAGTCACGAGATTCT
>DIXH01000029.1 GCA_002428605.1 Clostridiaceae bacterium UBA6085
TGACTTCAGTCATGAGAATTTCAAATTTTGACAAATCAAAGAACAAACAGATAACAAATACTGAATAATGGCTCCTGTTCGTTGACTTGACACTTTTTAACAAATAAGATTCAAGTATAGGGATATCTCGTGAAGATATTCGATTATACTCGATAAAAGGAGAAACATTATGGATATATTAAGCTGGATAGTCGTTGGTGGATTGGCAGGCTGGATTGCAAGCAAGTTTACCGGCAGGGATAAAAGCATGGGTATCGGTGCCAATATACTCGTCGGTATCGGAGGAGCCATAATAGGTGGATGGATAGCAAGGTTCCTGAACCTTGCAGGACCAACAGGAATCAATCTATGGAGCATCGCCGTTTCAGTGGTTGGAGCGATCGTACTTATTAGCATCCTGAAGATGCTTAAGAAATGAATTTGGAGCAGTCTGCAAAACTATCAGTTTGGCAGGCTGCTCATCCTTTCTCAACAGCTTTCTGCATTTGGATACCCCAAATCCTTGGAATCATATGACAGATTCTTGAGGTTTGTAAAATCATCAAGGAATTTTCATCTTTATAAGTAATTTAATAATATTTGAGCAGGATTATTGATATGCATACTATTGAATAATTATTTAATGTGACGTATAATTACTTGGTAAAACATGAAATCTGGGAGGAATAAAATATGAAGAAGAGTATAAAGAGGCTTGTGGCAGCATCGGTTGCAGCCATGGCGATATTCGCAGCCGGCTGCGGTAGCAAGACTGAACCGACAACAGCTCCAACGACAGCGCCATCGGCAACGGTAGCCATGTCAGCATCGTTAAAGAAGATAAAGGACAGCGGAAAGCTTGTTCTTGGAACTAGCGCGGACTATCCGCCGTTCGAGTTCCATGCGTCGATAGACGGCAAGGATACCATAGTAGGCTTCGACATAGATGTGGCGAAGGAAATTGCCAAGGACCTTGGCGTAACGCTCGAGATAAAGGACCTTAAGTTCGACGGACTTCTTGCGGCTCTTGACCAGGGAAGCGTTGACATCGTCATTGCCGGACTTTCACCTACAGAGGAGAGGGCGAAGAGCGTTGACTTTTCGATCCAGTACTATTCAGCTGAGCAGGCTGTCGTAGTAAGAGATGCTGATAAGGGTACGTTCACAACATTGGAATCGCTCAAGGGCAAGACAATAGCAGCACAGAAGGGTACAATTCAGGAAGATGCTGCAAAGGCAGTCGAAGGCGCAACAGTACTTTCACTTGGAAAGATCTCCGACCTTATCCTGGCAATCAAGTCCAACAGGGCTGACGCTGCGATAATCGAGGTTCCTGTTGCTGAATCCAACGTCAAGGAGAACACTGACCTTGTGATTTCAAGCATCGTCATCAAGAACGAGGGCGAAGGAAAGGTTGCTGCAATCAAGAAGGGCGCTACAGACCTTGTTGCTGAAGTCAACAAGACACTTGAGAGGATCCTTGCAGACGGTACCTTTGAAAAATTTGTTCTTGAAGCTACACAGCTGTCTGAAAAATAAGCTCTGTTTATGATAGAATGATTCTGGGAATGTTAGGTGACTATTGCCGCCTAACATTTTTTTTAAAATCACGGCAGTTTTGCCGTCAGACTGGAGGAATATCCATTGGATTTTAGTTTCATGTCCGAATACTACCAGTTTTACATTGAAGGTGCCAAGATTACAGTTACTCTCGCATTTTTCACTGTCATTGTAGGTTTCATTTTCGGACTCATGCTTGCTCTTTTAAAGCTGTCGAAGAACAAGCTTCTGAATTTCATCGCAACTGCATACATAGAGTTCATAAGAGGAACTCCGCTTCTCGTTCAGCTGTATATTGTGTTCTATGGTCTGCCGCATCTCGGGATATCCTTTCCCGGACTTACTGCGGGAGTCATTGCCCTTTCGGTAAACAGTGCAGCGTACACCGCTGAGATCATAAGGGCCGGAATACAGGCTGTGGACAAGGGGCAGATGGAAGCTGCAAGGTCCTTAGGAATGGGCAAGACTATGTCCATGAGGTACATCATAATACCTCAGGCAGTGAAGAACATACTGCCTGCACTGGGCAACGAGTTCATAACTATAATTAAGGAATCTTCCATTGCGTCAATCATAGGAATCAATGAGCTTATGTTCAACGCTGACACAATAAGGGGCAATACGTTCAAGCCATTCGAACCGTTGATAGTGGTGGCTGTGGTCTACTTCATATTGACATTCAGCCTATCCAAGCTGATGGGCTACTTCGAGAGGAGGATGAACACTGATGATCGAGGTTAAGGGACTTAGAAAGAGCTTTGGAAAACTGGAAGTTCTGAAGGGTATAGACCTTTCCATCGGGAAAGGCCAGGTCGTAGTGGTCATAGGACCTTCGGGCTCGGGAAAGAGCACGCTCTTAAGGTGCCTTAACAGGCTTGAAGAGCCTACAGGCGGAGAGATCATATTCGAAGGAATTTCCATAACGGAAAAGAAGACTGACATTGACAAGATACGGCAGAAGATGGGAATGGTATTCCAGCAGTTCAACCTGTTTCCGCATCTGAGCGTCCTTGAGAACATAACCATAGGGCCGAGGAAGCTCAAGGGGCTTTCACAGGCTGAGGCTGAAAAGGAAGCATATGTACTGCTGGACAGGGTAGGACTCAGGGACAAGGCGAATACCTACCCGGGGCAGCTTTCAGGCGGACAGAAGCAGAGGATCGCCATTGCCAGGTCTCTCGCAATGGGACCGGATGTCATGCTTTTCGACGAGCCTACTTCGGCACTAGACCCTGAAATGGTCGGTGAGGTGCTTGATGTCATGAGGGAGCTTGCATTCGAAGGAATGACCATGGTCGTGGTAACACATGAGATGGGCTTTGCAAAGGAAATTGCTGACAGGGTACTTTTCATGGACGAGGGAGTGGTCCTTGAGGATGACTCGCCGGACAATCTTTTCATAAATCCAAAACATCCCAGAACGAAGGATTTCCTTTCAAAGGTTTTAAAATAATTTTGCAGTCTGCAGGCGTTATGCCTGCATTTTGCATTTTTATTATGTATAAATATTTGAAACAATGGTATATATATGCAGTAAAATCTGACGATAAATTGGATTGCTTTCTGTAAGTGGCCAAATGATGGGAATCTCTGGCAAAGGCAGGTTCCGTGGCACTTCATTGGAATATTCAACATTTTGAATCGCAAGTCATCCCAGGCTTCATTGCTATGCCTTGAGGAGCCATATCCTGCAAGGGTTCGCAGAGGTTTTTAAGCTAACTTTTTTGTATATACAAAAAGGTAAGATAGGGATAAAATAAAATAAACGATAAAAATGCAATTGACATTATAAGTATTCATACTATAATTGCAATTAGCATAAATTTTCATGATGGGAGTGAAGACAATGAAAGTAGCCCTGGTCGGAGCGACCGGATACGGCGGTGTGGAGCTTATAAGGCTTTTGCACAACCATCCTGTATTCGAGCTCAATGCCATCTATTCTCATTCCAAAGGGGGAGAATCCATAAGAAGCTACTATCCGCATCTTACAGGTGCTGTAGAACTGATAATGGACGATATCGACCCGGAGAAGATAAAGGCCAAATCTGACCTTGTTTTCCTTGCTGTGCCTGCAGGCATATCAAGGGACTGGTCGAAGAAGCTAAGGGATGCAGGACTGAAGGTCGTTGACCTTTCAGGGGACTTCAGGCTTGAGGATATTGAGGATTACAGGAAATGGTACAAGAAGGATCCTATAGCGAAAGAAGAGCTTGAAGGTGTGGTTTTCGGACTCGCCGACATAGTGAAGGATGAGATAAGGAATGCAACCTTCATCTCAAATCCAGGGTGCTATCCTACAGCCTCGGTGCTTGGACTGTATCCGCTCGCAAAGAACAAGATGATCGTCAAGAACAGCATAGTAATAGATGCTAAATCCGGAGTTACCGGAGCTGGAAGAGGGGCATCTGTTGCCAACCTTTTCTCCGAGATCGATGAGAACCTCAAGATATACAAGGTAAACAGTCATCAGCACACTCCGGAAATCGAACAGCAGCTGAACAGATGGGACCCTGAAATAGGAATGATAACCTTTGAGACTCACCTGATTCCGATGAACCGTGGGATAATGGCAACTGAATATGTGGACCTGAAGTCGCCGATTACCGCGGAGGAACTCCATAAGCTCTATACTGACACCTACAAGGACGTTAAGTTCGTCAGGGTAAGGCCGCTTGGAGAGTTCCCATCTACGAAGGAAGTGCAGGGTTCAAATTACTGTGACATCGGTGTTTCAGTGAATGAGAGAACCGGCAAGGCCGTAATAGTCTCAGTTATTGACAATCTGGTCAAGGGTGCCGCAGGGCAGGCTATACAGAACGCCAACATCTGGACGGGGCTCGATGAGGCTGCAGGATTGGACCTGCTGCCCATGTATCCATAAAAGAGTGAAGGAGAGGTAAGATATGAAATACAACATAAAGCACCTTAAGGAAGGTTCCGTTACCAGCGCAAAGGGATTCATGGCAGATGGCGTCCATGTAGGATTAAGGTACAACAAGAAGGATGTCGGGATGATCTATTCCGAGGTCCCTGCAGTTGCAGCAGCGGTATATACCCTGAACAAGTTCATAGCTGCACCAAACATAGTGACAAGGGAAAGCGTGAATACAGAGAGGACACTTCAGGCAGTTGTAGTAAACAGCGCCTGTGCCAACGCATGTACCGGAAAGCGCGGAATGGATGACGCAGTCATCATGAGAAGGCTTGCCGCAGAAAAGTATGATATCCCTGAGCACTATGTTGGAGTTGCCTCCACAGGAGTGATCGGCGAATTCCTCAACATGGAGAAGATAGCGAAGGGAATAAGGGAGGTTTCTCCAGAGGCTTCCGTTGAAGGTGCTAAGTCCTTCGAGCGGGCCATAATGACAACTGACCTCATTGAGAAATTCACTGGCTATGAGGCTGAGATAGACGGAGTCAAGGTGACTATCGGCGGATGCTGCAAGGGCTCTGGAATGATCCATCCCAACATGGCTACTATGCTCGGGTTCATAACTACTGACGCCAACGTCGACAAGGAAGCTCTTCAGAGGGCATTCTCAAAGATAACTGACATTTCCTTCAACCAGATAACAGTAGACGGCGAGACATCGACAAATGACATGGTCCTTCTCATGGCAAACGGCATGGCAGGAAACAATCTCCTGAGTGAAGACCATCCTCAGTGGGACGTATTCTACACCATGCTCAGGAAGACCTCTGAGGACCTTGCAAAGTCAATAGCCAAGGATGGAGAAGGGGCTACAAAGCTTATCGAGGTCAAGGTCAAGGGAGCAGTGAACGATGCCGATGCCAGGGCCATAAGCAAGAATATAGTTGGCTCTAGCCTGGTAAAGACTGCGGTTTATGGAAATGATGCCAACTGGGGAAGGATAGTATCCGCTGCAGGTCATTCAACAGCTGAAATTGACCCTTCAAGGGTCGATGTCATACTCGGTGACCAGTACATGCTGAAGAACAGCGAGGTCCAGCCCTTTGACGAAGAGGCTGCAAAGGAATACCTGAAGAGTGATACGGTGTACATCGAGGTCAACTTCCACCTTGGAAAAGGCGAAGCCACAGCATGGGGATGCGACCTGACATACAAGTATATTGAAATCAACGCAAGCTACAGGTCATAGGAGGCATCGGGATGGGAACAGTTGTACTAAAGTGCGGCGGCAGCGTCGCAGACGAACTGGGATCAGGCTTCTTCCAGAGCATCAAGGAGCTTCTTCACTCAGGATTCAAGGTCCTTCTGGTACACGGCGGAGGACCTGACATAACCTCATATCTCAAGGAGAAGGGAATAGAGACAAAATTCGTCGACGGACTGAGGTTCACTGATGATGAAGTCCTTTCTGCGGTTGAGGTAATGCTCTCGGGCAAGACCAACAGGCAGATAGTAAAGCTTCTTAAGGCTAACGGGATACCTGCCATAGGGATACAGGGACCGGACAGCTGCTTCAGGGCTGAGATTATCGACAGGGAAAGATATGGACTTGTGGGTGCGATGACAGGTGCTGAAACAGGAGTTCTGGAGCATCTTCTGGGCCTTGGGCTCGTACCGGTGGTTACTCCTCTTGCAGAGGGGCCGACAGGGGAGCACCTTAATGTCAATGCTGACAGTGCCGCAGCCTATGCGGCAATAGCTCTGAAGGCTGAAGAGATGCTTTTCGTGACCAACGTGAAGGGCATAATGAAGGATGGGGTTGTGCTCGAAAGCACAACAAAAGCTGACATAGACAGCATGATCGAAGATGGGACCATATACGGCGGAATGATCCCTAAGGTCAAGGGAGCGCTTAACGCACTTGAGAGCGGAATTGGTACGGTAAGGATCGTGTCCGGTCAGGATGCGGTATGGAGCAGCGGCAGCTTCTCCGGCACAGCAATCAAGAAGGAGGAGAAGTAATGTCCTATTTATATCCGACCTACGCAAGGTATTCGATAAGGCCCAAAGAAGGAAAGGGGTCTTACATTATAACAGAGGACGGGGAGAAATACCTCGACTACATAGCAGGCATAGCAGTCCTTAACCTGGGTCACAGGCCTGATAACGTTGAAGAGGCCGTAATCAATCAGGTGAAGACACTCTGGCACATGTCTAACCTTTTCCCCAGCGACCTTCAGGAAAGGGTTGCAAAGAGGCTTACTGATGCAGCACACTTCACAAGGGCTTTCTTCTGCAACAGCGGAGCTGAAGCCAACGAGGCTGCAATAAAGCTCTCAAGGAAGTATACCGGCAGGAGCAAGTTCATAACCTTCAAGCAGAGCTTCCATGGAAGGACCTTTGCCACCATGTCCGCAACAGGACAGGACAAGATCAAGAAGGGCTATGGAGAAATGCTCGGAACCTTCGTGCACATTCCATACAACCAGCCTGAAATACTCAAGGACTACATCGATGAAGAGACGGCAGGAGTTATAGTCGAGACTGTTCAGGGCGAAGGCGGCATCCTTGTAGCCAAGGATGAGTTCCTCAAGGAAATCGAGAGGCTCTGCAGGGAAAAGGGAGCGATGTTCATAGTTGATGATGTCCAGGCCGGAATCGGCAGGACAGGCAAAGCGTTCAGCTTCCAGAACTATGATGTCAAGCCGGACCTGGTCACCCTTGCCAAGGGTCTCGGAAATGGATTGCCAGTGGGTGCACTGCTCGGAGACGAAAGGTTCCTGGAGGTCTTCGGACCTGGAACACACGGAACCACCTTCGGTGGAAACTACATTGCAATGGCATCAGCTGAAGAGGTCCTGAAGACCATATTCCAGGAGGATTTCCTTAAGTCAGTAGCTGAAAAGGGAGAATACCTCATGGGAAGGCTGAGAGAGGTCCTGAAGGACAGCAGGGAAGTCGTTGAAATAAGAGGCAAAGGCCTTCTTATCGGTATAGAGATCAATACTCCTGTAGCTGACAAGATAGCAAGGATACATGAAAACAAGCTTCTGGTGCTTCCTGCAGGAACTGCAGTCGTCAGGATCCTGCCTCCTCTTAACACGACCTATGAGGAGATGGATGAGGCTGTTGAGAAGATAAGGAAGTCATTCGAATAGTACTGAAAATAATAAGGAGCCTTATGCATGAACCGCATGAGGCTCCTTATTTCAGCCTTACGGCTGGACTGTTCCTGACAGGTACCCTGCTGAAAGGTTGTCATCACTGCAGGCTGCCTATAGAAGACTTTATGAATCCGAGGAAATCAGCCGATGTTCCCTTGAAGTCGGGCTCAGGGCCCTTGATTTCCCCCGGAACAAGATTGTCTGTGACAAGGTAGGTCTTCATCCCTAATGCTTTTGGGACCATATCCTCAAGCTCGTCGTTTCCGACCATCATGCACTCTTCTGCTGACTTTCCGAGAGCCTTAAGTATCTCCTCATAGTATTCGAGGTTAGGCTTGCAGTAGTGGCTGTTGTCAAAGTTCGTGACAAGCTGGAAATCATCCCTTGAAAGCCCGGCCCACTCGATCCTCCTGAGCACTGCAGCTTCAGGGAAAACAGGGTTCGTTGCGATTGCAAGTGTGTATCCGCTTTCCTTAAGGATCGAAACTGCCTCTTTCATGGGAGCTGAAGCATACGTGGCCCCTTTGACATAATCGAAGTTGCTTCCATAATACTCCATGAACCGTCTCTCGTACTCGGGAACCTGCTCATGGCCGACTCTTCTGCCCATGGCCTCCATGAAGACTTCACGGTTAGTCCTTGGACTCTTGTCCTTCACCATTTCAATGGTGCATTCCCATACCAGTCCTCCAAGCTTCCTGGGATCCATGAGATCGGAAAATTCCCTGGAGAGGCTTTTGAAGTACAGCTCCTGGAACAGCTCAAGGTCCATGGGAAGCAGAGTGCCGTCCAGGTCGAAAAGTATTGTTGTGAGTGTATCCATCATTTTTCTCCTTTGTTACCGTACTCGTAAATAATAAGTGCTGTTTCCGTGCTTCCGCTTTTGCTTCGCCTGATCTCTATGATGTCATCCCTGCCGATTCCATACTGCTTCAGGGCTTTCTCAACCTGCTCGTCAAGGTCGGATTCCCTTCCTGTTGCATGGACCAGCTTCGTCCTTCTCGTCACTTTATGACCTCCCTTGTCGACTGGTAGTATGTGTAGGCACGGCTCCCTGTGAAGACAATGAGGATCCCTATGGAAAGGGCGCCTGCATTGTTCATGGTATTGATAAGGCTTGAGGCCGCCCCGGAATAGTTACCGGAGAGTGACTCAAGCATGGTGTTGTAGAGACCGCTTCCCGGGACAAGGGGAATGAGGGCCGCCGTAACGAAGCTTGTGACCGGGGTCCTCATCTTCCTTGCCATTATCTCGCCAAACAGCGTAAGGGCTACAGCTCCCAGGAGGAAACTGGTGCTTTCGGTCTGTGTGATGTCAAGGCTGAAGGAGTATACTATCCAGCCTATGCCTCCGCCGATCGAAGCTGTGAGAGCCTTTTTAGGCTCCAGGTTGAATATTACAGCGAAGCCCAGGGTCGAGAAGAATGCGTATATGAATTGAAGTATCATGCTGCACCGCCTATCTGAAAATAAGGAGTCCGAGCCCTGTTCCGACTGCGATCCCAAGTGCTGTGAGCGCAGCCTCCACGAACCTTGCCAGACCTGAAACATAGTCTCCGAAGAGAGTGTCGCGTATCGCATTGGTTATGGCAATACCGGGAACAAGAAGCATTATTGACCCGAGAAGCACAGTATCGAAGTCGCTTCCGAAGCCGAGGGACATGAGTCCGTATGAAGAGGCAGACACGAATGCTCCTGCCAGGATGTTTATGAATATCCCATTTAGGTTGTATGACCTCGAATAGTGCTGGATGAGCCTTGCTCCTGGTGCTACCATAGCAGCTGCGAAGCCGCTTGCTGCGCTTCCCCCATATAGCATTGTGAAGCCTGATGCAAGAACAGCTGAAAAAACAAGCTGCATTAACAGGGAATATTCCCTGATGTCCTCGATCCTCGCAAGCTCTGTAGAAAGCTCGTCGATGGACATTGGATTCTCAGCTATCCTTCTTGACAGCGCATTGACATGGTGGACCTTCTCAAGGTTAGTGGTAAGCCTCTTAACCCTGGTGATAAGGGATACTATCTCACCTCCGGGTCCGATTATTGAAACCATGATACCTGTAGGCGTGACAAAGCTCTCTGAAAGTCCCACATCGTATGAGTTAAGGATCTTTATTATGGTCTCTTCGACCCTGTATGTCTCTCCGCCGCTTTCTAGTATTATCTGGCCAGCCCTGGAGGCCAGCCTTATAAGCCTGTTATAGTCCATATGCCACCTGCCGTGCTTAATTTTCCTATACAGCCATTTTAGCACAGGAGCCTGCAGGTTTGCACAAAATAGAGAAATTGTGGGTCAGTCATTATGGTCTGTATCAGGATATTATAAAAGAGGGTAAAGTGAATCAAAGTATATTCAGGAGGTCATTGGTGATACCGAGGTTTCCGCAGAT
The DNA here is from genome assembly GCA_002428605.1 of Clostridiaceae bacterium UBA6085. Lineage (GTDB taxonomy): Bacteria > Bacillota > Clostridia > Clostridiales > Clostridiaceae > Youngiibacter. The sequence continues at coordinate 9,968 of DIXH01000029.1, forward strand.
TGAGAAAAGAAAATTGGATTTAAGTGTAAAAAAGCTTGAAAAAGGCACTAATGACGAATATTAAATCAATTTTTTGATTGATTGAACGTAATACTGAGATTATAATGTTAGTATCATAAACTAGGGGGTACGTCATGAAAAGTTTTTATCTGAAAGATGCCGATCCTGAAATTTACTCATATATCGAAGAGGAAGAGGACAGGCAGGAGCACAACATAGAACTCATCGCATCGGAAAACTTCGTTGCCGAGGCAGTAATGGAGGCTATGGGAACAGCGCTTACAAACAAGTATGCTGAAGGATATCCCGGGAAGAGATATTACGGAGGCTGTGAAATAGTTGATAAGGTTGAGACACGTGCAATCGAGAGGATGAAGACCCTGTTCGGTGCAGAGCATGCAAACGTCCAGCCTCACTCAGGCTCACAGGCGAACATGGCGGTGTACATGGCAATGCTTCAGCCCGGTGACAAGATACTCGGAATGAACCTATCCCATGGCGGACACCTGACTCACGGAAGCCCGGTGAACTTCTCAGGCAAGCTCTACAACTTCATATCTTACGGAGTGTCGAAGGATACCGAGACGATCGACTATGAGGCTCTGAGAGAGCAGGCGATTGCCGAGAAGCCGAAGATGATAGTTGCAGGAGCTTCAGCGTATTCAAGGGTAATAGACTTCGAGAAGATGGCTGACATATGCAAGGAGGTCGGTGCCTACTTCATGGTGGACATGGCCCACATAGCAGGACTTATAGCTACAGGAGCCCATCCGAGCCCGGTGCCGTATGCAGACTTCGTCACGACCACCACACACAAGACCCTGAGGGGACCAAGAGGCGGTGCCATACTCTGCAAGGCACAGTACGCAAAGGACATCGACAAGACAGTGTTCCCGGGAATGCAGGGAGGACCGCTTGAGCATGTCATAGCTGCAAAGGCAGTTTGCTTCAAGCTTGCCATGGAGGATTCATTCAAGGAGTACATAGACCTTCTTGTCAAGAACTCGAAGTCGCTTGCTGATGCAATGATGAAGAGGGGATTCAGGATCGTATCAGGCGGTACGGACAATCACCTTATACTCGTCGACCTCACCAACAAGGAAATCACAGGTAAGGAATGCGAGAAGCTTCTTGATACCATAGGTATAACCACCAACAAGAACACAATACCTTTCGAGACCAAGAGCCCGTTCATCACGAGCGGAGTAAGGATGGGAACTGCAGCAGTTACCACCAGGGGCTTCCAGCCTGAGGACATGGACAAGATAGCTGAATTCATCGACTATGCTGTAAACCACAGGAACGATGACCTGTCTGAATTGAAGCAGAAGGTCAGGGACCTGTGTGCAAAGTATCCCCTATACAAGAAATAGTCAGGGAACATAAAAAATTACATGCCAATCGTTAAAATGTAGACAAACGGAAATACATATGAGGCTCTGCGGCTTTCAGCTTTGCAGAGCCTTTGTTTGTGAACTCTGGCAGTAAAAAATGGCAGGAGTCAGGTTGACGCATAATTGATTAAATAGTAGAATTGAAACATGTGAAATCAGATAAAAATGGTCGGATTAAAGGAGAATTGGAATGTCAGAGATATTAAGAATTACTGATCTCAAGGCAAGCGTAGATGAAAAGGAAATACTTAAAGGTCTTGACCTTGTCGTTGAAAAGGGTAAGGTCCATGTCATAATGGGACCTAACGGGGCTGGAAAATCAACACTCGCCGGAGTTGTGATGGGAAACCCGAGGTATCAGGTGACTCAGGGCAAGATAGATTTTGAAGGCGAAGATATAACGGAAATGCCTGTCAATGAAAGGGCGGTAAAGGGTATATTCCTTTCTTTCCAGGCACCTCAGGAAATACCTGGAATAACTGTAGAGAACTTCCTCAGGACTGCGAAGGCCCAGGTCACCGGTGAAGCGGTCAAGGCCATAGCATTCAAGAAGGAGCTTTATGCGAAGATGAAGGAGCTTGACATGGACAGGGCCTATGCGTCAAGGTACCTTAACCAGGGCTTCTCAGGCGGTGAAAAGAAGAAGAACGAGATACTTCAGATGTCTGTCTTAAATCCTAAGCTTGCAATCCTTGACGAGACGGATTCAGGCCTCGATGTTGATGCCGTAAGGGTCGTTTCAGAAGGTGTCAACAGGTTCAAGAACAGCGATAACTCGGTTCTTGTAATCACCCACCACAACAAGATGCTTGAATACCTCCAGCCTGATGTAGTTCATATCATGGTTGACGGAAGGATCGTCGCAACCGGCGACATAAGCCTCGCCCATGAGATAGAGGAGCAGGGCTTTGACAAGTACAAGCAGGCCGAGAAGGGGGAGTCGGAATGGAAAAAAGAAGTAAAACTAATATAGACGACCTCGACAGGGGCATTTATGACGTAAAGAACGAATTCACATACAGCTACAAGTCCGAATCAGGACTTACAGAAGAAATCATCAGGGAGATATCAGCGAAGAAGAACGAACCTGACTGGATGCTCCAGTTCAGGCTTAAGTCCCTCGAGATATACAACAAGCTTGAGGTACCGCCCTGGGGTCCTGACATTTCTGACCTCAACATAGACAACATAGTCACTTATGTAAAGCCTAACGTGGAAATGCAGTCAAGCTGGGACGAAGTGCCTGATGATATCAAGAAGACCTTCGACCTTCTCGGAATACCTGAAGCGGAGAAGAAATCACTTGCCGGTGTCGGAGCACAGTATGACTCCGAGGTGGTGTACCATTCCATAAAGGAAGAGCTTGTGGCGCAGGGAGTAGTATATACGGACTTCGAAAGCGCCCTCAGGGACTATGAGGACATCGTGAAGAAGTATTTCATGACACTCATTCCTCCGACGGACCACAAGTTCGCTGCCCTTCATGGTGCAGTGTGGTCAGGCGGATCCTTCGTGTACGTACCTGAAGGTGTCAGGGTGGATATTCCACTCCAGTCGTACTTCAGGCTGAACGCTCCTGGCTCAGGCCAGTTCGAGCATACCCTGATCATCGTTGAGAAGGGAGCTCACTGTCACTTCATAGAAGGCTGTTCGGCACCGAAGTATTCGGTGAACAACCTGCATGCAGGAGCTGTCGAGCTCTTCGTCAAGGAGGGTGCATACCTCAGGTATTCCACCATCGAGAACTGGTCGAAGAACATGTACAACCTGAATACGAAGAGGTCACTGGTCGACAAGAACGGTACCATAGAATGGGTATCAGGCTCCTTCGGATCAAAGGTCTCCATGCTCTATCCAATGAGCATATTAAGGGGTGAAGGTGCAAGATGCGAATTCACCGGAGTAACCTTCGCCGGAAAGGGTCAGACACTTGATACCGGAGCAAAGGTGGTCCATGCGGCGCCTAACACCACATCTAACATAAACTCGAAATCCATATCAAAGTCTGGCGGGAACGCTGTATACAGAGGACTTCTTAGAGTCGCTCCAAATGCCTACGGCGTAAAGTCGACAGTTTCCTGCGAGTCCCTGATGCTTGACTCAATATCAAGCTCGGACACGATACCTGTAATAGACATAGAGAATGACGACATAGATATCGGACACGAGGCAAAGATCGGAAGGATCTCCGAGGAAGCCATATTCTACCTGATGAGCAGGGGGATATCCGAGGCTGAAGCAAAGGCAATGATAGTCAGGGGCTTTGTTGAACCGATCTCCAAGGAGCTTCCTCTGGAATACGCCGTGGAGATGAATAACCTGATCACACTTGAGCTTGAAGGTGCGATAGGATAGGAGGGAGAACTTAGAATGAGCGCAATGAAAGAAACATACAACGTACTCCCGAGGATTTCCTTCAGGTGGGTAAAGGCAAACCAGCTTGAACTGGACAGCCTTGAAGTAGATACATCTGTTCCATACGCATACGGTGCCATAAAGACTACACTTGATGTGGAGGACCTGAATGGAAGGGACCTTGATATGCCCGAGCATTTCAAGGGGGTCAATGATAAAATGGTAGCTCTCGCTGACAAGAGTAGCAACGCCGGCCTTTACATGGAGGTCGAGGAGAACCTGTCAGCAAGCGTAGTCCTTACCCACAGGCTGCACTCAAATAATCCAGTCCTCGTTGAAAAGAATGTAATAGTCCTCAGGAAGGGCTCGAAGCTTGACCTGGTAATGGACTACAGCTCGGATGATACTGCTACCTTCTCGGACATACTTAACAAGATCGAGGTGGGCGAGGGTGCTGAGCTCAACATAATAAAGGTCCAGAGGCTTAACTCCTTGTCAAGGCACCTTGAATCAAGGTTCACGAAGGTCGCTGAAAAAGGGAAGGTAAACTTCATATCAGTTGAAATAGGCGGAAAAGAGGCTGTCGTTAACTATATGACTGACCTTTCCGGTGACGAGTCGGAAGGCTATGTCAAGAATGTATACCTTGGCTTCGGCGATAGGATACTTGACCTATCACACCACATGAACCATATCGGAAAGAAGACAGTATCCGATATGATGTTCAAGGGAGCGCTGAAGGATAACTCAAAGAAGGTATTCAGAGGCACCCTTGACTTCAAGAGAGGCTCCACTCAATCGACAGGAAATGAGGAGGAGTTCACCATACTCCTGAGCCCCAAGGTAAAGTCCTTTGCAATCCCACTCCTTCTCTGTAAAGAAGATGATGTCATAGGAAACCATGCTGCAAGCGCAGGACAGATCGATGAAGACAAGCTATTCTACATAATGTCCAGAGGATTTTCCGAGGACGAGGCAAAGAAAATGATAGTTGAATCCTATATACGCCCAATTGTGGACCTGATACCTGTTGAAGAAATAAGAGAGCTTGTCCTCGAAGCGGTGGACAGGGAGATAAAGGGAGAATAAGGCTATGAACGTTCGCGAAGATTTCCCGATCCTTGACCTGACTGTCAACGGCAAGAAACTTGTATATTTTGACAATGCTGCAACGACCCAGAGACCGCTGTCCGTAATAGATGCCGTAAGGAAATACGACCTGGAGCAGAATGGAAATCCTCACAGAGGATCCCATTATCTGAGCATCAAGGCCACAGAGGTCTATGAGGGTACCAGGGAGAAGGTAAGGGCATTCATCGGGGCGAAGAGCTCAGATGAGGTCATATTCACCAGGAACACCACTGAGTCAATAAACCTTGTAGCCTACAGCTATGGGATGGATAATCTAAAGGCTGGCGACAAGATAGTCATAACGATTGCCGAGCACCACTCGAACCTTGTGCCCTGGCAGCAGGTGGCAAAGGTGACAGGCGCAACACTTCACTACATGTATGTGGATAAGGAAGGAAGGCTGCCCTCATCAGAACTTGAAAAGATAGATACTGACACGAAGATCGTCGCATGTACGCACATGTCTAATGTCCTTGGTACCATAATGCCTGTGAAGGCAATAATAGATAAGGCCCATTCGGTTGGAGCTTTAGCTCTTATAGATGGAGCACAATCAGTGCCTCACATGAGGGTAAATGTAGCTGAGCTTGATGCAGACTTCTTCGCTTTCTCCGGACATAAGCTGCTTTCACAGCTCGGGATAGGGGTACTCTATGGAAAGAAAGAGCTGCTGAAATCGATGAAGCCTTTCCTCTTCGGCGGAGACATGATCGAGTATGTGCATGAGCAGGAAACATCTTTCAACGAGCTGCCATACAAGTTCGAGGCGGGAACCCAGAACGTCGAGGGGGCAGCGTCCCTTTCGGCAGCCATTGACTATATCAATGACCTTGGCTTTGATAAGATTAAGGAGCAGGAGATGCTGCTTACGGAGCATGCTCTGGAAGGCATGAAGAAGCTTCCGTACATCAACATCGTGGGGCCGACGGACCTTTCTGAAAGAGGAGCTGTCATAAGCTTCACCGTGGAGGGCGTACATCCCCACGATGTGGCGACGATCCTTGACAGCTATGGGATAGCTGTAAGGGCAGGGCACCACTGTGCCCAGCCTCTCATGAGGTACCTGGGGATACAGGCGTCAAACAGGGCATCCTTCTGCTTCTACAACACAATTGACGAGGTAGACTACTTCCTCGGAAAACTCGGCGAAATAAGGAGGTGGATGGGATATGGAGCTTAACAGCCTTTATACAGAGCTCATACTGGAGCACAATTCAGACAAGAGGAACAAGAGACTGCTTGAGGCCTTCACTAATGAAGAGAGAGGGCACAATCCAAGCTGCGGAGATGAGATAACGATCCAGGCTGAAATCGCTGACGGATACCTTAAGGACATCGGATATTCCGGGCATGGCTGCGCTATCAGCCAGGCTTCTGCATCCATGATGATAGACCTTTTGAAGGGAAAGAAGGTGGACGAGGCACTTGAGACCATTGAGGTCTTCCTCGGAATGATCAAGAGGGAGATTTCGGACCTTGAATACCTTGAGGAGACACTTGAGGATGCATTCGCGCTGCAGAACATCTCTAACATGCCTGCAAGGGTGAAGTGCGCCGTGCTTGCATGGCATACGCTCAAGGAAGCTGTAAAAAAGTGATTAAGGAGGCGCAGGCTGAGGTCTGCGCTATTTTTTAACAATAAGCATGAAATTTTAGCAATATATTGACAATTGTCAAATTACAAAATTGATTTTGTATGATAAGCTATAATCAGCATATATTTTAGAATCGGAGGTTGACCATGGCAGTAGAATTTATAAGATACCTGGACAAAAGCTTGAAGTACCTTCACAGGCAAGGCGCATTCCTTACGGTCAAAGGAAAGGAAGCCGTTAATGTGACTACAATAAGCTGGGGAAACATAGGCTTTGAATGGGGAAGACCCATATTCACGATACTGATAAGGAAATCAAGGTATGCCCACGAGCTTCTGCAGGAAACTGACGAGTTCACGGTGTCCATCCCGACAACACCTTCTATGAAAAAGGCGCTGCAGGTATGCGGATCCAAGACAGGAAGGAAGACGGACAAGTTCAAGGAGGCAGGGATATCCCAGTATCCGAGCAAGAATCTTGAGACTCCTGTAGTGAAGGAAGCCGACATATTCTATGAGTGCAAGATAGTCTACAGGCACAAGATAGATCCGGACATCCTCGGTGGAGACATAGACAAGACCTCCTACCTTGACGGTGACTACCATGAGATATTCTATGGAGAGATAATCGGAGCGTACGGCAAGGATGCTCTATAAGGATATTTATTTCGACACGCACTGCCATACGGAGTTCTCCTTCGATTCCAACATGAGCATCGAGGGTGCAATGGCAAAGGCCGCTTCTCTTGGCATAGGGCTGGTCACGACTGAGCATGTCGACCTCAACAACATGGATGTGGGCGGCTTCGAGATCAGCTTCGATATTGACAGCTATTTCAGGGAATATGCAGGGAAGAGAGGGGAGACCCTCCTTCTTGGCATTGAAACAGGGATAGACATGGAGAATATCGCCAAAAACAGATGGATGGTTGAAGACCATCCCTTCGATATGGTGATCGGCTCCATGCACTCCATGAGGCGCCTTGATGTTTCAAGGCCATCTGACTTCAGGGAGATGACTGCAGCCGAGTTCTACAAAGACTATCTTAAGGAGACCGCAAGGACCGTGGCTGCAAATCCATTCATCGATACGCTTGCCCATCTTGACTATCCGAGCAGGTACCTGAGGCTTTCACCCAGGAATATCAGGTACCAGGATGCTTTTGCTGAGTTCGATGAGCTCTTTGATGTTCTGGTTTCAAACGACATAACACTTGAGCTGAACCTTAGGAGACCTCTCCAGGGAGACGTCCTTGAAAGCCTTCGAAGCATACTTGAAGGCTACAGGAACTGCGGAGGAAGGTTTATGACGCTAGGCTCTGATGCACACAATACAGACCAGATCGGTGCGAATTTCAGGGAAGGGCTTGTGCTTCTTAAGGAGACAGGGCTCGCACCCTGCACATATCAGGAAAGGACCAGAATTCTGAATTCTGGCTGGTAGGGCACATGAATAATTCGAAGCAGGTCCTGAACGAACTGCTGGTAGACCTGTTCAACAACATACTAAGGATAGAAGAGAGGGCTCTCCAGGATATCGAGGGGCATGACCTGTCTGTAACTGAGATGCATACCCTTGAGGCCATAGGGACCGAGGGAGAAAGGTCCATGTCCGAGGCTGCAAAGAAGCTCAACATCACTGTGGGGACACTGACAACTGCGATTGCCAAGCTCATGGCCAAGGGCTATGTAGAGAGGCGAAGGACAGATGAGGACAAGAGAGTGGTGCTTGTTAAGCTCACTGAAAAGGGCAGGACTGCAAACTCTGTCCATGAAAGGTTCCATGAGGAGATGATCAAGGCTACCCTTGAGCAGCTTGACACGGAAGAGGAAGAGATTCTCAGGAAGTCACTTGAAAAGCTTACTGACTTCTTCAAGGAGAAATATGAGTCCAAGGGATAAATAAGTTTGAAGGTGAAATATGGAGATCCTTTTTGTAAGACACGGGGAGACTGAAGCCAACAGGACAAATCTCTTCTATGGGAGGCTAGACTACGGGCTTACCCCAAATGGCCGCGAGCAGGCGGCAAAGGCCGGAAACCTCATAAGAATGATGAGCTTCACACCTGACAGGATAGTCGTATCAGGTCTGAAAAGGACCCATCAGACCCTTGAGGCCATGGGATTCTCCATGGATGATGCTGATATCGAGCCAAGGCTTGATGAAAGGAGTCTTGGAGTCCTTGAGGGAATGACCTTCCCTGAGATCACTGAGAGGTATCCTGACCTGTTTGAAAGGTGGGACAGCGACTGGCTGGATTTTGCACCAGACGGAGGAGAAAGCCAGCGGGAGTTTTCGGGAAGGGTAAGGGATTACCTGGACGAACTCAAGTCCTCGGACAACAAGCCTGGAAAGGTCCTTGTCGCAACCCATGGAGGAACCATGAAGACTATAATCTCCATAATACTTGGTGATGTCTCATACCGTTTCAACCAGATTGAGATCTACAACTGCTCCATACTGAGGGTGAGGCTGACCAGGGACGGCTTCAAGGTTGACGCGCTTTATAATGTGGTGGATTTCGTAATATAGCGATCAAGTCATCAGGATCCATGATAATTGGTTCCTGGTGATTTCTCATTTTTACCAGCGATTGACAAAAAATATGAATTAATCACAGGTATCGTTTACAAATTTGACATAAATAACAAACCGATAACCACTATTTTGCTCTCATTTGATATCGTCATTTTTCATATGGGTTTTCTTCGATAATGTTAACAGGAAATTAATTTTACTATTGATATTGCGATTTTAAACTGGTATATTAAAGCTATTATTTCAAGGAAGGTGACAAAATGAAGAAAAGATTATTTGCAATATTCACTGTTGCAGCTCTTTCAACGGCACTTCTCGCGGCATGTGGAGAGAAGACACCGACAACCCCTACTACTGCTGAGGTGAAGGAATTCACCATAGGCGGCATAGGACCTCTTACCGGTGGAGCAGCTACCTACGGACAGTCCGTTAAGGAAGGCGTGGAGCTCTATGTCAAGGAAGTCAATGCAAAGGGCGGAATCGACGGAAAGACCGTCAAGGTTATCTTCGAGGATGACCAGGCAGACGGAACAAACGCAAGCAACGCATTCAACAAGCTTGTCGAGAACGACAAGGTCGTAGGAATAGTTGGAGCGGTCACTTCAGGTGCGGCTCTTGCAACAGGCCCTAAGGGAACACAGTCAAAGATACCTATGGTATCCCCAAGTGCTACTGAGCCAACTGTAACCAAGGTCGGCGGAGACTACATGTTCAGGGTATGCTTCATCGATTCATACCAGGGAGTAGCTCTTGCTAATTACAGCATAGACACTCTTAAGAGCACAAAGGCAGCAGTACTTTACAATGTCGGATCAGACTATTCAAAGGGTATCGCTGATGCCTTCAAGACAAACTATGAGTCAAAGGGCGGAACCGTTGCAGAGTTCCTTACATACAACGACGGAGACAAGGACTTCAGCGCACAGCTTACAAAGATAGCTGCAGCAGGAGTTGACGTACTAGTTCTTCCTGACTACTACACAACTGTAGGCCTCATAGCCAAGCAGGCTAGAAATTCAGGAATTGATGCACAGCTTCTCGGTGGAGACGGCTGGGAGTCAGCAGAGCTCTTCACGATCGGCGGAGACGCGGTTGAAGGCTCAAGGTTCGTCACTCACTACTTCTCAGGCGATGAAGCGGCAGTAGTTGCTAACTTCGTAAAGCAGTTCGAGGCAGAATACAAGAAGGCTCCGGACACATTCTCAGCTCTTGGATATGATGCAGCGAAGGTTCTTCTTTCAGCTATCGATGCAGCAGACTCACTTGACGGAGCAGCTATTCAGGCGGCACTCCTTAAGTCTAATGTAGAAGCCGTAACAGGCACACTATCATTCGACGCTGACAGGACCGCTGTCAAGGGTGCAGTTATAGTTGAGGTTGAGGACGGAAAGCTCAAGCTCGTAGACAAGGTCAACCCTTAAGGGTTACAACCAGGGAGGCATAAAATGCAGTTTTTTCAACAGCTAATCAACGGCTTGTCGATCGGAAGTATTTATGCTCTTCTGGCATTAGGTTACACAATGGTTTATGGGATCATAGGTCTCATCAATTTCGCCCACGGCGATATTTACATGGTTGGAGCAATGGCTGGATTCTACGCCTCTAAGGCGTATAATCTGCCATTTTTTCCGACTTTAGCAATAGCCATGCTGGCATCTGGTGCTTTAGGAGTATTGATTGAGAGAGTTGCTTACAGACCTCTTAGAAAATCACCAAGGATCACGCTTCTCATATCCGCTATCGGAGTCAGTCTTCTCCTTGAGAACGGTATGAGGTATATAGTCGGACCGTCACCAAAGTCATTCCCGGAGCTAATTCCGGTGCACAAGTATGACTTGGGACTTTTTCAGGTTACAAACATCCAGCTTCTTACCTTCGGTATATCAATACTTCTCGTCGTGCTCCTGCAGTACATAGTATTCAGGACCAAGATGGGAAAGGCCATGAGAGCTGTCTCTTATGACATGGAGGCTGCACAGCTGATGGGAATCAGCGTAAACAAGACCATTTCCTTCACGTTCTTCCTGGGATCGATCCTGGCTGGAGCTGCAGGTATAATGGTTGCCTTAAGCTGGACAAGCATAGACCCGTACATGGGTATGATGCCCGGCCTCAAGGCCTTCGTTTCGGCGGTTCTCGGTGGTATTGGAATCATACCGGGTGCGCTTATCGGAGGAGTCTTCATAGGCATAGCTGAGACCCTCACCAAGGCATATATCTCAACAAGCCTTTCAGACGCAATAGCTTTCTCCATACTTATCATAGTGCTTCTCGTAAAGCCTACGGGAATACTTGGAAAAGTAGAAAGTGAGAAGGTATAGCATGGACAGGATTAAGAAGATGCCAAAGAAGAACCTTGAGATGGCTTTGAAGATCGTACTTATAATAGTGCTGTATGTTGTCCTTATAAGCCTCAGAAATGGAGGCATGATCAACAGGTACTATGCGGGGATAATCAATTTAAGCCTTATCAACATAATACTCGCGCTTTCCCTGAACCTCATAACAGGCTTCACGGGACAGCTTTCACTCGGACATGCAGGGTTCATGTCGATAGGAGCCTATGGCTCTGCTGTCCTTACAGCGAAGTTCGACATACCCTTCATTCCTGCTCTCATTGTAGGCGGAATACTTGCGGCTGCAATATCGCTGCTCATAGGTATCCCTACATTGAAACTTAGAGGCGACTACTTCGCCATAACCACACTTGGTTTCGGTGAGATAATAAGGGTAGTCCTGGTCAACATCAACTATGTTGGAGGTCCCAGGGGATTCACTGGAATACCTCTTGAAACCAACTTCACCCTGACTTTCCTGGTGACCGTACTTGTTGCAATGGGAATAAGGAACATCATCAAGTCCGCTCCCGGAAGGGCCATGCTCTCTGTAAGGGAAAATGAGATCGCGGCAGAAGCCATGGGAGTTGACACCACGAAATTCAAGATTCAGTCCTTCATGATCGCGGCTTTCATAGCCGGAGTAGGAGGAGCTCTGTACGCTCACTATATCGGATACCTGAAGCCTGAGGTCTTCAGCTTCACAAGGTCCATTGAGATCCTCACATATGCTGTCCTTGGCGGACTTGGCTCCATAACCGGAAGCATATTCGGGGCTATATTCCTCACGTTCCTACCGGAGCTTCTGAGGAGCGTAAGCGACCTCAGGATGATCATCTACTCAGCTTCCCTCATAATTCTCATGATCTTCAGGCCTCAGGGTCTCATGGGATCCAAGGAGCTTTCCCTGAATATCTTCAGGAACAGCTTCAAAGGGATTGGGAAAAAGAAAGATGACAAAGACCAAATATCTTAGAAAGGGGGATGAATCATGCTGAATGTAGAAAATGTCACCATGAAGTTCGGCGGTCTCAGCGCTGTTTCACAGCTTACTCTCGATGTAGGCAAGAATGAAGTGGTTGGCTTGATTGGTCCCAATGGAGCAGGCAAGACTACGGTATTCAATATGCTCACTGGAATATACACTCCTACAGAGGGAGATATAAAATACGAAGGAAAGGTCATAAACGGGATTAAGCCCCATAAGATATCATCCATGGGAATCGCCAGGACCTTCCAGAACATAAGGCTTTTTTCAAGCCTTACAGTCGGAGACAACGTAAGGATCTCACACACCAACAAGACGGATTACAATCTGGCTGAGGCTGTTCTGAGGCTGCCTAAGTTCTTCAAGGCTGAAGCTGCCCTCGACGAGAAGGTACACAGCCTGCTTGCTCTCTTCAACCTCTATGAGAAGAGGGAAGAGAAAGCCAGGAACCTTTCATACGGAGAACAGAGAAGGCTTGAGATCGTCAGGGCTCTTGCGACAGACCCTAAGCTTCTCCTGCTTGATGAGCCTGCGGCAGGCATGAACCCTGCCGAGACCCACGACCTTATGAACCTTATAGGCAGGCTCCGGGATGAGTTCGATGTGTCGATACTCCTTATAGAGCACGACATGAAGCTCGTCATGGGTATCTGTGACAGGATAAACGTCCTGAATTTCGGCAAGAAGATCGCCAGCGGTAATCCTTACGAGATAAGGAACAACGAGGAAGTAATAAAGGCCTACCTTGGAGAAAAGGGCGGAGAAGGGACGGCTAAGAATGCTTAAGATTGAAAACCTGAATGTATACTACGGTGTAATACACGCCCTGAAGGACATCTCCATAGAGGTCCAGGAGGGTGAGATAATCTCACTAATAGGTGCCAATGGTGCCGGAAAGAGCTCGACTCTCAGGGCGATTTCATCGCTTGCTGAAGTAAGGAGCGGAACCATAACCTACAAGGGCGAGGACATAACAAAGAAGAAGGCGGAGCTTATCCCATCGATGGGACTTGTACAGGTCCCTGAAGGCAGGAAGATATTCGCTAACCTTACTGTATTTGAAAACCTTGAGCTTGGTGCCTTCACAAGAAAGGACAAGGAGAACCTTAAGGGTGACTATGAGATGGTCTACCAGAAGTTCCCTATCCTCAGGGAAAGGCAGAAGCAGAAGGCTGGAACCCTCTCCGGAGGAGAACAGCAGATGCTGGCAATAGGAAGGGCTTTAATGTCTAGACCTTCTATGCTCCTTCTTGATGAACCTTCCATGGGACTTGCTCCACTCATAGTACAGAAGATATTCGATACTATAGTCGAGATCAACAAGTCAGGAACCACGATCCTTCTCGTCGAGCAGAACGCCAATATGGCGCTTTCCATATCTAACAGGGCATACATCCTTGAAACAGGAAAGATAGTCAAGTCAGGCGACGCCAAGGAACTCATGAATGACCCGGCTGTAAAGGCCGCGTACCTGGGCGAATAGCAGACAATAAGATAATTAAGATCAATAAAGTTAAATGAAATGGACCGGCAATGCCGGTCCATGATTTTTTGATGAATTTAGGATTTCTTCTCCCGCTCTTCCTTAAGCTTCTTTAGAAGCTCTTCCTGCCTCGCGATTTCCTCATCCAAATTGTTGATGTTTCCTGATGACTTGAACTTTTCATTTTCAAGCTCCTCGACGATAGCCCTGACTGATTCCTCAGAATTTTCCGATTCAGCACTCTTCTTATTCCTCTTCCTTATGTTAAGCCTGCTCCTTCCATTGGAAGGTGGACCGAATACCATGTATACAGATGTTACCGCGGACAAATATATGGCAAGTCCTATTGCCAATGCCACAATGAATTCCTGAGTCAGCTGAAAATTCATTTTTTGCCCCTCCCATCAATCAGTATCCCCATCTCGAATTATACCATACGAAATGAATAATGAGATAAGGATTTGACTAGTGAAGCCGATTTCGATAGCTATCGATATATAAAGGCTCTGGCAAGTGATAATGGCTAACAAATATCGCATTGTAAATATTGTTTATGAATGCCAAAATATTATGAATAAAACTTAGATATATTTTTTAATATAAGGTTAAAGATATTATTAATATATGTGCATAAATATATATATTAATAATAAAAACGTTTACAAAATTGTTATAAACTTTTAGTTTTTTCAATTATTTGTAGTGGTAAAATGAATTTGAAAAGAAAGTTGCAATGTGATAACAATAAATGAAAATAACTTTCATTTAACTTTATCTGAAATACAAAAATAGAATAAATAATGCTTGATAATGGAGTGGCCTCATTGAATATTCCGGGATTTTATGTTGGTGCATTCCATTTTGTCATATTTTACCATTAATATCAAACCATATTATTTCATGAAGGACATCCAAACCGGATCTGCGTAATCATTTGAATTGACCTGACTTTTACAGTTAAAAAAGAACAAACCCTTGATACCCATTCGGCCGCAAGGGTTTTAGTATTAATTGCATGATTATTGGCTGTA
>DIXH01000039.1:0-37656 GCA_002428605.1 Clostridiaceae bacterium UBA6085
CAGGCAAGGACCTTAAGGAAATAGTGAACGAGTAGTTCATTTCCCGAATACTCCCGCCATCATAAGATCAGCTTATAGTGAAAAGGCATGCCGCGCGGCATGCCTTTTTGATTACGTCTGAAATTCTCACTTGCATTGTTTAAGGGCGCCTAACGGGATCCTCATGGAATTTCTGATATTTTCCGGGAAAAGGGGAGTATGGGGACCTCACAAAATGTGAGGTCCCCATACCAGCTTTTGCTATTTGCTTCTTTCGAAGTATGATGTGTGAAGGAGCTCGTGAGCGAGATGGCTTCCAGGCTCTCCCAGGAAATTCTCGTAGATTTCCTTTATTGCAGGATTCTCGTGGGATTTCCTTATTGTCATGCTTCTGTCTATCTCGTATATGCCTCTCGTCCTCTTCTTGATTATCTCAAGGTCTCCATGGTGGTAAGGCTGTCCGCCGCCGCCTACGCAGCCTCCAGGACATGCCATTATCTCTATTGCATGGTACTTGCTTTCTCCTTTCCTTATGCTTTCAAGGAGCTTCCTTGCGTTTCCAAGTCCATGGGCAACGGCGATGTTAAGACCGAGGTCCCCGATCTCAACCTTTGCCTCCCTGAGTCCCTGCATGCCTCTGACTTCAATGAACTCTACGTTTTCAAGCGGCTTCCCGGTTATAACCTCAGCTGCGGTCCTTAATGCAGCCTCGATTACTCCGCCTGTAGCACCGAATATGACTGCTGCACCGGTTGATCTTCCAAGCGGATCGTCATAGTCTTCATCATGGAGCGAAAGGAAATCAATTCCGGCTTCCTTTATCATCCTTCCAAGCTCTCTTGTGGTTATTACCACGTCGACGTCCTGAAGTCCCTTGGACTCCAGCTCCGGTCTTGCTGCCTCGTACTTCTTGGCAACACATGGCATAACTGATACGACCACCATGTCTTCTCGCTTGAGTCCCAGCTTGTTTGCGAGGTATGTCTTTGTCACTGCACCGAACATCTCATGCGGCGACTTGCAGGTTGAAGGTATGTTCAGAAGGTCAGGGAACTGGTGCTCGAAGAACTTTACCCATGCAGGACAGCAGGAGGTAAGTATCGGCAGGTTCGTTCCTTCTGTTACTCTTTCGATCAGCTCATGGGCTTCTTCCATTATGGTAAGGTCCGCAGCGAAGTCCGTGTCGAATACGAAGTCGAATCCGAGGGTCCTCAGGGCTGAGACCATCTTGCCTGTTACAACCGTTCCGGGAGCCATTCCGAAGAGTTCTCCAAGGGCTACTCTGACAGCAGGGGCTACCTGGACAACAACTGTCTTCTTCTTGTTTTCAAGAAGGTCCCATACCTTTGGCACATTGTCGACCTCGACAAGGGCTCCGGTCGGGCATACTGCAACACACTGGCCGCAGAATGTACATACGGTCTTGTGCATACGCGCGTTGAAAGCAGGTCCGACAACAGTATCAAAGCCTCTGCCTACTCCTGAAAGGGCATAGACAGTCTGGACGTCGTTGCACATGGTTTCGCATCTTCTGCAGAGCACGCACTTTGACAGGTCCCTGTATATTGCCTTTGAAGCGGCATCAACAGGATATGTCGACATCTCTCCGCTGTACCTGATATTCCTTACGCCAAGGTCAGCTGCCAGCTGCTGAAGCTCGCAGTCCTGGTTCTTAAGGCAGACGAGGCAATCCTTCGGATGGTCTGATATGAGGAGCTCGACCATTGTCCTTCTGGACTTTATCGCCCTCATGCTGTCGGTCTTTATCACCATACCCTCGAATACAGGGGTTGAGCAGGCTGGTGCAAGGTTTCTTCTTCCTTCCACCTCGACTACGCAGACTCTGCAGGATGCACCCTTGTTTACCATCTTAATGTTGTGCAGGTCAAGGTGGCAGAGGGTCGGTATGTTGATATTCAGTTCTTTTGCGGCCTGGAGTATCGTTGCACCCTTTGGTACCATGACCTCCTTGTTGTTGATCTTTACATGAACCATATCCATCTCATTACCCTCCTATACCTTCATAACGGCTTTGACAGGTTTGACCGGGCACGCTGTATAGCAGGATCCGCACTTGATGCACTTCTCCTGGTCTATCACATGCTTCTCCCTGACCTTGCCGGAGATACAGCTTACCGGACAAGCCCTTGCGCACTTTGTGCAGCCAATGCAGAGATCTGATATCTCGTATCTTACGAGGTCCTTGCAGACTCCGGCCGGACATCTCTTGTCATAGACATGGGCATTGTATTCAGCCTCGAAATACTTGAGAGTGGAAAGTATCGGGTTAGGTGCGGTCTGTCCAAGTGCACACAGTGAAGTGTCCTTTATTGTCTCGGACAGCTCCCTCAGCTTAACCAGGTCGCCGGGTTCGCCCTTGCCCTGGGTTATCTTCTGAAGTATCTCAAGGAGTCTCTTGTTTCCGATTCTGCATGCAGTGCATTTTCCGCAGGATTCGTCAACTGTGAAGTCAAGGTAGAACTTGGCTATGTCCACCATGCAGTTGTGCTCGTCCATGACTATCATACCGCCGGATCCCATCATGGATCCTATTGCGCTTAGTGACTCGTAGTCGATAGGGGTGTCAAGGTCCTGTTCGGTGATGCAGCCGCCGGATGGTCCGCCTGTCTGCACTGCCTTGAACTTGTAGCCTCCCTTGATTCCTCCGCCTATCTCGTAGATTATCTCCCTTAAAGTGGTTCCCATCGGAACCTCGACGAGACCTACATTATTTACCTTGCCGGCAAGAGCGAATACCTTGGTACCCTTGCTCAGCTTGGTTCCGAAATCAGCGAACCACTTGGCTCCCTTTATCATGATTGCGGGAACATTGGCAAGGGTCTCGACGTTGTTCACGCAGGTCGGCTTGCCCCAAAGTCCTGATTCGGCAGGGAAGGGGGGCTTTGTCGTTGGTTCGCCGCGCTTGCCCTCTATGCTGTGTATGAGCGCTGTTTCCTCACCGCATACGAACGCTCCGGCACCCAGCTTGATCTCGATGTTGAAATCGAAGCCTGTCCCGAATATGTCCTTGCCGAGGAGTCCATAGTCTTCAGCCTGCTTTATCGCAATCCTGAGCCTTGATATCGCCAGAGGATACTCAGCCCTTATATAGATATAGCCCTTGTTTGCTCCAATCGCATATCCGCCGATCATAAGAGCTTCAAGCACGCTGTGGGGGTCTCCTTCAAGGATAGACCTGTCCATGAATGCTCCCGGGTCTCCCTCGTCAGCATTGCAGACCATGTATTTCTCAGCACCCGGGCTCCTGAGCGTTATGCCCCATTTCGAGCCTGTTGGGAATCCGGCTCCGCCTCTTCCTCTCAGTCCTGAATCCTTGATTACGTCTACTACCTGCTGAGGTGTCATTTCTGTAAGGGCTCTCCCCAGCGCAAGATATCCATCAAAGGCTATATACTCGTCGATCTTCTCAGGGTTGATGAGACCGCAGTTCCTTAGCGCTACTCTTTCCTGTTTCTTGTAGAAGCTCATTCCATGCTGCGTCTTGATGATTTCCTTTGTATCAGGGTCCTTGTAGAGAAGTCTCTCAACTACTTTTCCACCAATGATATGTTCCTTGATTATCTCATCCACATCCGATGGCTTGACCTCAATATAGAATACATCATCTGGGAAAACCTTGACTATAGGTCCCTTTTCGCAGAATCCGAAGCAGCCTGTGATATGGGCGCTTACCTTGTCGCTTATCTTATGCTTTGCTAATTCCGAATTGAAAAGGCTTACTATTTCCTTGGACTTCGCTGACTGGCATCCGGTTCCGCCGCATACCAGGACTTCCTTCTTAGTATAATCCTGGCCTGTCATGTTCCTTAGAGTCACGAGATCCAGGGAAGCATCCTTTATGGCTTTAAGGTCGTTTAATGTCCTAAGCATTTCCATACCCTCCTATACCTCGCACTCGCTGATGATCCTTGCGACATCTTCGGTGGTCACTCTTCCGTACACCTTGTCATTGACCATGACAACGGGTGCAAGCCCGCAGGCACCCACACACCTGAGCGAATCAAGAGTAAAGAGCCCATCGATCGATGTTTCGCCGTTCTTGATTCGAAGTTGAGACTCAAGCTCCCTTAATATGGCTTCAGCACCTCTGACGAAGCACGCCGTACCCATGCATACATTGACTACATTCTTTCCTCTCGGTGTAGTCGTGAAATAGGAATAGAAGCTGAGTACTCCGAATATCTTTGCTTTCGGAACATTGATCTTTTCACTGATGTGGCTGATGACATCTTCAGGCAGGTAACCGAATAGATTCTGGGCTCTGTGGAGAACCAGTATCAGGTCACTTTCCGTGGCGTTGATTTCTTCTATGAAATCATCCAACTCTCTGGTCTTAGGATTGTCCTTTAAACTACACATATTCCACCTCATTGTTAAATTTTGGACAAATACAACATAAGTATACACTGCACTGCACATGTTTACAATCGCTTGCGTTAAAATTTTAACTTTTATTGGAAATATATTCTTATTTTTATCAATCTGCTTTTTTAAAGACCTGCAGCACAGAGCCTCTGTCCTTAAGTCTTCCTTTTCCCACCTCTACCGGGATGGCACCCGAACTTAATATGAATTCCCTCAGCTCCCTGCCCATGACATATTCATTCAAATTCCCGCTTACAATGACAAGCCTGTCTGATCCTGATCTGACCATTGACAGGCAGCCTCCTAAAAATCCGTAATCGAATCCCTCCAGCTCAACATCGCCATAGGGGGAGAAGAATACCCTGAATCCATTTTCTGACAACGCAGCTGCCACGCCCGAATCATTGGTTGCAAAACACCGGTCCCCGATAAAAGAGGTAGAGCACCGTCCGTAACCCTGCCTTACGTCGATCAGCCTGAGTCCCTGTCTTATCGCCTCCTCGAGCAGAGCTCCATCGGTTATGTCAGTCCTGTGTATAAGTGCACCGCCTCCGATGGAAGCATTCAAAATGACGTGTCCGGGGTAGGGGAGTGCGAGTGCCGATACTGACGGTACGCACTCGATTCCATGTCCCTGTAATTCCCTGAGCTTGGCTGTTGAGATTCCCCTGTGGCATACTAGCCTGTCTCCGACAGGAGCGAACTGAAGATCAGGATGTCCCTTTACTCCCTCGTAGAGAAAGTCCAGAGATTCTGCTGCCACGACCTTGAATCCAAGTGACTCGATCTCGCGGACCTCATCATCGGGCGTTCTGGGATCGGCTATGAGTACGCTGTCTCTACTTCCTGCCATACCAGAATTCACCCGGGACCTGCCTTACTACGAATGTGAGCTTGTCAACCTCGATGCCCGAGAACTTCACAGCTTCGTCCCTGAATATCGAAGCCATCTCGTCTCTGGTTGCCTTTGACATCTCAATCCAAGTCATTGCCTCACCAATGATGAAGTCACAGCTTTCCGATGCCGTGTCGGTCCTGAACTCGGATTCGTATATTATCACATGGACAGCATTGTCAGGCACCTTGAGAAGCGATGACAGCCTGTTATTTAGAGAACTTATCAGCTGATTCTTTCTTGCGTGTCCCGAACACCTCGGGATATGGATAATGACGTGTACCATACCTAACCTCCTAGATTCTATGGGTACATTATACAATAATCGAACACTATAATTAAGAAACAATAATTGAATTTTCTAAACCTTTACTTATTCTGGTGAAATGTGTCTGAATTATGACAAAAGGCTCAATCTATTCAGGACAAATCAACATTATAAGCGAATGACCAATACGACCAGGTGAATTGGGCATCTGACATAACGTCACTGCAATGGTCGGGCTATATGGTTTGACTATAGTCATCTATATTGGAAGCACCTTGACTGCCGGGCATTTATTCACTATAATATTTGTAATGAAAGACATTGAACAGGAAAATAGTGGATGGCAGTACAAAGAGAGCGGGCCCCCCGGCTGAAAGACCCGTGACGAAAATCCATGAAAAACCACCTGGGAGTCTCCTGCGAAGACTTATCGTATAAGCATGGACGTTTGCCGCGTTAAGGCGTTTTGAGTGGAAGGCAGAGATGCCTTCAATCAGGGTGGAACCGCGACGACTCGTCCCTTTTATTGGGACGGGTCTTTTTTATTTTAAGGAGGGTTATGATGTTAAAACTTGAACTCTATGACGGAAAGATACTTGAAGTCGAAAAGGGTACTACTGTAATCGAGGCCGCTGCAAAGATCTCGGAGGGGCTTGCAAGAAACGCGATGGCTGGCAAGCTGAATGGAAAGATAGCTGACCTGAGGGATGAGATCACCGGGGATTCGAAGTTCGAAGTGAAGACCTTTGAAAGCGAAGAGGGAAGGCACGCCTTCAGGCATACCGCATCCCATGTCATGGCACTTGCTGTCAAAAGGCTTTTCCCCGGCATCAAGCTTGCGATCGGACCTGCAATCGAAGATGGTTTCTACTATGACTTCGACAAGGACGGAAGCTTCACCTATGAGGACCTTGCAAGGATAGAGGATGAGATGAGAAGCATAGTCAAGGAGGACCTGAAGCTCGAAAGGTTCACTCTTCCGAGATTTGAAGCCCTTAAGCTCATGGAGGAGCTTGATGAGCCCTACAAGGTTGAGCTCATCAACGACCTGCCTGAGGACGCAGTCATCTCGTTCTACAGGATGGGGGAATTCACCGACCTATGTGCCGGACCGCATCTCCTGTCCACCAGGAACATCAAGGCTGTGAAGCTGACTCAGATCGCAGGTGCATACTGGAGAGGCTCCGAAAAGAACAAGATGCTTTCAAGGATATATGGTACCGCATTCCCCAAGAAATCTGAGCTTGATGCACATCTTGCAATGCTTGAAGAGGCGAAGAAGAGAGACCACAACAAGCTCGGACGGGAGCTTAACCTGTTCACTACCGCTGAAGAGGTCGGCCAGGGCCTTCCGCTGATCAAGCCGAAGGGAGCCAAGATACTTCAGATCCTGAAGAGGTGGATAGAGGACCTTGAGGAATCGAGAGGATATGTATACACACAGACCCCGTACCTAGCAAAGTCTGACCTGTACAAGATCTCCGGACACTGGGACCACTACAAGGACGGAATGTTCCTCATGGGAGACGAGGAGAAGGATGATGAGATCCTGTCACTCAGACCTATGACATGTCCATTCCAGTTCACCATATACAACAGCGAGCAGCATAGCTACAGAGAGCTGCCGATAAGGTACGCTGAGACATCAACACTGTTTCGGAACGAGTCATCGGGCGAAATGCACGGGCTTATCAGGGTGAGGCAGTTCACCATTTCCGAGGGGCACCTTGTGGTGAGGCCTGACCAGATCGAGGAAGAGTTCAAGGGAGTGCTCCATCTCATCGACCATGTCATGGAGATACTCGGCATGAAGGATGGCATCTCCTACAGGTTCTCCAAGTGGGATCCGAACAACAGGGCCAAGTACATCGACAATCCTGTCGCATGGGAGGACACCCAGAACAAGATGAGGACGATACTTGACCATGTGGGTCTCGACTACGAGGAGGCCGAGGGCGAAGCTGCGTTCTACGGACCTAAGCTTGACCTGCAGTACAAGAACGTCCACGGAAAAGAGGATACTATCATAACAATACAGATCGACTTCGCGCTTCCTGAAAGGTTCCAGATGTACTATGTGGACTCAGACGGTTCCAAGAAGAGACCGTATGTCATACACAGGACATCAATAGGATGCTATGAGAGGACACTGGCCATGCTCATCGAAAAGTACGCCGGCGCATTCCCACTGTGGCTTTCCCCGGTACAGGTCAAGCTTCTGCCAATATCTGAAAGGTTCCATGACTATGTGGACAGTGTCGCAGCTGAGATGAAAGCTGCGGGCATAAGGGTAGAGGCCGACTACAGGTCTGAGAAGATCGGGTACAAGATAAGGGAAGCCAGGCTCGAAAGGGACCCATACATAGTGATCATTGGAGAGCAGGAAGAGGCAAACGGCACGCTTTCAGTCAGGTCAAGGGAAAAGGGCGACGAAGGTGCACAGGAAAAGGCAGCCTTCATCGAAAGAGTGGTAAGGGAGAACAGGGAAAGATACAACTACCACAAGAACATTAAGACCGAACAGGAGGCGTAGATGGCAGAAAACGCCTGCAGGGTCTGCGGAAGACCAGGCGACAAGCACCATATTGTACACCGTGAGGAGGGAGGCATCGACTTCCCTCTGAATGTCATATATCTATGCAGGGAGCACCACAACGGAAGGCACGGTCCCCACAGGGACCCTGAAACCGACCTTCTATATAAGAAGGAGATGCATGACAACCTTGCAAGGCTCTTCGACAGGGAGTACTACAATAAACAGGAGATCCAGGACCTGACCAAGGTCACCAACTCCACGCTCCTGAGCCTTTCAAAGGCTCTAAGGAAGCACAAGGAGGGTTACCTGAACATTGACATAATCTTCTACCTCATGAGCGGATTCGTGCTCAAGGAAGAGGAATATACGGAGGTCTAGAGTAAGGCTGCACACATGTGCGGCCTTTTTTTTGCATGTGATTTCAGGTATTGTGTGTTAATTTCTTAATTAATCTTTAATATTTCGATAAACGTCCCGAAGAGATAACCGGAGTAATATCGAGCAATCAGGCGCAATCAGGTCCTATTTTGCATCAATCGCGAAATTGTAAGTTAACGGCCGAAAATATATATTTTGATAGTCAAATATTTTAAGAATCAAACATATGTGAGGTGCGTTGTGGCCAAGATAATAGGAACCGGAAGCTATCTTCCTAAAAATATAGTGACCAACAAGGATCTGGAAAAGGTCGTTGATACAACTGACGAGTGGATATTGTCCAGAACCGGAATAAGGGAGAGGGCTTTCGCTACTGATGAGAATACTGGCGACCTTGCCTATATGGCTTCTTTGAAGGCCATTGAGGATGCAGGCATAGCTCCGGAGGATATAGGATATATAATCCTGGGGACGATAACGCCGCAGTCACTTCTCGGCTCAACAGCATGCTATGTTCAGGCAAAGCTTGGCGCTGTGAATGCCGCCTGCTTCGACATCAACGCTGCCTGTACAGGCTTCGTATACGGACTCGAGATTGCTGAAGGTCTTCTTGCCATATCGGACAGGAAGTACGCTCTCGTGATAGGAGCTGAGGTACTTTCCAAGATAGTTGACTTTAATGACAGGACAACCTGCGTGCTCTTCGGAGACGGAGCCGGCGCCGTTATACTTGAAAAGGGTGACGGAATCAGGTCTGTAGTCACTGGAGCAGACGGGACAAAGATATCCGCTCTTCATTCAGGTGAGTTCAAGGTAAGGAATTTCCTTGCAGGAAACCAGGCTTCCGATCATTTCATAATAATGGAGGGCAGGGAGGTCTTCAAGTTTGCGGTAAGGGTCCTGCCAAAGGCGCTTTCTGAAGCTGTGGAGAAGGCAGGCATTAAGATGGCTGACCTTGACCACGTGATCCCTCATCAGGCAAACCTGAGGATAATCGATGCGGCTGCCGCAAAGATGGAGCTTCCAAGGGAAAAATTCTACGTCAACCTGGACAGGGTCGGCAACACCTCGGCAGCGAGTATTCCAATAGCGCTGGATGAGATGAACAGGAAAGGTCTCCTCAAGAAGGGCGACAAGATAGGCCTTGTAGGATTCGGCGGCGGACTCACATATGGTGCCGCAGTCATAGAGTGGAACAAATAAGCTGTATAATGGCTTAAGCCATATTACATAAATAATTATTAAAACGGAGGAATCATAAATGATTTTTGAAAAAGTAAGGGAAATACTGGCTAAGGAACTGAACATACCAGCAGATGAGATAACAATGGATTCCAATTTTTCAGACGACCTTGGAATAGATTCACTTGACCTTGTCCAGCTTGTAATGGAGCTTGAGGAAGCATTCGATATAACAATAGACGATGCTGAAGCGATCAAGACAGTCAAGGATGCAGTAAACTACGTGGAAGCAAAGACTGCTTAAGGAGCAAATGATGGGCAACAGAGTATGCGACTTATTGGGTATAAGATATCCCGTGTTCCAGGGAGCCATGGCATGGCTTGCTGACGGGAAGCTTGCAGCTGCGGTTTCCAACGCTGGAGGCCTTGGCATAATAGCAGGAGGGAATGCACCTGGGGAGATCGTAAGGCAGGAGATAAGGATCGCGAAGAGCCTTACAGACAAGCCTTTCGGTGTAAACATAATGCTGCTTTCTCCATTTCGGGATGAGGTCATAAGCGTTGTCCTTGAGGAGAAGGTCGCTGCGGTCACAACCGGAGCGGGCAATCCCGCTAAATATGTTCCTGCATTCAAGGCGGCAGGGATAAAGGTGATCCCCGTTGTGCCATCCATAGCTCTTGCAAAGAGAATGGAGAAGATAGGGGCCGATGCAGTCATAGCTGAAGGCAACGAGGCAGGCGGACATATAGGCAAGCTTACGACAATGGTCCTCGTACCTCAGATCGTGGATTCTGTATCAATTCCTGTGATCGCAGCAGGCGGAGTAGCAGACCACAGGGGTGTGGACGCATGCTTCATGCTTGGTGCCGAAGGCATCCAGGTTGGAACGGTGTTCATCGTCGCTGACGAGTGCAAGGCACATGAGAACTACAAGAAGATGGTACTTGAGGCAAGCGACATAGACACTACCGTGACCGGAAGGTCTACAGGACATCCGGTACAGGTACTGAGGAACAAGCTCTCAAAGAGGTTCGACGACCTCGAGAAGCACGGCGGAACACCTGAAGAGCTTGAGGCTCTCGGAACCGGTGCGCTCAAGGCAGCGGTCATAGACGGAGACATCGAAAAAGGCTCCTTCATGTCAGGGCAGATAGCCGGCATGGTAAAGGAGAGGGGAACTGCGAAGGAAATCCTTGAAAGGCTCATCGCAGGCTCCCGATCCATAACTCTATAAGAAGGATTGGTATCATATGAGTATTTATGTTCTTTTTCCCGGCCAGGGTGCGCAGGTACCCGGCATGGGTCTTGATTTCCTTGAAAACTACGGTGCATACAGGGAGGCGGTTGAAACTGCCTCGAGAATATCAGGGAAGGACCTTTCCTCTGTTTTCAGAGACAAGGAGCTTCTCGACAAGACCGAGAACTCCCAGATAGCGATATTCACCATGGGCTTCGGAATTATGTCCGTGCTCAGGGAAAAGGGCATTGTACCTGATGCCTACATGGGTCTCTCCCTTGGAGAATACGGCGCACTTGCGTCAGCCGGGGCATTTACATTCGAGGATGGTGTAAGGCTGCTTGTTAAAAGGTCTGAAGCCATGCAGAAGGCCTGTGACAATACAGAAGGCTTTCTTGCTGCAGTCTCATTCTTCCAGAGCGACCTCATAGAGAAGGCTCTTGAAGGAAAAGAAGGACTGTGGGTATCAAACTACAACGCGCCAAGCCAGACAGTATGCGGAGGACTCGCCTCCAGGAAGGAAGAGTTCGAATCAGCACTGAAGGAAGCAGGAGCGAAGAAGATAACATTCCTCAATGTCTCCGGAGCGTTCCATACCAAGCTTATGGCTGAAGCCGGAAAAGAGTTCAGAGCCTTCCTTGAAGGCACGGAACTGAAAACACCTGAGGCAAAGGTCCTTTCAAACTACAAGGGAACCTTCTATGAAGAAGGGGATGACCTTAAGGATATACTCGAGAAGCACATCTACTCACCTGTAAGGCTTGTACAATCCTTCGAATCGCTGGATCCAAAGGATGGGGACGTGTTCATACAGGTAGGGCCTGGAAAGGCTCTCGCATCCCTTGCGAAGCAGAACAAGGTAAAGGGAAGCATATATTCAGTAGACAGCATTTCAGACATGGAAGCTCTTCTGAAGGAGCTTGATTCGTTAGGAGGAGCACAGAATGGATAAGATGACGGCAATAATCACCGGAAGCGGAAGAGGTATAGGCGCAGAATGTGCATTGGCCTTTGCAAAGGAAGGCTACAACGTGGTGGTGAACTACACAAGCCGCGAGCCACTTGAGCTTATTGAAAAGCTAAGCTCCATGGATGCATCCTTTATAGCGGTAAAGGGTGACGTGTCAGTTGAAGAGGATGCCAAAGCAATCGTAAAGAAGACCCTTGAAGCGTTCGGAACTGTAAGCGTACTCGTAAACAACGCGGGGATCGCAAAGGACGGACTTCTCCTCAGAATGAAGACCGAGGACTTCAGGAAGGTGCTGGATGTCAATCTTACCGGTACTTTCAACATGATAAGGGAAGTAAGCGGAACCATGGTAAAAAAGAGATACGGAAGGATAATCAACATATCATCTGTAGTGGGTATCATGGGAAATGCAGGGCAGGCTAATTACGCATCTTCAAAGGCAGGAGTGATAGGACTTACCAAGTCTGTCGCAAGGGAGCTCGCAAGAAGGGGCATAACCTGCAACGCAGTTGCTCCAGGATATGTCGCAACTGATATGACCGGAGTGCTTACCGATGACCAGAAGGCAGCCATCAGCGAATCAATACCGCTGAAGGAGCTTGGAAAGACTGAGGATATCGCCAATGCGGTGCTGTTCCTCGCCAAAAGAGAAAGTTCATACATAACAGGTCAGGTGCTTGCCGTAGACGGCGGCATGAGCATGTAGGAGGAAAACATGTACAGAGTAGTCGTAACGGGAATGGGCGCCGTGACACCCATAGGAAACAATGTAGAGGAATTCAATGCCGGACTCAAGGAAGGCAGGAACGGAATAGACAAGATCTCAACCTTCGACACAACAGCCTTCAAGGCAGTACTCGCAGGAGAGATCAAGGGACTTGATGTCCCTGAGGCAGTGGGAAAGAAAGAAGCGAGAAGGATGGACAGGTTCACACAGCTTGCGATCCTTGCTTCAGAAGAAGCCTGGAAGGATTCAGGTATAGTCGAAGGACAGTATGACCCTTTCGATGTTTCAGTATATGTGTCGTCAGGAATCGGCGGACTTTCAACCATGGAGGAGAATGTCCAGAAGTTTATTGAGAAGGGACCTGGAAGGGTATCACCGTTCTTCATACCTATGAACATAATCAACATGGCTGCAGGTGAAGTCTCAATAAGACTCAAGGCCATGGGATCATCCTTTTCGACGGTTTCGGCATGCGCGTCGGGAACCCATGCCATAGGAGAAGCCTTCAGGAGCATAAAGCACGGCTACTCCAAGGTTGCAGTGACCGGTGGCACGGAAGCCTCCATAACCCCGATGGCAATAGCCGGATTTGCGAACATGAAGGCGCTTAACGAGACAGATGACAGGACGAAGGGCTCCATTCCCTTTGACAGGGACAGGAAGGGCTTCGTCATGGGCGAGGGCGCAGGAGTAATTGTTCTCGAGGAGCTTGAGAGCGCAGTAAGAAGAGGGGCAAGGATATACGCGGAGATCGTCGGCTACGGCTCGACATCTGACGCGTACCACATAACAGCACCTCATCCTGAGGGACTCGGCGGATACATGGCCATGAAGAAGGCTGTGGAGGAAGCGGGGATCACTCCTGACAAGGTAGACTACATCAACGCCCACGGAACAAGCACACCGATGAACGACCAGCTTGAGTCGAAGGCCATAACAAGGCTTTTCGGGAACGAGGTCAAGGTCAGCTCGACAAAGTCCATGACAGGACACCTTCTTGGAGCAGCAGGCGGAGTTGAGGCTATAGCATCTGTCCTCTCCATAAGGGATTCCTTCATTCCTCCGACAATCAACACCCAGAACATAGATGAGGTCATATCAGTGAACGTGGTTTACGGCAGCATGCAGGAAGCCAAGGTTTCCTACGCACTCTCAAATTCTCTGGGCTTCGGCGGACACAACGCTTCCATACTGTTCAAGGAATGGGAGGGTTAAATATGGAATTAGGAGATCTTCTCAAGCTCCTTGAAACCTTTGAAAAATCGGATTTCACTGAGCTCAAGGTAAAGCTCAAGGGTGATTCCCTCTCAGTCTCAAGACTGAAGGATAAGCCTGCGAGAAAGCACAAGTCAGAAAAGCCGGATACCTCTGTTGAGGAAAACGCTTCAGAAGCTGCAGCGGCACCGGTACTTTCAAGCGGCCCCGTATCCTATGCGCCAGCAGACAAGGCTTCTCTCGATGCGGTATATACTGAAGTCACCAGCCCAATAGTCGGAAGCTTCTATTCAAGACCGGCAGAAGGTGAAAAGCCTTTTGTAACCGTCGGGGACATTGTGAAGAAGGGCGATACCCTCTGCATAATTGAAGCTATGAAGATAATGAATGAGATAAAGTCGCCATATTCCGGAATGATAATGGCGGTACTCCCAATAGACGGAGAGATGGTTGACTTCGGAAAAGCCCTCTTCCAGATAAAGGAGGACTAGAAGATGATGGACATCAATGAAATCATGAAGACGATCCCCCACAGGCAGCCATTCCTCCTCATCGACAGGGTCGACGAGGTCAGGCCTGGCGAATACTGCAGGGCCATAAAGAACGTGACCATGAATGAGGACTTCTTCAGGGGACACTATCCGGAGCATCCGGTGATGCCAGGAGTGCTGATTGTTGAAGCCATGGCCCAGACCGGTGCTGTGGGAATACTTTCAATGGAATCAATGAAAGGGAAAATGCCTTTCTTCGCCGGACTTGACAAGGTCAAGTTCAGGAAGCAGGTAAGGCCTGGAGATACTCTTACCCTTGAGGTAAACATCACAAAGCTGAAAAGCACATTCGGAAAAGGTACAGGCAAGGCTTTCGTCAATGGCGAGGTAGTCTGTGAAGGAGAACTGCTTTTCGTACTAGGATAGGTGATTAACACTATGAACAAACTACTTATCGCCAACAGGGGCGAAATAGCTCTCAGGATACTGAGGGCGGCGAGAGAAATGGGAATAGCCACGGTAGCCGTTCATTCAGAGGCTGACAGGGAGTCGCTCCATGTCAAGCTTGCTGATGAATCGTACTGCATAGGCAAGAACTACTCGAAGGACAGCTACCTCAATATGGAGAACATCCTTTCCGTTGCGGTCCTGACCGGAGCGAACCTCATACATCCAGGATACGGGTTCCTCTCGGAGAATCCCCTGTTTGCAAGGCTCTGCAATGAATGCGGCATAACCTTCGTCGGGCCGTCCGAAAGGACCATATCCCTGATGGGTGACAAGTCCATGGCGAAGGCAACCGCAAAAAAAGCCGGAGTTCCGGTAGTCCCGGGATCTGACGGTGATGTTGCAAGCTACGAGGAGGCCGAGGCCATTGTAGAAGGCATGGGATATCCCGTGCTCGTCAAGGCATCTTCCGGAGGCGGCGGCAAGGGCATAAGGATCGTCACCAGACGTGAAGAGCTGAAGGATGCCATGATGTCTGCCAAGAAGGAAGCCATGGTCAATTTCGGCGAAGACGGAGTATACATAGAGAAGTTCATAAAGAGCCCCAGGCATATAGAGTTCCAGATCCTACGCGACAGCTTCGGGAATACTGTACATCTGGGTGAAAGGGACTGCTCCCTTCAGAGAAGGAAGCAGAAGGTCCTCGAAGAGACTCCATCGCCTGCACTTTCAGCTGATCTCAGGACCAGGATGGGTGAAGCCGCGATAGCCTGCGCAGTAGCCTCGGATTATCTTGGAGCTGGAACAGTAGAGTTCCTTTTAGGCTCAGACGACGAATTCTACTTCATGGAGATGAATACAAGGATCCAGGTCGAGCATCCGGTCACTGAAATGGTTACTGGTGTAGACCTGATCAAGGAGCAGATAAGGATCGCACTAGG
Source organism: Clostridiaceae bacterium UBA6085 (assembly GCA_002428605.1). Taxonomy (GTDB): domain Bacteria; phylum Bacillota; class Clostridia; order Clostridiales; family Clostridiaceae; genus Youngiibacter. The sequence continues at coordinate 15,654 of DIXH01000039.1, forward strand.
CGAAGCCCTTTCGATAAGCAGCGGTTCAGTGGAATTCAAGGGACATGCCATAGAATGCAGGATAAATGCCGAAGACCCATGGAACAACTTCGCTCCATGCCCCGGAAAGCTCACATTCGTCCACTTTCCTTCCGGCAACGGGGTGAGGGTAGACAGTGGAGTCTACAGCGGCTTCACGATCCCTCCTTTCTACGACTCTATGGTGGCAAAGCTCATAGTCCATGGCAAGGACAGGGATGACGCCATCATGAAGATGAAGAGCGCACTTGACGAGCTGACTATTGAAGGCATCAAGACCAATGTGGAATACCAGGAGAGGATTCTGAGAAGCGACTTCTTCATTTCAGGCGAATACCACACTGCGACCCTTGACGAAATTAGGTGGGATGACTGATGGGAATCTTTAAGAAAAACAAGCAGTATTTCACGCTGCCTCCTCAGGAGGATACGGAAAGAAGCGCTGAAGCTTCCGCTTCAGCACCTTCAATCCCTGAAGGCCTGTGGACCAAATGCGTGAAGTGCGAGAAATTCATCATAACTGATGACCTTGAGAAGAATCACGGAGTCTGCCCGAAATGCGGGGCTTACCACAGGCTCGGGGCTCTTGCCAGGATCAGCCTGGTTACCGACAGCGATACCTTCAGGGAAATCAATGAGCATATAGTAGGCAACGACCCGCTTGGATTTCCAGGCTATGAGAACAAGCTGGAAAGCTCAAGGAAGAACTCCGGCCTCAAGGAAGCCGTCATCACGGGATACGGAAACATTGGCGGCATCAGGACAGCCATAGGTGTCATGGAGCCAGGATTCATGATGGGCTCCATGGGAACTGCGGTAGGCGAGAAGCTTGCTTCCCTTATAGAGTTCGCCATATTCTACAAGCTTCCGCTCGTAATATTTTCCGCTTCAGGCGGGGCAAGGATGCAGGAGGGTATAATGTCCCTCATGCAGATGGCGAAGGTATCGGCAGTGCTGAAGAGGCATTCGGATGAGGGTCTTCTGTACGTATCGGTCCCGACGGACCCGACCACAGGCGGAGTGACTGCGTCATTCGCGATGCTCGGCGACATAATAATCGCTGAACCAGGAACGCTCATAGGCTTCGCAGGCAGAAGGGTAATAGAGGGAACCATAAGGCAGAAGCTTCCGGAGGATTTCCAGAGCGCCGAGTTCCTGCTGGAGCACGGATTCCTTGATGCGATAGTAAAGCGTGAGGACCTGAAGGATTACCTTCACAGGCTGCTCATGATACACAGGAGAAATTAGATGGGTGCATGGGAAAAGGTACAAAAGGCAAGAGACAAGCACAGGCCGCTTCCCCTTGACTTCATAAACGCCATGATAGATGGCTTCATGGAATTCAAGGGAGACAGGCTGTTCAAGGAAGACGGAGCTGTAATAGGCGGCGTCGGCTTCTTCATGGGGACTCCGGTTACGGTTGTCGCAATCCAGAGAGGAAAGACCCTTGAAGAGAACATAATGAGGAACTTCGGCAATCCCAATCCGGAAGGCTACAGGAAGGCACTGAGGCTCATTAGGCAGGCAGAGAAGTTCAGGAGGCCTGTCATAATCCTGATTGACACCAAGGGTGCAGGCTGCGCTGTCGAGGCTGAAGAGAGGGGACAGGGAGAAGCTATCGCAAGGTGCCTTTTTGAAACGGCAACTGTGAAGACCCCTATAATAAGCTTCATAACCGGAGAAGGCGGAAGCGGAGGGGCTCTGGCCCTTGCAGTCGGAGACCAGGTTTATATGCTCGAGAATTCGATATATTCCATACTCTCTCCGGAAGGCTTCTCATCCATACTTTACAAGGATGCCTCCAAGGCGAAGGAAGCCAGTGAGATCATGAAGATAACCTCCGACGAGCTCCTGAAGCTGAGGGTTATCGAAGGTATAGTACCGGAGTACGGCGGAATCGAAAAGGACTTCAACCTGGTAGTCAGGGACATGTCCGGAATAATAAGGGCCTTCATAGACAAGGCAAGGTCAGAGACAGACGATGCTCTTGTGGAAGCAAGATACAACAGGTTCAGGTCCTTTGGAATCGGAAAATGGGATGCATAGGAATCCAAAATGGGATGCCCTGGCGTCCCATTTCCAGTTTATGGATTCGCTTATTCAAGCCTCAACAAATGCCTATGATCATGTGTTCAGCCTGAAAGTAAAATAGTGTTGGAAATATCTATGGATTGGGATATAATAATTTGGTTGAATACAATTTGGTTTACCCTTTGGAGGAATGATTTTTGAACAAATACAAGATAGGTCTAGTGAGCCTCGGCTGCGACAAGAACAGGATAGACTCTGAAATTATGCTGGGAATGCTCAGGGACAAATATATCCTCACCGAGGATCCGTCTGAGGCTGAGATCATAATAGTCAACACGTGCGGATTCATCGAAAGCTCGAAGCAGGAATCGATCGATACCATACTTGAGATGGCTGAATACAAGAAGTCCCATAGCTGCAAGCTGCTTATGGCAACCGGATGCCTGACCCAGAGATATGGAGAGGAGCTCCTTACACTAATGCCCGAGCTTGATGTCATCCTTGGAGTCAACAATTACGGCTTTCTTGACACCTATGTTGAGAAGTTCATAAATACCAGAGAGAAGATCATGATGCTCGATTATTCGGATCAAGGCATCAACGAAGGTGAAAGGGTCATAACCACGGGCTTCGGCCAGACTGCGTATCTCAGGATCTCCGAAGGCTGCAGCAACTTCTGCACTTACTGCATAATCCCGAAGATCAGGGGTAAGTACAGGAGCAGGGAAATGGACCATATCCTGAAAGAAGCTGCAGTACTCGCAGAAAGCGGCACCACTGAGCTTATACTTGTGGCTCAGGATACAACAAGATACGGCACCGACATATATGGAAAGAAAACACTGCCTGAACTCCTACGAAGGCTCAGGGAGATCGAAGGCATCAAGTGGATCAGGGTCCTGTACCTTTATCCCGAAGAGTTCGATGACGAGCTCATATATGAGCTGAGGGACAATGAAAAGGTAGTGAAGTACCTTGACCTGCCGATCCAGCACATATCCGATTCTGTGCTCAAGAGGATGGCAAGAAGGACGACCAGGAAGACCATCACTGAGCTGATCACTAAGCTAAGGAAAGAAATACCCGAAATAGTCCTGAGGACATCACTCATTGTCGGGTTCCCTCAGGAAACCGATGAGGAATTCCAGGAGCTTGTAGATTTCGTTGAGGATGTCAAATTCGACAAACTGGGCGTATTCACTTATTCCAAGGAGGAAGGAACTCCTGCTGCACTGATGAAAAGCCAGATAAAGAAGGCCGTAAAGGATCAGAGAAGAGACATAATAATGTCACTTCAGCAGGGCATATCCAAAGCTGCCAACAGCCAGAAGGTCGGCAGGGTATATGATGTGCTTGTAGAAGGTCTGGACGAGAACGGATGGTATGGAAGGACAGCTGAGATGGCTCCTGAAATCGACGGACTTGTCTATATCGAGACAGATGAAGAGCTCATCGCCGGATCTTATGTCAGGACAAGGATAACTGAAGCAACAGAATATGACCTCTATGGTGAAATTGAAGTCCTATAATATAATATGCGAGGGGTGCTTTCCTTGAATTATGCGGTAATAATACTCATAGGCTACCTTTTCGGTAACGTTCAGTCAGCTTACATACTTGGCAGGGTTTTCAAGAAAGTGGACATAAGGGAACTTGGCTTCGGTAATTCGGGGGCATCCAATGCTGCAGTCTCCTTCGGCTGGAGCTGGGGTGTGGCTGTTGCGCTTTTTGACATTGCCAAGGCTGTCCTTTCAGTCATGATCGTTAGAAGCCTCATGGCGACAGGGTTTGTTGAGCAAGGATATTTTCCCATGTACCTTAACGGAGCTGCTGTGATACTTGGTCATGACTTCCCGTTCTTCATGAAATTCAAGGGAGGCAAAGGCACCGCATCATATGCCGGCATGCTTCTTGGAATTGATCCGCTACTGGGCCTGGCAGGAATTCTCCTGACAACCTTAGTCACTGTAGTTACAGACCATATCGCAATTGGAACACTTGTCCTTACAACTTCTGCCCTCATGTGTTCTGTGGTACTTGGTCATGGACTTCCAAGCGTACTTATAATGTTTCTTCTCTGGTGCATCAGCACCTGGAAGCACATCCCGAACATCAAGAGGATCATGGCAGGAACAGAACATGGCCTGAGACATGCCGTTAACAAGCACAAGAAGAAATAATATGCGCATTTTGAAGAAGCACCCTCAATGAGGATGCTTCTTTTTAAAATAACTATAAGTCCTTTTTTTCTGGTCCGAACCATACTTCCGCTTCGCGCTTTGCGCTTTCCGGGCTGTCAGAAGCATGCACTGTGTTTTCTGACATGCTTAATCCGTAAAGTGCCCGGACGGTTCCTTCCGCGGCCTGCCTGGGGTCAGTCTTCCCGTTTATCTCCCTCACCATTGAAATGGCAGCTTCACCTTCAAGGACCAATGCAACAAGAGGGGACCTTGTGATATAGCTTATGAGATTATCATAGTAGGGTCTTCCGAAGTGCTCCTTATAGTGCTCCTCAGCCTCCCTTCTCTCTGCATGGACCATCCTGAGCGACCTGACCTTAAGTCCGTTCTTCTCGTAAAGGGCGATGATGTTTCCGATAAGGTTTCGCTCCACCGCATCGGGTTTGATGAGCACCAGTGTCTTCTCCATATGCGTCAACTCCAAATCTCAAGTATTTCCTGCAGCTGTGACTGCAAGCATGTAAAACGATTGTACCACATGAGTATAAGGAGTCCAAGGACAATTGGTCCATACATCTGCGGTCAAAATCTGACAATTGCTGAATAAGCTAAAATTGGGGTAGTGCAATTTTGCATTGGATATGTGATAATTCTGTTGAGAATAGTTGATTTTGATACAGAAATTTGCTTTTTATCTAAATATACGAGAAGCAGTGTTATGGTTTTAACAATATTAGATTTCCTGCAGGATCAGAACTAAATTCCATAGGAGCAGACAATGTTTGTAGAGCTCATGTCGGAATTGAGGTCTTTCAATTAGTCAGGAACATAAATGGAGTGATATCATGCAAGATGAAAACCTGGTTGATATAAGGACGGATGACTCCTGGGCCTACATCGAGGTGGATGGCTCAGGAATAATAAGGGACTTCAATGAGAAGTCAGAAAGCTATTTCAAGAGCATACAGGCAGGAGCATTGCTGACTGATGTGCTTCCCTGGTTCAGCGCAAGCTGGCTTAAGGACACCGTCAGGAAGAGGATCGCCAAGACTTCATTCGAGGACAGGTTCCTGCTCCAGTTCGTTAAGAAGGAGAGTGACAGCGTAAAGATCCTCCTTAATGATATCTTCGAGTACAAGGATGTCATGCAGGCATGGTGCGAGATAGGGGAAAGCCTTATCAAGCTTCAGTCCTTCATCGACGCATATGATGATTCGGTCATGATAACAAATGGAAAGGGCATAATAAGGGCGTTCAACAACAACTTCAAGAAGGTTTCAGGCCTGGAGAATGTGGAGATCATGAACAGGTCGATCTATGACCTTGAGGCTGAAGGCCTCTTCCCTTACTGTCCGGTAATGGAGGTAATAAAGAGCGGGGAGGAACGGGATTCAGTCATAAGGTTCTCCAACGGGACAGAGGTTATAATGACCTCAAAACCACTCTTCCATGACGGCAGGCTGATAAGGATAACCTCAAACATAAGGAACGTGAACGACCTCAACAGACGTTACGAGGAACTGTCTGAGAATAGGATAAGGAACAAGAAGAAGTACATTACAAAGCTAAAGCTGAACGAAGCAGTTGAAAAGCTGAATATAGGCCTATATTCAAGCGAGAAGATGGAATCAGTGATGGAGGTAATTGAAACAGTTGCAGACTATGACCTCCCTCTTCTTCTCACCGGCGAATCCGGAACAGGTAAATCTATGATCGCCAAATGCATATTCTTAAGCAAGACCAACTGCAAGGGAGGCTTTGTACACATCAACTGCAGCGCCATACCGGAGAACCTCATAGAATCTGAGCTGTTCGGATTTGAAAAGGGATCCTTCACCGGAGCCGACAAACCGAAGAAGGGATTGTTCGAAGAAGCTAAGGATGGCGTCATCTTCCTTAATGAGATCGGTGATATGCCTGTCCAGCTTCAGGCGAAGCTGCTTAACGTTCTGCAGGAAAAGAAGTTTTACAGGGTAGGCGGTACAAAGCCCGTCGAAACCAACGCACAGGTCATCGCCGCTACGAACCGGGACCTTAAGGACCTTGTATCAAAGGGACTCTTCAGGGAAGACCTCTATTTCAGGCTGAATGTAATACCTATCGAGATACCCGCCCTGAGGGAGAGGAAGGAGGATATCCCCATACTTGCCAAGAACATGGTCGATGAGCTGAATGCGACGTACGGATGCAGCAAGATCATTGATACCGAAGCGATGAACATCCTCAGGGAATACGAGTGGCCCGGCAATATCAGGGAGCTGAGGAACCTTATCGAGAGACTCATACTCCTTTCAAAACACAGCCTGATAACCGTAAAGGACCTGCCAGAGGAACTAACCACTGCTGCAGGCAGGAAATCCTTCCTGGGGGATCAGGTCAGCAGTAAAGTTGATATTCTTGATTCCGGCAGGAGCCTCAAGGAGATCATGTCTGTGGTAGAAGCGGAGATAATTGAGCATGCCATCGAAAAGTACGGTTCAATCAGAAAGGCCGCTGCAGAGCTATCTGTAAACGAGTCAACCATAACAAGAAAGAAGAAGAGATTGAAAGCCTAAAGGAAATACAAATGCCGTGTGCAAAAATGCATGATATTGCAGTTTTGCACACGGCATTTTTTGTCCAAGTCTGTTTTATTCTTGACAAGCTTGTTAAATAAACCGCTCAGGATACTGATATTTCCTTGTCAAAGCATTGATTTTTATCTCTCTCCTTATTTTGGCACGACTTTTGCTTTATAGGATATCGTTAATAATAAAACAAAAAAGGAGAGTAAAAAATGACAGCGAAAAACTCAATCATACCTGAATTCGGGCCACTGGCAGGAGTGCGTGTACTATCACTGGGATCGATAGTTGCAGGTCCTAACACAGCCAACCTTCTTGCTGATTTCGGTGCTGAGGTTGTCCATATAGAGAGGCCTGGAGTAGGCGACACTTTGAGAGTGCTCGCACCTTTTGCAAAGCATGAAGACAAAAGGGTATCCACAACCTGGGCGCAGGATGCGAGAAACAGGCTGAGCCTCACCATGGAGTTTTCCCTTGATGTCCCTGAATGCAAGGAAATGTTCATGGACCTCGTCAAATCGTCAGATATCCTTGTAGAAAACATGGTATGGCTTGAAAAGCTCGGTATCTATAACTAAGAGTTGCTAGCTGCTAATCCAAAGCTTGTAATATGTCATATCAGCGGCTTCGGAAGGCCGCAGTTCGGCGGAGACCCCGAGATATGCGACAGGGCTTCCTATGACATGATAGGACAGGCATACGGCGGATACGCGTTCATAAATGGAAATCCTGAGCCGGCTCCACCTGCGATAGTCAAACCATGGTTCAACGACTACCTGTCATCCTATGTTGCCGCATTCGGGATCCTTTCAGCATACATCAACGCTGAAAAGACCGGTAAAGGACAGGAGGTCGACCTTGCCCAGTTCGAGGCTTGTGCAAAGCTCCTTGCTGACACTGTCGTAACCTACTCGGAGACAGGAGCCATTAAGAGAAGAAGCGGCCCGGATTCACCGGCATTCCAGCCCTACGGACTGTTCCAGGACAAGAACGGAGCTTACATGGTCATAGGTGCATACGGACCAGGAGTATACAAGAGGGCCATCCAGGCATTCGGACTGGACATAAATACCTATTCATTTGCTGAAGCCGGCGGATCACCGCAGGCTATGAACTCCGAGAGAGGAAAAGAGCTCAGGGCATACATTGTTAACTGGTGCGGTGAGAGGACGTGTGAGGAAATTGTCAAACACATGTCCAAATTCAAGGTTCCTGCAAGCAAGATAAACTCTGTTGAAGATATCATAAACGATCCTCACTGGATCGACAGGGGAGACATAATCACTTACAGGGATGAGACACTTGAAAAAGATATAAAAGCTGTAGGAATAATACCAAAGCTTTCAGGGACTCCGGGAAAGGTATGGAGAGGTGCTCCTACTTTGGGACAGGACACTGATGAAATACTCAAGAAGGTTCTTGGATACTCTCAAGAGAAGATCGAAGTCCTTAAGGAAAAGAAGCTTATATAGACAAAGGAATAGGAGGTACTGACATTAATGAACATAAAACAGAATGAAATGGTTAGAAAGATGGCACGCGAGCTCGTGAAGAACGAGGTAATGCCATACGACAAGGAGATGGACCAGAAGGCGGAGTTTCCCTGGTATGTAATAAAGGAAATAGCAAAATACGGAGCCTTCGGACTTACAGAAGATCCTGCATACGGTGGCGCAGGCCTTGATTCATATGCCGAGGCCATATTCACCGAAGAGATGGCATACGGAAGCTCCAGCATGGCTATAACCCTTGATGCACATTATCTGGCAGCCCACATATTCGCCAAGTATGCCAGCAAGGAACTGAAGGACAGACTCATGCCTGATATCAACTCAGGGAACTGCATAGGATGCTTTGCCCTTACTGAGCCATCAGCGGGTTCAGATGCAGCCGGAATAAAGTCCACAGCCCATCTCGATGGAGATGAATGGGTCATAAACGGACAGAAGGCTTGGATAACGAACTACAGCGTAAGCGGATTCTATCTGCTTGCTGTTCTTACGGACAAGACAAAGGGAACGAGAGGCATCAGCGTCATCATGGTGGAGAAGGGCAACCCCGGACTAAAGTTCGGCCACAAGGAAGACAAGATGGGTATAAGGGGATCCGATACAGGAGAGCTGTTCATGAGCAACTGCAGGGTACCCAAGGGAAACCTTATCGGAGAGCTTGGCAAGGGCTTCAAGTACTGCATGGAAGTCCTCGATATAGGAAGGCACCTGATTGGTGCCATGAGTGTCGGCGTCATCAGGAGATGCATGGATGAATCNNGAGGCGATCTCCTTCAAGATAGCCGACATGAAGATAGCGATAGAAACTACTGCAGCGCTTACTGAAAAGATATGCGAGATGAGAGAGAACAAGCAGCCATTTTCAGTGCCTGCAGCATGCCTTAAGGCTTATGGAGGACAAATGGCGGTCTGGTCCGCGGATGCAGCCATCCAGATCCACGGCGGCAACGGATACAGCAAGGAATTCGTTCCTGAGAGGCTGCTGAGGGATGCCAAGATACTCGAAATCGGGGAAGGCACCACTGAGATACAGAAGATGATCATTGGAAACTCAATGCTTAGCATGAAATAACTGGAGGTATGATACTTTGAAAATCGTAGTTTGCATCAAGGAAGTATTCAATTCTGATGATGTCAAGATAGACAAAAAGACCAATAACATTGACAGGAGAGGGGCCGAGCTGTTCATAAACCCTTATGACCTCAACGCTGTCGAGCTTGCACTTGAACTAAAGGAAAAGTTCGGTGCTGAGACTTATGCGATCACCATGGGAATACCCTCAGCAGAAAACTCTCTGAGAGAATGCCTTGCAATGGGAATAGACAAGGGTATCCTTATAACCGACAGGGCCCTTGCAGGATCTGATACAATCGCGACTTCTCTCGCACTTGCGGAGACCATCAGAAAGTATGTCCCTGGTTGCGACCTGATATTATGCGGCAAGCATGCAATAGATGCCGAGACAAGCATCGTCTGGCCTGCAATCGCCGAAAGGCTTGGAATAGCACAGCTTACATACGTGGATGAGCTGGTGTCCCTTGAGTCTGGAAAGATAACCGTGAAGAAAGCTTCAGAGAATGGTGACCTTGAAGTGGAGGCAAAGCTTCCTGCAATGATCTCTGTTACAGGAGAGGTAAACAAGCCGAGATACATGGACCTTAAGAACATCAGGTTTGCAGTCAGCTCTCCGATCGATATAGTGGGTACAGCAAAGCTAGGACTGGCAGCTGAAGCTGTGGGAGTGCCCGGCTCACCGACTGTCGTCGGTGAAATGCACATGGTGGAGAGGTCACAAGGTGCATGCGTCATGCTTTCCGGCAGCACTGTCGATATTGCCAGGAAGATTGCAGAACTTGCCAGGGCAGCAGCAAAGTAAACAATATGCGTGAAGTAAGGATAGGTGAAGACATGTCTACAGATACAGGAATTTGGGTTGTTGCACACAGCAACCAGGACAAGGTACCACAGGTCACATTCGAGTTGATAGGCAAAGCGAAGGCTTTGGGTACGAAGTTTGATGAAAAGGTGACTGCAGTAATAATCGGACACGGAATGAAGAAATCCCTTCTTCAGCCATATGCCTATGGAGCTGATGATGTCATATATGTCGACGAGGCTAACCTCAGGGACTATGACTCCAATAGTTATGCGAACGTACTCGAAGTCCTCATAGGGAAATACAAGCCCGCATCGGTTCTATTCGGAGCCGACAGCGTTGGAAGGGACCTTGCCCCAAGGATAGGTGTAAGGCTTGAGACCGGCATATCCGCCGACTGCATAGACCTTGACATGGATATCATTGACGGAGTGAAGCTCCTGATGCAGAAGAAGCCATATCTCAACGGCGAAGTTGTAGTTGACATCCTCTGCAAAGACAGAAGACCCCAGATGGCAACAGTCAAGCCTGGAATGCTTGAGCTGGCTAAGCCTGATGAATCAAGGACGGGCACTCCAATAAGGGAGGAAGTGAAGGTCAATGATGCTGACATCCTGACCAGGATAATAAAGTCTATCCCCAGAGTCGAATGTGAGAACGACATCTGCAAGGCTGATGTCATAGTTGCAGGCGGAAGGGGTTTCAAGACGAAGGGTGACTTCGACAGGCTCCAGGAGCTGGCAGACCTCATCGGCGGCATGGTTGGAGCAACCAGGCCCATCGTCCAGGAAGGATGGATATCCGAGGAATACCAGATAGGACAGAGCGGAAAGATAGTGAAGCCGAAGCTATACATAGCCTTCGGAATAAGCGGTGCGGTCATGCACACCGGCGGTGTCATAAAGCCAGGAACATTCATAGCTGTGAATGAGAATCCGGAAGCTCCAATATTCAATGTAGCAAACTATGGTGTGGTAGGCGACTGCAAGGATGTCCTTGCCAGCCTCATAGAGACTCTGAAGAAATAGCTTATAAGGAAGCGCTCCATGATACCAAGGACCAGACAGAGCTTGCACGAAAATCATAATTGAATGTATAATTGAGCCATCCTTTGGGATGGCTCATTCCTTTTAAAGCAATATAAGAGCTGGAGGTAGTATGGATTTCCTGAAGTTGGCCAAAGATTCAGGTCCTGACGATATCTTCCCGATCATCGCCCTTCTTGAGGAAGATGAGATCAGGAAGAAAGGAAAGGGGAGGCCTCCTGAAAATGGATCCGGCTGCCTTCCTATAATAATCGTCATAGTCATATATTTCATAATTAAAATGGCGGAGGCACTCACGTAATCATTTGATTTTTGAAAATATATTTTTTGGTTATATTGTTGACAGACTTAGTTGGTTTGGATATAATAATTTGGTAAAGAAGAAACGGCCGTTTCTCACCCTACGGTTATGCTGTATGGTCAAGGATTCATGGATTTATCAATGAGTTTTGAGGACGGTTTATACCGTCCTTTTTTATTATCATTGTTCAGCATTCCAAATTCGGAGGTGAAAACTATAAATAAAAACGTACCAATCAACAACGAGATCAGGGAGAAGGAAGTAAGGCTCATTTCCAGCACAGGCGAACAGCTCGGCATCGTGTCATCGAAGGATGCATTAAGGATGGCTGAGGAGAAAGAACTTGACCTTGTCATGATAGCACCTACGGCTAAGCCGCCGGTATGCAAGATCATGGACTACCACAAGTTCAACTATGAGCAGGCAAAGAAGGAAAAGGAAGCCAGGAAGAACCAGAAGGTCATAACCCTAAAGGAAATACGCTTCAGTCCGTCAACTGAGGAACACGACATCGACATCAAAGCCAACAATGCAAGGAAGTTCCTGCAAGACGGCGACAAGCTGAAGGTAACCGTGAGATTCAGAGGTAGAGAAGCTGCTTATTCACAGAATGGTTTGAAGATACTGGAATCCTTCGCCGGCAAGTTGGAAGATGTTGGCATCATTGAAAAACCTGCAAAAATGGAAGGCAGGAACATGATTATGATTATGACACCTAAAAAATCTTAACTCAAGGGGAGGAAACCACTATGCCAAAAATGAAGACACATAGAGCCACTGCAAAGAGGATAAAGAAGACAGGAAGCGGAAAGTTCAAGAGAGCGAAAGCTTACAAGAGCCACATCCTCACGAAGAAGTCTTCCAAGAGGAAGAGAAACCTCAGGAAGAGCGGATATGTATCAGCTTCCCAGGTAAAGACTATCAAGAAGCTGCTGCCTTACATTTAGTAGGAATACGGGAGGATAGAAAATGGCAAGAGTAAAAAGGGCGGTAAACGCTCATAAGAACCATAAGAAAGTATTGAAGCTCGCCAAGGGTTACTACGGCGGAAAGAGCAAGCTCTTCAGAACTGCGAACGAGACAGTAATCAGAGCGCTCAGGAACGCATATGTTGGAAGGAAGCTCAAGAAGAGAGACTTCAGAAGCCTCTGGATAGCAAGAATAAACGCTGCAGCAAGGATGAACGGACTCACTTATTCAAAGCTGATGAACGGACTCAAGCTTGCAGGCATCGAGATCAACAGGAAGATGCTCTCAGAGATCGCGATCAACGATCCTAAGTCATTCACTGAGCTTGTCAACACAGCAAAGACAAAGCTAGCTTAATTCAATAAATAATATTGAGCCAATAAACCTGACTTTTTGTCAGGTTTTATTCTTTTGCAGAAAAGAGGCAACAGTCGCTGAGCTAGTTATAGTGTCATGTTCACTTGAACTAATGCCCTAATAGATATATTATTATAGAATAACAAAAGTTTCGAGGTGCGTCATGAGAATACCCGTTACAAAGAAGAGAGCCCTCAATCCGGTCCAGATACTATCAATCGGATTCGCCGCAGTAATACTTACCGGTGGTCTGATATTGTCTTTGCCTGTGTCTTCTCAATCGGGAGAATTCACAAACTTCCTGGATTCCATATTCACAGCGACCTCAGCTGTCTGCGTGACAGGACTTGTCACTCTTGATACAGGCACACACTGGAATTATTTCGGTAAGACCGTGATTGCAGTATTAATTGAGCTCGGCGGCCTTGGATTCATGTCAGTGACTACTTTGGTAGCACTTGTCATCGGAAAGAAGATAACGCTCAGGGAGAGGCTTGTAATGCAGGAAGCATACAATGCCCAGAATCTGCAGGGTATCATTAAGCTTGTGAGATACCTGTTGTTCTTCACGTTTGGAGTCCAATTTACTGCTGCTTTGATTTTCATGACTCAATTCATACCTGAGCATGGGGTATCAAAAGGTATATACTTAGGTTTCTGGCACTCAATATCGGCTTTCTGCAATGCCGGTTTCGATCTTTTCGGAAATGAGATAACAGGCAAATTTCAATCACTCACACTCCTGAACACAAACAAAGTTATTATATTCACTACTGGTGCATTGATTGTCATCGGTGGCTTGGGCTTTTCTGTTTGGCTTGAGCTTTGGAATAACAGGAAGAGTCCAAAACTGCTGAAGAGACTCTCGCTCCATGCAAAGGTTGTTCTGCTGATTACCGGCATACTCCTTTTCGGAGGCATGTTTGTCTTTCTGATCCTGGAATGGAACTATACTCTTTCCGGAATGACTTTCGGTAACAAGCTAGCGAATGCCTGGTTCGCTTCCGTCACTCCAAGGACAGCAGGCTTCAATTCTGTAAGTTTGACAGACATGGCTCCTGCGAGCAGGTTCATAACCATGCTCCTTATGTTCATAGGAGGTTCTCCGGGATCGACTGCAGGCGGAATTAAGACAACCACCTTCGGTATTGTAATATTTACCATATTCTCGGTGCTTAAGGGCAGAGAAGATACAGAGCTGTTCGGAAAGCGACTTTCCAAGGGTACTGTCTACAAAGCAATATCAGTCTTTGCAATAGGCATAGCCCTGGTGCTCCTTGATATCATTCTCCTATCAATGACAGAAGCCGGGAAACCTATGGAAATGATCATGTATGAAGTTTTCTCGGCGTTTGGTACTGTAGGACTTTCACTTGGTATAACTCCTGACCTGTCATCAATGGGGAAGGTTATAATCGGTGTAACCATGTATCTCGGAAGAGTAGGTCCGCTGACGGTAATGCTGGCACTTGCCAATATCAAGCATCCGGCTGCAATAAAATACCCTGAAGACAAGCTATTAATTGGATAAAGGCGGGAGAAATCAAATGGCAAGCAAGCAATACGTAGTAATAGGACTCGGAAGATTCGGAAGGTCTGTAGCGGAAACACTTTTTACAATGGGTCATGATGTTCTGGCTATTGATTCAGATGAAGATGTCATACAGAATATTTCTGACAGGGTTACCCATGCGGTCCAGATGGACGCAACTGATGAATATGCACTCCGGACACTTGGAATAAGGAATTTCGATGTAGCTGTAGTCACAATAGGCTCAAATGTTCAGGCATCAATCATGACTACCCTGATCCTCAGGGAATCAGGGGTTAAGTATATCGTTGCAAAGGCTCAAAGTGAAATGCATGCTAAGGTCCTGACTAAAATCGGCGCAGACAAGGTCATACTTCCAGAAAAAGACATGGGAGTCAGGGTCGCCCACAACCTTGTATCATCGAATCTTCTTGATTTCATAGAGCTTTCACCGGATTACAGCTTAATCGAGATTCAGGCACCTGTCGAATGGTACGGAAAGAACATACTTGAGCTTGATGTCAGGTCCAAGTTTGGCATCAACATAATGGCGATCAAATCGCTTGACGACATCAACATATCCCCTAATGCCAAGGATACGATAAAAGAAGGAGACGTGCTCCTATGCATCGGAAACACTGATGACCTGGCAAGGCTCGAGCATATGATATCAAGTGATTAGAATCATTGAAATTGAGAGCAAAAGCAATCCAAGAATAAAAGAGTACAGGAAACTGATGGACAAGAAAGAACGGCGCATTAAAGGGCTTTTTCTGGCCGAGGGCTTCAGGATGGTTCAGGAGGCTTTCAAAGCAGGAATGGATGTTAAGGCTGTCGTTTATGACTCAAGAGAGGGAGAGCAGCTCCAGAGGTATCTGGGAAGTTACCTTAATTCAGAATCTCTCGAACTGATAGCCTCTAATCCTGAGGTCATCAGGCAGCTTTCGTCAACCGAGACCCCTCAGGGTATTGTCGCTGTAATTGCTGATGCGAGAATGGTTCCCGAGTCCACCGGACTAATCATATATCTCGACAGGCTTCAGGATCCCGGCAATGTAGGTACCATAATACGTTCCGCACATGCGGGAGGGGCCAGCCGGGTCATACTTGGCAAGGGCTCTGCAGACCCTTACTCTGAAAAAGCCATGAGAAGCTCCATGGGGTCCATATTCCACATTCCTGTGACACTTGACGGAGACGAAGAGCTTGAGAGACTTGCCGCAGAAGGTATCCCCCTTGCGGTTACTTCTCTGGAGGCCAGCCGAAGCATATATTCTGCCGACCTTACAGGAGATATGATCCTTGTTATAGGAAACGAAGGGAACGGTGTCAGGCAGGAGCTTATGGACAGGGCCACCATACTGCTAAGGATACCAATGCCTGGAAACGCTGAAAGCCTCAATGCATCCATCGCTGCCTCAGTGATCATATTCGAAAGGGTTCGTCAGCTTGAGGAATCAGAAAAGACTTGAATCAAGCTCCGCTTGAATTAATTTTAGCAATGAATTATAATTAATGAGCATATTCTTTACAGGCACTGATTAAGAGAGTAGTCTGGAATGCTTCCATAAAGGGATGCTGCGCCGCAGACTGAAAGCGCACATGGAAAGCACCTGATGAAGTTCACTTATGAGCTCCGGAGATGAAACGAGTAGTCTTCGGCGGTTAGAACCGTTATATTCCTAAAGTGGGCTGATCTTCAGCCAACTTAGGGTGGTACCGCGGAAATATCCGTCCCTAACCAGGGGCGGTTTTTTATTTTCATAAATTTTGTCTTATTAAGCATGGAAATGGAGGATAACATGAGAAATCAGATTGAATCGATCAAACAGGAATTTCTTACGAGAATAGCTGAAGTATCAAATATGGAAGAGATAGAGAAGCTTAGAGTTGATTTCCTTGGAAAGAAGGGCGCATTCACACAGGTACTGAGGAGCATGGGTGCTCTTTCTCCTGAAGAGAGGCCACTTATGGGCAAGCTCGTGAATGATGCAAAGGAAGAGCTTGAATCAAGGATAGATATCCTCAAGGACGAGCTCAAGAACAAGGAGAGGGAAAGGAAGCTTTCTTCTGAAGTAGTTGATATCACACTTCCGGGCAAGAGACCGGTAATAGGCGGAAACCATCCGCTAAGCCTTACTCTTAACGAAATAGAGAAGATATTCCTTGAGATGGGCTTCACTATAGAGGAAGGACCTGAGGTTGAGCTGGACTACTACAACTTCGAGACTCTCAACATACCTAAGGACCATCCTGCAAGAGGCGAGCAGGATACCTTCTACATCAATGACAACGTGGTCCTGAGGACCCAGACCTCACCGGTTCAGATCCGCACGATGGAGAACCAGAAGCCTCCGATAAAGATGATATCCCCGGGTAAGGTATACAGGTCCGATGACCTGGATGCTACCCATTCGCCGATCTTCTACCAGATCGAAGGCCTTGTCATCGACAAGGGAATAACATTTGCTGACCTGAAGGGAACCCTGGAACAGTTCGTCAAGAAGCTTTACGGTGAAGGGATGAAGACAAAGTTCAGGCCCCACCATTTCCCGTTCACTGAGCCTTCGGCAGAAATGGATGCCACCTGCTTCGTGTGCGGCGGTGAAGGCTGCAGGGTATGCAAGGGTGAAGGCTGGATAGAGCTAGTTGGCTGCGGGATGGTCCATCCGGATGTGCTGAGGAACGGCGGAATAGACCCTGAGAAGTACTCAGGCTTTGCGTTCGGATTCGGACTGGACAGGCTTGTAATGCTCAAATATGGAATAGACGATATCAGGCTCCTGTACGAAAGCGACATGAGATTCCTGAAGCAGTTCAGATAGGAGGAACAGTATATGAAATTACCTGTGAATTGGCTGAAAGACTACGTAGATGTGGATATAGACATAAAGACTCTGGGAGACAGGCTCACAATGTCAGGCTCCAAGGTAGAGGGTGTCGAGGAGACATTCAAGATAATCGAGAATGTTGTCACCGGAAAGATAGTGGAGCTCGGAAAGCACCCTGAGGCTGACAAGCTCTTTGTATGCCAGGTGGATACAGGAAACGGGTCAGTGATCCAGATAGTTACAGCAGCAACCAACATGAAGGAAGGGGATACCATACCGGTTGCCCTTCATGGTTCAACCCTTTGGGGAGGACTGAAGATAAAGAAGGGCAAGCTCAGGGGAGTCGAATCCAATGGAATGTTCTGTTCCATGGAGGAACTGGGTCTCGCCGAGGAGGGTACCTGCGACGGTCTCATGATCCTCAGGGACGGAACCCCTCTGGGAAAAGATATCAAGGAAGTCCTCGGACTGAACGGCGGAGTGCTTGACCTTGAGATAACCTCCAACAGGCCAGACTGCCTCAGCATACTCGGTATGGCAAGGGAGACAGCGGCAACGCTGAAACTAAGCTTAAGACAGCCCGATTTTTCATATTCTGCCACTGCATCCTCTGATGCTCCGGTATCTGTTTCAATCGATACCGATAAATGCAGAAGGTATATGGCAAAAGAGATCGTGAACGTAAAGATAGAGGAAAGCCCTGAATGGATCCAGTCAAGGCTGCTTGAAGCCGGGGTAAGGCCGATAAACAATATCGTCGACCTGACGAATTTCGTCATGCTTGAGCTTGGCCAGCCACTTCACGCCTTCGACAGAAGGGAGATCACTTCAGGAACAATAAGGATAGCGGAATCAGTTGAAGGAACCAGGTTCACAACTCTTGACTCAGTCGAGAGGACCCTCAACTCAGGAACAGTGCTCATACAGGATGATTCCAAGGTCATAGGGCTTGGAGGAATCATGGGCGGACTTGATTCGGAGATAAAGGAAGATACCACGAGGATAATCCTTGAGGCGGCAAACTTCGACGGAGTGTCCATAAGAAGGTCCGAGGGCTTCCTTGGCCTCAAGACGGAAGCATCCCTGAGATTCAACAAGGACATAGACCCCAACCTCTGCAAGCTTGCAGTGGACAGGTTCTGCAGCCTGGTCCAGGAGCTCAGGGCGGGAGACATAGTCAATGAAACTGTCGATGTCTACAATGCAAGAAGGGTCCCGAACACTATCTCCCTTGGTGTCAGCTATGTTAACTCATTCATAGGGACTGACATAAGCGGTGAAGAGATGGCAAGGATACTGGAAAGCCTTGACATGAAGGCGGAGCTAGCTGGCGATATGCTTACTGTGACCACACCTACCTTCAGGGGCGACCTTAACATCAAGGAGGACATCGCCGAGGAGATTGCGAGGATCTACGGATATGACAGGATCCCGGCTACTGTCCCTTCAATAAGGACAGTGAGGAGCGGGAAGTATCCCATCCAGAGGATGAGGGATACTCTCAAGCAGGTGCTTGTGGCATCCGGACTGTATGAGTCCATTGCCTACTCGTTCATATCAAGGAAGGACCTGGACAAGGTGCTTGTTCCGGTTGATTCAGAACTCAGGAAGGTAGTGGAGATAAGGAATCCCCTTGGAGAGGACTATTCGATCATGAGGACGACCTCAGTACCTTCAATGATGGAAAACCTGTCAAGGAACATGACAAGGAGCAACCCTGAAGCGGCGCTTTTTGAGATCGGCAGGATATACCTTGACAGGAATGAGGTACTTCCTCTAGAGAAGGAAGTCCTTACCGTCGGCATGTATGGCGGAGACCTCCTCTTCGAGGTCAAGGGCCTTCTGGAGACAATACTCGAGGAGTTCGGCATTGAAAAGGTAACCTACGACAGGTCGAAGAAGGTAGCTTACCATCCGGGAAAATCAGCAGATGTCTCGGCTTCTGGCGAAGCCATCGGCACCTTCGGGGAGATCCACCCCTCAGTTCTCGACAACTACGGAATAGATGTCCCTTGTTACATACTGGAGTTTGACCTTGATGCGCTATACAGGAAGGCATCACTTGCAAGAAAGTACAGCCAACTTCCGAAGTACCCGGCAATTACAAGGGACCTTGCGGTGCTTGTTGACGATTCCGTTCTGTCAGGCCAGATAGAGGCAGTAATAACCAAGCAGGGCGGAGCACTCCTTGAGAGCGTCAAGCTGTTTGATGTCTACAGGGGATCTCAGGTACCTGAAGGCAAGAAATCAATAGCATACAGCCTGGTCTACAGGAATCCGGACAGGACTCTTACTGACGGTGAGGTCCAGAAGGTCCATGACAAGATCCTCAGGAGCCTTGAATACCAGCTTGGGGCAGTGCTGAGATAACCAGAGGCCGCTAAAAAGCGGCCTTCTTTTAGTCAATCAAAGTAATAGCCTGATTGGGGGTTCTGCAATGAAGGAAAACAGCAAAAGAAGGATACAGGCTGAGGAGACCAGAGACAGGATATACAAGTCAGCCATAAACCTTATGAAGACAAGGGGCTACGAGAACTTCACAGTAAGTGAGGTCTGCAGGGATGCCGGAGTTTCAGTCGGTTCGTTCTACTCCTATTTTGTGACCAAGTACGATATCCTTGTAGAGATATTCAAGAAAGCCGATGATTATTTCAGGGATGTCGTTGAGGAGCACCTGATGAAGGGCAACGGCCTTGAAGAGATCATCCTTTACTTCAGATATTACGGTACGTATGTCAACATAACGGGCACGGACCTTCAGAAACAGCTTTTCAGCCCTAAGTCCAGGATTTACGCTACAAAAGGCCGATATATGGTTGAGCTCCTCAGGAAGGTCATAGCACGGGGACAGGAGATCGGCGATATAACAAATGATATGACAACTGACGAGATCCTGGAGCTCCTTCTCATTACAGCAAGGGGCGTCTCATTCGACTGGTGCGTGAAGGACGGGGAATATGATGTCATATCGCGCATCGAAGACTATACAAGGAAACTTACGGTAATATTAAAGCCCTAAAAAAGGAGGCACCATGAATCCAATAGTTCACTTTGACACTAAGGACAACCTGGCTACCACCCTCAGACCTCTCTCAGCTGGAGAGAAGATAGTAGTTGATGGCCATGAGATTGCTGTCAATGAGAATATTCCACAGTACCACAAGATAGCACTGGCCTTCATCAGGATGGGGGAGCCCGTAATAAAATACGGAGAGGTAATAGGCAGGGCGACGAAGGATATAGGCGAAGGGACCCATGCCCACGTCCACAACATAGAAAGTCTGAGAGGCAGGGGTGACAAATGAAGATCAAAGGGTATGTTAGGGAAAACGGAAGCTTCGGAATACGGAACCATATTCTTGTAATACCTGCTTCAGTCTGCGCCTCTGAGACTGCTTCAAGGATAGCTGCACGGATTGAAGGTGCAGTAGCCATTCCTCACCAGCATGGCTGCTGTCAGGTGGGCTCTGACCTGGTCCAGACTATAAGG
This sequence comes from Clostridiaceae bacterium UBA6085, assembly GCA_002428605.1. Classification (GTDB taxonomy): domain Bacteria; phylum Bacillota; class Clostridia; order Clostridiales; family Clostridiaceae; genus Youngiibacter. The sequence goes on from DIXH01000039.1 coordinate 36,360, forward strand.
ACACTCATCGGCTTCGGCAGGAACCCTAACGTGGGTGGAGTCCTGGTTGTAGGTCTTGGCTGCGAGGGCATACAGGCAAATATAATTTCGGATGGAATAAGGGACACTGGAAAGCCGCTTGAAACAATAATCATCCAGGATGAGGGCGGTACCCCAAATACGATCGAAAAAGGTGTGAAGCTGCTGCTGGAGATAGCTGAAAAGGCGAAAAAAGCAGCAGTCAGCGAATTCGACATAAGCGAACTCATACTTGGGCTTGAGTGCGGAGGATCCGACCCCACTTCAGGAATCACAGCCAATCCGGTTATCGGAGCTGCCTCGGACCTTCTCATCGGTCATGGCGGAAGCTGTATACTGAGTGAGACAACAGAGGTAATAGGCGCTGAGCACCTTCTCGAAAAGAGATTCCATGACGAGAAGGCAAGAAAGAGGTTCCTTGAGATGGTCGATGACGTGGAGAAGAAGGCTATCGCAATGGGTTCAGACCTGCGAGGTACACAGCCTACTCCGGGAAACATTGCAGGAGGGCTTACAACCATCGAAGAAAAGTCCCTTGGTTGCATGTTCAAGGCAGGGGACAGCGATTTTGAGGGTGTCCTTGAATACGGAGAGCTCCTTCCATCATCAAAGAAGGGCCTTTACTTCATGGATACTCCCGGAGAGGACATTGACTCCATAACCGGCATGATTGCCGGCGGGGCCCAGATAATTGTATTTTCAACCGGAAGGGGTACTCCGACCGGAAGTCCCATAGCCCCTGTGATCAAGCTTACAGGCAATCCTGAGACATATGACAGGATGAAGGTCAACATAGACCTCAATGCCGGAAGCGTCATTTCTGAAGGAAAGACTATAAGGGAAGTCGGCAGGGAGCTGTTTGACATGATAGTTGAAGTTTCAAACGGAAAGCTGGTCAAGGCAGAGGAACTGGGACACAGGGAATTTGGCATTTACAGGATAGGTGCGACCTTCTAGATCACAACCTCATTTAATATTTCAAAAGAAAGAAGCGCAGATCATGCGCTTCTTTGCTTTCCTACTCAAGTGTAATGGTGAAGGATGCCCTGAATTCGCCATCCTTATCAAGTCTTACATTGTCTTCCTTATGGCTGAAGTCACCGAAAAAATCCTCATAATCAGCGTGGCCGAACCATGGTTCGAGGCAGATGAAGGGTGCACCTCCGGTCTTCGTCCATATTCCGAGGAGCGGGAACCCGGGGAAATCGAACCTTATGGCCTTATTGCTCTTTGTTGACTTTAGCCAGACGGTGTTTTCGCTCAGGTCACCTAATACCAG
>DIXH01000039.1:37665-45447 GCA_002428605.1 Clostridiaceae bacterium UBA6085
ATGTAGTAGTCCGTAAACTCTTCACCTTCGTTCCTCGGCGCAAGAAATGCTGGATGTCCGCCCACTGAGAACCATATGGGGCCATCGTCCCTGTTTTTGACCCTGTATTCAACTTCAAGGCTGACTTCTTTGATCCTGTAGGTCACAAAGAACTCGAACCGGAATGGATACGCCTTGAGGGTATCATCGCTTGAAGCCAACCTGAATGATACTGTGTCAGAGGTGGAGGCTGCAACCTCAAAATCAGAGACCCTGGCAAATCCATGTCTCACCATATTGAAGTGCCTGCCTTCATGATGAAGCGTGTCATCTATGAGCCTTCCCACAACAGGAAAGAGATGCGGGGCATGGTATGCCCAGTATTTCTTTTCTCCCTGCCATACGAATTCCTCACCTTCAGCATCTCTGATGCTCAGGAGCTCCGCACCGCGGTCCTCAAAGGTCGCTTCAATTTTCCCGTTTGATATAGTATGCTTCATAAGATCACTCCTTTGTTTCATCATAGCACTTCGGTGCTCTTTCATACAGGCATGTATTGATAAATCGACAAAATGCACTAATGTTAAATTTTCCTGAAGGTTGCAGAGGTCCGGCCAAATGTGTATCATATAACTTAAAGCGGGTCAATTTAAAGGGGGGTCTTTCTTTGAACAGGGTCACCATGAGGATCAACGGAACTGAATACAGCATCAAGGGCAATGAGACCGAGGAGCATCTGCGCAAGGTTGGAACGACAGTGAACAAGATGATCGAGTCGATACTTGAGAAGAATTACATGATCAGCACCCAGTCGGCTGCAGTGCTTGCAGCTATGAATGCTGTTGATGAGAAGCTGAAGGCGGAGGACAAGCTTACGTCCGTAAAGTCCCAGGCGGGGAGCGTTGAAAGCGGTGCAGCATCCCTTAGCAGGGAAATATCCGACCTGAAGCTTGAGGTCGAGAGGCTAAGAAGCGAGAACGATAGCCTTGTAAAAGCGTTGGAAGATAGAAAGAACAGCGAAGGCGGCGACTTGCTTGCAAAGGACAAGGAGATCAAGAGGCTCGAGACCGAGCTTCATCTTACCTCGGAAAGCGCCCGTGAATACAGGGACGACAACGAGCATATCTCCAAGATGAACAAGGAGCTGAAATTCGAGCTCCAGTCATACAAGTACAAGGTACTGGACCTGCAGAAGAAGCTCTTCGATACGCAGATCAACCAGGTCAAGGACAAGAAGGAACGAAATCCCGTCATCAGGGAAAAGGCAAGAAGCACCAATCCATAGCAAAGATCCCGGACCAGAGGCTGGTACCGGGATCTTTTGTTTTCCAATCATTTTGCATCACGACATGAACAGGTATGCGATGAGCGGGACTGTAGCTACCGATGCCAGTGTGGTTATGAAGACTCCGATGGAAGCCATCCTGGTGTTGCCATTGTACTGGTTGCTTATCATTACAGTCATTGTGCCAGCCGGAAGTCCGACGTTTATGGTAATCATGTTTACAAGGAACTGGTCCTTCAGGACCATGCTGAGCAGGAGGTAGCAGATTGAGGGCATTATCAGCAGCTTTATCGCCGACAGAACATAAATCCTTGGCTCCCTGAAGAGGTCCTTCACCGGAATGAGTGCCAGGGATGACCCAATTGCAAGCATTGAGAGCGGTACGGTCGTGTCTCCGACCAGGCCCATGATACTGATGATCCCTGAAGGAAGCCTGATACCTGTAAAGTACAGGAGAAGTGCGACAAGGGAGGCAACAACGCCAGGATTCAGTATCTCCCTGATTCCGAACCTTATGCTGTCCTTTGAGTTCCTTGAAACCAGATAGACCCCATATGTGAATACGAGGAAATTGAACGGCATGTTGAGGATCGAGCTGTAGAACACAGCCCAGTCACCGAACAGGGACTTCATGATCGGATAACCTATGAAGCTTGTGTTTGCGAAAATGAGCATCATCTCATAGGTGCCTGAATCATCAGGCTTCACACGCAGCAGCCTGACAGCTATCCTGGCAAATATGGGAAGTATGGTGTACATCCCGAGACCCAACAGAAAAATTATCACTACATCAGATTTATCGCCGGTAAGCGATTCGCTGAATACGGCCTTGATGATCATGAGCGGTGTAGTGACGCTAATAACAAGCCTTGAAATCCTTCCGTTTGACACCTCGTCAAGGACTCCGGCCCTGTTTGCCCCATAGCCGAGGGCCATTATCCCGAATAGCACCATCATCGTATCTAATATTATAGAAATATCCATATTTCATACCTCGCAACAGTTTAAAAATTCCATACTTATAGAGATTACACCTTATCATGACACCTTTGCAACTCAAGTAGCCATCTTTCATCCAATTTTCAGAATCAGAAAACCTCCTGGCGCCTCAATAAGGACTACCCGAACTGCAATGAATCCAATCCCGGTTCTCAGTATTTCTGAGGAGATTTTGCCGGATGTGCAAAATAGCTGCAGCCTTGCTGACCATTAGTCAAGCATACCTATCAGTTTATAATGATTTACGAATGTTTATAAATCCTATTGCATTGTTCCTTATTATTACCTATAATTACATCAATACCAAATAAAAGGAGTTTTAGGAAATGAACGAGAAGTATTACACCGTTGAACAGATTTCAGAGATGCTTAACATGCATCCCAAGACCATACAGAGATACATAAGGGAAGGCAAGCTGAAGGCCTCAAAGGTCGGAAAAGGCTGGAGGGTGACTGGTCATGACCTGTCTGTATTCACAGGAGGATCCGAGAAGGAGCCAATCAGGAAATCAGGCTTCGATGGAGACGAGAGGAAGATAACCGTATCTTCAGTGGTAGACATAGAGGTCCTTGACCACAGCGAAGCTCTGAGGATCGTGAACACGGTAACGGCGCTCATGAACTCAAAGCCATCGGAGTACGGAAGGTCAAAGATGACCACGCAGTATATCGAATCAGAGGGCACTGTGAGAATCATGATAACAGCAAGCCTCAGGGTAATGGAAATAATGCTGGCTTCCATCTCTGCGTTGACAAGCGAAGACTGATCCTTATGAGAAGTTAATGCGCTCTCTGTGAAGGGACAGGCACAAGGGTTTTGTGCCTGTCCCTTGTTCGTGTGGTATAATTTATAGGGAAATAAATTTTGGAGTTGAATGGATTGGATAAGATAGAACTCCTTGCTCCTTCGGGGAGTACAGAAGCTATGGTTGCGGCGGTTCAGAACGGTGCCGATGCGGTGTACCTCGGCGGTACAAGATTCTCTGCAAGGGCATATGCTTCGAACTTTGACGATGAAGAGCTTGAAAAGGCAGTTGACTACTGCCATGGTTACGGAGTCAGGGTATATATAACGATAAACACCCTCATCAAGGACAGCGAAATGGATGAGGCCCTTTCCTATGCTGAATTTCTTTACAGGATAGGAGTGGACGCTCTGATCGTCCAGGACCTGGGACTTGTATCAAACCTTAAGAGGACTCTTCCGGACTTCGAGCTTCATGCGTCGACTCAGCTTTCAGTCCACAACGGTGAAGGCGCGCTATGGTTCACTGAAAATGGGATAAAAAGGATCGTCCTTGCCAGGGAGCTGTCCCTGGAAGAGATAAGGCATATCAGCATTGACCTTGGGGTCGAAACGGAGATCTTCATTCATGGTGCACTCTGCATAAGCTATTCGGGACAGTGCCTCATGTCGTCAATACTTGGAGGCAGGTCAGGCAACAGGGGAAGATGCGCACAGCCATGCAGGCTTCCATATGACCTGATGGATTCTGAAGGGAAAAAGGCTGCATCGGCATATCTCATGAGCCCCAAGGACATAACAGCAATAGACATGATCAGGGATATCAAGGCTACCGGGACATCGTCCCTGAAGATTGAGGGTAGGATGAAGAAGCCGGAATATGTCGCCGAAACTGTCCGTGCCTTCAGGGCGGAGCTCGACGGCAAGTCCGACCCGAAGCACCGCGAAGAGCTGCTCCAGGTCTTCAACAGGGAGGGCTTTTCAGACGGCTGGTTCAAGGGCAGGCATGGCAGGGACATGATGGCCTTCCAGAATCCGAAGAATGCGGGACTTGAGATAGGTACAGTGCTTCCAGACGGAACCATAAAGCTCAGGAAGCCTTTGTCAAAGGGTGATGGTGTAAGGGTCGGTGACGAGGGTCAGACAGTCTCGAGGATGTATTCAGGAAGGGAAACCGTCGAATCGGCAGGAAAAGGGGATACCATAAAGCTTGACAGCAGCAGGAGGCTGCCTTCAGGCACCCTGTACAAGACCCTTGACAAGGGACTAATGGAGGAGCTTTCAAAAAGCTACGAGAACATGTATGGAAGGAAGCTTCCTGTTACTGCAAGGCTGATCTTCGCACCGGGCAGGGAAGCTGAAATAAGCGCAGAATTCGACGGAAGAGTCTTCAAGGCTTCGTCAAGACTTGTAGAGACTGCAGTTAAGGCACCACTGAGCCTTGACAGGATCAAAGAAGCCATGAAAAAGACGGAGGGACCATACTTCATTTCAGAGCTTGTTCCTGATGTCTTCGAGGATGGCTTCCTGCCGGTTTCAGAGCTGAATGCAATGAGGCGTGACCTCCTTGATCAGCTGCTTGCATACCGGATATCATCTGCAAAGAGGATTGCACCGGAAAGGAAGAAATCCGGCACTGCTGTCATAGTATCAGCTCCGGTTCTTCCATCGAAGCTTGTGGTTGCCGCCACGACCGATCAGGTCAAGGCTGCACTTGATGCCGGTGTGCTGGATATAGCTGTTTACCCCTGGTACAGGGGCAGACAGTATGTGGACCTGAAGTCGCTTGAAGCCCTGGCAGGTGAGAATCCTGATGTAAGGTTCTACCTGAGGGCTTCATCGATACTGAAGGGCGAGTTTGACATGGTCCTTGCTTCAGTGAGGAGGCTTGCCGAAAATGGCCGCATAAGAGGCGTACTCACCTCCAACATGGGACTTATCAGGGCGTTAAAAGGCATTTGCCCTGTAATAGGGGACTATAAGCTGAACCTTTTCAACAGCTCAAGCCTTGAAATTTTCGGCAGCGACATTTCAGGAGGCACTGTCAGCGAGGAGCTCAACAGGTCTGAACTGAAGGACCTTAAAGGAAAGGACGCCCTGATGTGCATCCTTTATGGAAAACAGGAGCTGATGCACAGCGAATACTGCCCTGTGGGTGCTGCGGTTGGAGGAATGACAAGTGAGAAAGCCTGCAACCAGGCCTGCATGAGGGACAGCTACTCACTGAAGGACAGGATGGGTGAGGAATTCAGGGTAATGACGGATTGGTTCTGCAGGAGCTTCATAATGAATTCCAAACCGAAGAACATACTTGACTCTGTCAGTGATTTGAAGTTCATTGGCTTCTCTTCCTTCAGGATGGACCTTACCACGGAAGGCCATGACGAATCCTTTGAGCTTGTCAGCGCGTTCCTTGCGGAAAGAGCCTTCAGCACACCAGACTTCAACAGGGGACATTACAAGAGAGGTGTTGAATAGTGAACAGGAAGAGCATGGAAAAGCTCGAGTATTTCAAGATAATTGAGAAGGTCAAATCGTATGCGGTCTGCTCCGCAGGAGCGGATATGATATCCAGGATGGAGCCATACGAGCACAGGGAGGATATCGAAAGGTCTCTGTCGGAGACAGAGGAGGCCGCATCTCTCCTTTATTCCAAGGGAGCAGCACCTTTCGAGGGCATCTATGATGTAAGGGACACACTGAAATTCATAGGAAAGGGAGGCTCTACAGGAGCCTCCGGACTCCTGAGGATAGCAAACATACTGAAGAGCAGCAGGGAATTCAAGGAATACGTCGGTTCCTCTGACAGCTACAGCCGCCTGAGGGATATCCTGTACGGTGTAACACCCTTCAAGGTGCTGGAAAATGAGATATTCACAGCGATAATCGGCGAAAATGAAGTCTCGGACAAGGCGAGCACAGAGCTGTTTGGAATCAGGAGAGCACTGAAGGACAAGACTGCCAGTGTCAAGGAAAAGATCCAGTCGCTTGTCAGGTCCAACGAAAAATTCCTGCAGGACAACCTTTATACCGTACGCGGTGACAGGTACGTTCTGCCTGTAAAATCTGAACACAAGGGCAGCGTCCCGGGCCTGGTCCATGACCAGAGCGCCACCGGCCAGACGCTGTTCATCGAGCCCATGAGCCTCGTGAACCTGAACAACGACATCAAGGAGCTCATGCTCAAGGAGAAGGCAGAGGTCGAGAGGATCCTCAGGATGCTTTCGGGCAGGGTACAGTCGAATATTGCAGGTGTAACAAGGAATGCAGATACAATATATGAGCTGGACATGATATTCGCCAGGGCGAAGTATTCCATGTCTGTTGACGGGACAAGGCCCGAGGTCAAGGATGATCTTTCCTTTGAGCTGGTCCAGGCAAGGCATCCGTTGATACCAAAGGATGTGGTGGTTCCGTCCACCATCTACATGAAAAGCGACCATACGGTAATAGTAATTACAGGCCCGAATACAGGAGGCAAGACTGTCACACTGAAGACAGTGGGGCTTCTTCACCTCATGGCTATGGCAGGGATACTGATACCTGTGAATGAGGGCTCATCAATAGGCAACTTCCAGGAGATCTACGCCGACATCGGTGATGAGCAGAGCATAGAGCAGAGCCTTTCTACCTTCTCGTCCCATATGACCAACATCGTTTCAATAATCGACAAGGCAGATGACAGGTCACTGGTGCTCTTTGATGAGCTGGGAGCAGGCACTGACCCTACCGAGGGTGCCGCCCTTGCTGCAGCCATACTGGACACACTGAAGGAACGCAAGGTTAGGATCATTGCCACGACCCATTACAGCGAGCTGAAGGTATATGCGCTGAAGAGCACCGGAACCGTCAATGCGTCTGTGGAGTTTGATGTCGAGACCCTCCGGCCTACCTACAGGCTGCTTATCGGCGTTCCGGGAAAATCCAATGCGTTCCTCATATCCAAGAGGCTCGGGCTGCCTGATTATATAGTCGAACGTTCGAAGGGCTTCATTGACAGCGAGACCCTTAAGTTTGAGGACCTTCTTGAAAACCTCCAGACAGACAGCATGAAGGCTACACGTGAGGCAGAGGAAGCAAAGGCGCTCAGGGTCGCCCTGGAAAGGAAGCAGGAGGAACTGGACAGGAAGCTGTCCAGGATAGACGAAATCAGGGAGAACGCACTTCAGGATGCAAAGAGGGAAGGCAGAAGATATCTCAGGGAAGCCAAGGAAAAGGCTGATGAGATACTCAAGGACCTTCGCGAGCTTGAAAAATCAGGCTACAGCACCGAAGGAAGGAAAAAGCTCCAGGGTATCAGGGAAAAGATCCAGACAGGCCTTGACAGCCAGGGATCTGAGGAAAGGGAACAGGAGCGTGTCAAGGGTACTGCTGCAAAGGACCTTACACCGGGAAGCGATGTGCTGCTTGCGACACTCAACCAGAGGGTAACGGTGCTCACAAGGCCAGACAGGGACGGGAATGTCCAGGTCCAGGCAGGAATCATGAAGATGAACGTCCATATGAGCGACCTGCTTGAAGCCAAGGAAACGAAGGAACAGAAACAGATAAGGAAAAGGGAAGTCAGACTGAACCTCAAGGCCGTCTCCTCATCATGCGATGTGAGGGGCCTTGACTCCGGCGAGGCAACCTACAGGGTGGATATGTATCTGGATGAAGCCAGCCTGGGGGGTCTTACAGAGGTCACTATAATCCACGGCATGGGCACCGGAGTTCTGAAGGATGAAATAGGAAAGATGCTGAGGAACCACCCGCACGTAAAGAAATCAAGGCC
>DIXH01000039.1:45561-54700 GCA_002428605.1 Clostridiaceae bacterium UBA6085
ATGAATTCAGGTCAGGTGCCGAGAAAGTGCTGAAGCTCTGTCTGGAATCGGGTGCAGCAAAGGCAATCCTCAAGGCAAGGAGCCCTTCCTGCGGCAAAGGTACGGTCTATGACGGAACGTTTGGCGGAATATTAGTTGAAGGCAATGGAATAGCCTGTGAACTTCTTCAAGAAAACGGGATAGAAGTATATGATGAGAATGATTATTGGAGGATGATTATATGAATTTAAAGGAAGTATCGATAAAGGCAAAGGAACTTATGATGCCGCAGTGCAGGATGTGCCCTGAGTGCAACGGAGTTGCATGCAGAGGTGAAGTCCCAGGCATGGGAGGTAAGGGCACAGGCTCATCATTCATGAACAACTACAACGAACTTAAGAAAATAACTCTCAACATGAAGTCAATGCATGAAGTGAAGGAGCCTGATACAACAGCTGAGTTTTTCGGTATAAGGATGCCGTTCCCTGTTTTTCCAGCTCCAGTCACAGGAGTCGCTATAAATATGGGAAACAAGATGACTGAGAGAGAATATATAACCGGGCTTATCGAAGGCTCAAGGGACAGCGGAATAGTTCCGATGGTCGGGGATTCTGCCTTCAAGTCATTCATCGAGGAGAACATATCAGTCCTCAAGGAAAAGAAGGTCAAAGGAATTGTTTTCATAAAACCATGGGACAACGAGGAGCTCCTGTCAAGGATCGACCTTGCAATGGAGTCCGACCCCATTGCAATAGGAGTCGACATAGATTCCTGCGGTCTTGACACATTGAAGATGCATGGCCACAGGGTTGACCCAAAGACCCTTGATGACCTCAAGGAGATAAAGGCTGCCCTTACGGTACCATTCATAATAAAGGGCATCATGACTCCCTGTGAAGCTCTTCTTGCAGTCCAGGCAGGTGCTGATGCCATTGTAGTGTCAAACCATGGCGGAAGGGTTCTCGACAGCACTCCGGCAACCTGCAGCGTACTAAGTGCCATTGCTGAGGTTGTCAAAGGGAAGACTGCCATTTTCGTCGATGGAGGTGTCAGGTCAGGCGTTGATGTATTCAAGATGCTCGCGCTTGGTGCAGACGGTGTGCTTATCGGAAGACCTTTCGCCCAGTATGCCATCGGTGGTGGCTCTGAAGGAGTTTCCCTATATGCGGAGAAGATACGTTCTGAGCTCAGGGGAGCGATGCTTCTTACAGGGTCAAAGGACATCGCATCTATCCAGGAGTCATCTATAAACTACTAAGACATATATGGTTTTAATTCGCTTTTAACAATACTTATGTATAATCTGAATGTAAGCATATGAAACTTCGGAGGGCGAAACAATGAGAACCATGTCCGAAATAATCAAATTCACTAAAGGTCAGAACATCAGGACTGCCGTCGCCTGTGCAGGCGACAGGGAAGTGCTTGAAGCCATGCTGAGTGCTGCTTCAGAAAAATTAGTTGAGCCGATCCTATATGGTGATGAGAAGAAAATCATGGACATCCTGGCTGACATCGGATCATCTGCAAATAACTTCGAAATAGTGCATTGCAGTACTGATGAGGAGGCCTGTAAGGCAGCCTGCAGGGCTGTCAGCGAAGGCCGTGCAGCCATACTCATGAAGGGCTTCGTTGATACGAAGGTTATTCTTAAGGCGGTCCTCAATGAAGGGCTCGTCAAGGATGGCGGACTACTCTCCCATGTCATGACCTTCGAGTTCAGGGACAGGAGCAAGCTCCTCATGGTTTCGGACGGTGGAGTCGTCATGTTCCCCGGGTTATCTGAAAAAAGCGTAATGATAAGGAATGCGAAGACCCTGGCAGACTCTTTGGGGATAAGCCCATTCAAGGTAGCCTGCCTCAGTGCAGTTGAGAAGGTGAACCCTAAGCTCCAGAGCACTCTTGACGGGCTGGCCCTGAAGGAAATGTCGGGAAAGCCAGGCTTTGAGGGCATAATAATAGAAGGGCCGATCTCCTTCGACCTTGCAGTATCTGAAGAAGCTGCAAAGATAAAGGGCTATGTGAGCCCTGTGGCCGGAGACGCGGACCTGCTGCTTGTTCCTGACATGGAATCAGGGAATATCCTTTCAAAGTCAATGACATACCTGGCAGGAGGGGACAGCGCAGGGCTTGTCCTTGGTGCCAGGGTTCCGATAGTGCTCGTTTCCAGGGCTGACTCAAGCAGAGTGAAGCTCAATTCCATCGCATTCGCAGTTCTTGTGGCAAAAGAGGGGGAAGGTTAGAATGACCTGGGACAGAAAAGAGATGAAGATGAGGGCGAAGGCTTCGCTAAAGGGAATTTTCCTCATGGCTGGCATAGCTGCCCTCATATACATGGTACTCGCAGGCAAAAACTTCATTGATGTCGCTTCAACCTACAGCAGCGACTCGATCAACAGATCGATCGAAGTCGGCAACTTCAAGTGGGACTTCAATGTTGGAGAAGGTGTTCCAGGTGTTGTGGACAAGGATTTCAACTGGCTGCTAAGCCTACCATACCTTTGGCTTGGATCACTGGCAGGACTTGCAGGTCTTCTGATCTCCATTTTCGTTGGCGGACCCATCATAGTGGGGCTTTCAAGATATTTCCTCACAGTCTCAAGGAACAAGGACAGGGCTGACCTTGGAGTATTGTTCTCCGTCTTCAGCGATGGAAGCTACATGAACATCGTATCGGCAATATTCATAACGAACCTGAAGATATTCCTCTGGACACTGCTCTTCATCATTCCCGGAATCATTAAGTCCTATGAATACTACTACGTGCCATGGATACTTGCTGAGAATCCTTCCATGAAGCAGAAGGACGCACAGGATCTGTCCTCAAGGATGACCTTCGGAAGCAAGGGAGCGATGCTTGTAACCGACCTTTCCTTTATAGGCTGGTACATGGTAAGCGCATTTGCCCTCGGATTCCTGGACCCCTGGGTCAAGGCATACTCCACCGCAACCTTCACCGAAATATATGAGGTGGTTTCCACTCCACAGATTGGAACCCAGTACTAAATAAATATGAACTCAATTTGGCCGTCTGTACAGACGGCCATTCTTGTTTGTTAATATCAGCCCAACATCATCTTCAATCACTTTATATTCACAGTATTGCAATAAAATTGTTTATGATATAATCATATTAAATACTGATAAGACCGTGGGCCATATGAGAAAGCGCCATATGCTTCCTGCAGTGCTGATTTCATTTATTCCTTTAACGGCCTGCGTCAGCAAGCCTTTACCGGTAATGACAGAAGAGACGGCAGAGCTTCGGAACCTGCTCAGGTCGTCAAAGGACCCAAGTGCCTTGAACCTTTAAGTGTAGCCAGTCTGAATATCCAGACCCTCATCGATTTCGATGCTGAGACCCAGTACCTGCTTTATGATACTGAGTCCGGCATTGACGGATGGAGCCTTGAGATTTCCGGGAAAGATGGCAGGATGTCACAGATGACCTGTTCGTCCCATACTCAATAGGTGAAGTTGAGATAAACGGGATGAGGCTGTCATAGTCTAGGGCACCGGAAGTGACATGCATATATTCAAGCTTAGGAAGACTTCAGGAAACATTTGGAAGGTATCATTTCTTCCTAAACAGCAGGAATCAGCTTGATTAATGTAGACATGTTCAATATTCAGGAAAAAGGGGAGTGCTTAAGTGAAAAAGTTCCTTATAATGCTATTATCCATAACTATGACAATATCTTTATACGCATGCAGTGTTAGTGATAAAGAGAAAGCAGCAAGTATGTTCATTAGTTCATATTATGCTCAATACGAGAACAAGGAGGAAATTAAAGACCTCCTCAATTCGGCGAATCCTCCAGCCGAAATTGAAGCCTTCATCTCAGATAACTTCATAAATCAGCTTACTGAAAAAGGTAAGATTGCATTGATCTCCAACAGGATCCTACCGAAGTTCGATGTACTTGAGTCCCAAATAACAAAGGCCGAAGCGGATGATTACAGTTTCAGCGAGGCAGATAATGAGATTGAGGGCACACTAAGGTTTTCTGCGAAAGTCTCCTTTAGATATGAGGATGGGAGCTCTTCTGAGAAGGTAGTCACTGGATTGATCAGGATCGAAAATGAAAATGGCAGGTATTTGGTGGATGGCTTCAAGTTTATTGAGGATTAACTACAATTCCTTGAAGCCCCACTCTTTACACGATCATATGGATATCGGCAATCGGGATCATCCCTGATGCCGGTATTTTTTATTGACTTTGACCATAATAACTTTTATACTATATGCAATATGACTATATTGACTATGTACATAGTAAGATTCTGGAGGTAGCCGATGAGTGATGAACACGGTCTGATTTTAAACAACAAAAGCCACAAAATGGAAAGGTTCCTGGAGGTATGTCTCCTGTTGCTTCTCTATAATGATGTAGGTTATGGGTATGGACTTGTCGAGGAGCTCTCATACTTCGGTTTTTCTGAAGAAGAACTGAATGTAAGCACACTTTACAGGACATTAAGGAACATGGAGAAGGAAAAGCTGGTAGAATCATTCTGGGAAGAAGGCGGGCAGGGCCCAAAGAGAAGAGTCTACAGGATATCTGAGTATGGAAAAGCAGAACTTGATCAGAGGATAAGGATCATGAGAATGAGGAAAGCACGCATAGAAAGGCTTATCGGAAGATATGCTGAGCTTGGAATCGAAAAAATGGAGGATAACGAATGAATACAAAAAAGCTTAAGATCAATTTGATCAGGATCGGTTTCCTAATATTATTCTTAGTCATAATGTCGAAGGGTACTCCAGTGCTGTGGTTAGGTATCTTCGGCGTCAGCCTTGTTGCCGCATTGTTCTTTGGCAGGATATTCTGCGGATGGATCTGTCCGATGAATACACTTATGATCGTTACCGAGTGGGTCGACAAGAAGCTCGGCATAAAGCTCAAAGGCACTCCCAAAGCGCTTGAGAGCGGCTGGCTGGGATGGGTCGTGCTTTTTGCCAGCGTTGCTTCAATGGCAGCACTTAAAAAGATTACCGGATTGAACATCCCTGTCCTTCTATACCTGCTTGTGCTTTCAGTACTGGTAACATTAAGATACAAGCCGGAGGTCTTTCACAACAAGATTTGCCCTTTTGGGATATTGCAGGGCTTTGCAGGAAGGTTCGCTTTCTTTTCAAGAAGAGTTGACCAGGAAAAATGCATAGGCTGCAAGCTATGTGAGAAAGCATGCCCTTCACAGGCAATACTGGTATTGCCTCAGAACGGTAAAGCTGAAATCAACTCGATGCTTTGTCATCAGTGCTTTAATTGCGAGCTCGTATGCCCGAAGGATGCGATAGACTATGGCAAAAAGTTCAGGTATGAGGTTGGTGAAGTTAATGGAGATATTTGACCTGATGAGCCTTGAAGCAGATGGTTATGAAAACAGACAGGCCAATGTATTCTTCCAGAATGACCTGTTCAAGACACGTGTTATAGTGCTGGAAGCCGGTGATAGTATTCCTGAGTGCCATATGGAAACCTACGTCATGTTCTATGTTGTAAAAGGCGAGGTATTGCTTCGAAAAAATGATGAAACCTCAGTCTTGAAGGAAAATCAGGTCTTCATTACCGAGCCTGCCATACTTTCAATGGAATCCAAAGATGGGGCAAGGCTTATGGGAGTTCAGATAAGGACTCAGTATGATAAATGAATACAGATTACCGGGTACTGTCTTCGTGATACAATATCAGGTATAGTAAACCTCACATTGATCATCCAGTTCTTTGTTCTTTATGCCTGCCGGAAGGAGTCCGATAACATGTCACAGGAATTCTACAAAAAAATATACAGCCACAGTGAGTTCTACAGGTCATTGTATAAAGCCGTAAGAAGTGTCAGGCATCTTGCCTGGGCACGCAAAAAAGAGCTTCTGTCACAAAATGCGATTGAGCGAATAATGCTTGCAGTGACTGAGGTCAACGGCTGTGAAGTCTGTTCCTATGCCCATACCAAGATGGCGCTTGAAAAAGGGATGAGTGCCAAAGAGATAGGTGACCTGCTCTCAGGTAATGCCGACAGCGTTCCTGAAGATGAAGCCATTGCTATCTTCTTCGCCCAGCATTATGCTGACAGCCGTGGCAATCCCACGGAAGAATCATGGCAGCGGCTAACTGCCCAATATGGTGATGCTGCCGCAAAAGGGATTTTAGGCGCTGCCCGCATAATGACTGCAGCCAATATACATGGAATAGCGCTAAGCGCCATGGCTCGCCGCCTAAAAGGGGATCCGGTTTCAAAAACAGGCCTGATTTATGAGGTCTCGATCATCCTGTCAATAATTCCCTACTTGCCTGCAGCTGTGGTACATGCAGCGCTTGCAGACCTTAGAAAGGTCCCCGTGCTGAACTTTAAGACCTCCACTATAAATGATTCAGCAATGTAGTTCACAAAAGAGTGAACAGTTGCAGGCGGATCGCAAAAGTCCTATACTTGACTCATAGGACAAGTTCCCGAGAGGGAATGGTGAATGCGATCCCGCATTTAATGTTGCTTAATAATCACATGCTCGCATGCCGGCCCTTGGGTCGGCTTTTGTGTTGTCCAAATCATAAGGAGGGATTTATATGCATCCTTTCTACGGTCCCAGCAGCCAATTGTTCCAGGGAGGGGAGTCCTGGTGGCTTGGATTGGCCTCCATGGCCATGTATCTTCTTTTCTGGGCGGTAGTCATCGTAATTGCCGCAAAGATGTTCAAGAAATATTTTGTCAGGATGGGTAATCCAAAAAACAGGGATGACAATGCCATGTCCATACTTCGCGAGAGGTATGCGAAGGGCGAAATCGATGCCGAGGAGTTTAGGAAGAAAAAAGCTGACCTTGAAGAAACTCCAGGCAAGTGACATCCAGGAGGCATATCATGAAACCAGGACAATTCCTTGAACTGGCCTACTTTGGCATCACAACGGTTCTTTTTAGAAGGAAGGACCCTCTCATGGGGTCCATCATCCTTACTGACAGGTGCAATCTATCCTGCAGACATTGCGCTGTCGGAAACATTACTTCAGTAATTTATCCGTATTCCCGGATAAAGGCTGACATGGAAAAAATGTACTCTGATGGGATCCGTATTCTCTTCCTGTACGGAGGTGAACCATTCCTGTGGCAGGACCATGGAATCACGCTCAGGGACCTTGTCATGGAAGCGAAGAGGATGGGATTCCTGCTGGTGAATATTGTCACCAACGGAACCTTCAGGCTTGAGGTGCCTGAAGCAGACCTTATAATGGTGAGCCTTGACGGGGGAAGGGATAGCCACAACAAGATCCGTGGAAATACATACGATACTATCCTTGAAAACATAACAGACTCACTCTCAGACAATATCTGTATTTATATGGCTGTAAACAATATAAACAAAGGGGATATTGAGACAGTATGTCGAACTGCAGTGAGCCTACAAAACGTAAAGTCGATCTCCTTCAACTTCCACACCCCATATCCTGGAACTGAGGATCTTATGCTTACAAGAGACGAGAGAAAGGACTGCTGTGACAGGATTGAAAGACTGATCGATGAAGGGTATCCAATATTCAATCTCAGGAGCGCGTTCCCTTATATCATCGGCAACAGCTTCATGACTCCATGCCATCAGTGCATTGTGATGGAAAATGGAAAGCAGTGGACCTGCGGACGCTGCATCGAAATCCCGAATCTCTGCTCCCAATGCGGATTCTTCTTCGCGGCAGAATTCTCGCTGGTATTTTCAGGCCATGTCCGCGTCATTTTCGACATGCTTCGAACATACTCAAGATACATCTAGGAGGGATCGAGATGCTTCTCACATCACTTTTAAGGATAGCCCTTACAAGGTCCCTCAAACCGTTCGTGTTTGAAGGCAAATACCAGAACAAGCTTGAGTTTGAGGACCTGGAGGATCTTGGGCTTTATGTCCACATTCCGTTCTGCAGGTCCCTCTGCAGCTTCTGTCCATACTGCAAGGAGATACATGATGCCAGGAGGGCAGAGGCTTACAAGGCAGCACTTCTGAAGGAAATAGAGCTTGTGACAAAGGACCTGAAGGTTCCAAAGCGTGTGACGAGCCTGTATTTCGGAGGAGGGACGCCTGCACTTATGATCGATGACCTGAAGGAGATCATCGGAAGCCTTGAAGGGCATTTCACCATTGAAGGTGGAATTGGTGTGGAGCTCCATCCGACAGACATAACCGAAGAGAACCTCAGGAAGCTCACTGAAGCCGGTGTCACCATGGTAAGCCTTGGGATCCAGTCCTTCAACAGAAGCTGTCTGGAGAAGCTTGGGAGGAGATGGGAGCCATTTGAAGAAAAGGTGAGGCTGGTCAGGGACCATGGCTTTGAAGTCATCGATGTCGACCTCATCTTTGCCATTCCAGGCCAGACGGATGTAACACTTTCGGAAGACATCAGGACAGCCTTTGCGAACGGAGCCACTCAGGTTTCAACCTATCCTTTCATCGACTTCACCTTTGCGGACAATGCATACAAGCCAATGCCTGAAAAGGTGAAGAAGAGGATGCTGAAGAACCTTGCAGCAGATTGCCGTGAAAGGAAGCTTGACAGGACTTCTGTATGGACCTTCGCAAAGGGCGGTACCGAAAAATACTCTTCAGTCACAAGGGACACATTTTTAGGTTTCGGGGTCTCCGCAACAAGCCTTCTGAAGGACATATTCAAAATAAACACATTTTCAATCGATGGCTACATCAGCAGGGTAAATGAAGGGTCTCTCCCGACTTCACTGACCCTTAATTTCACAAAGCGCCAGCGGGCAGCCTATTTCCTATTCTGGAGCGCTTATGCTCTTAAGATAGACCCTGAAAAATTCAGGAGGATCGTGGGAGCTCCTTTGGACAGCATGTACCAAATGGAGATGGCGATTGCTGAAAGTCTTAGTTTCCTGACCAGAAAGGGCAACACATATGAGCTGACTGATAAGGCAGCCGCGATCTATCACCATATAGAGCAGGTTTATACCACAGCCTATATAGACAGGATGTGGAATATTTCAAGAAAACAGGCGTTTCCGGACAGGATCGTCCTGAAATAGCGGAGTACTGATCAGGATATTCGTGATTCATTTGTTCAAATTACCAACTCATGGAA
Organism: Clostridiaceae bacterium UBA6085; assembly: GCA_002428605.1. Taxonomy (GTDB): domain Bacteria; phylum Bacillota; class Clostridia; order Clostridiales; family Clostridiaceae; genus Youngiibacter. Next base: position 54,627 of record DIXH01000039.1, read on the forward strand.
TTATGCGGTCTTGTCACAATTTCATTTGTCTTTCTGTAAGGATGAAAATAAAAAGTGAGCTGGAAGCACTGATT
>DIXH01000054.1 GCA_002428605.1 Clostridiaceae bacterium UBA6085
ACCCACATATAGTAAAGAAGAGCCTTAATTTTAGGTTATATCATATAACCTTTGTCGCACCCCGTGCGGGTGCGTGGATTGAAACTTTTTATTTGTTATCTGATCCTCATTGCATTACTGTCGCACCCCGTGCGGGTGCGTGGATTGAAACCATCGAAAAGACAGGCTACGGAGTAATATCAGGGTCGCACCCCGTGCGGGTGCGTGGATTGAAACCATCATTGAGGTCATGTATGGCCTCTCGTAGTGCGTCGCACCCCGTGCGGGTGCGTGGATTGAAACAGCAACATGACACTCAATCAGCGGTACGCCATAAGTCGCACCCCGTGCGGGTGCGTGGATTGAAACAGCCACAGATAACGAATTAACCGTTACCGCCACAGGTCGCACCCCGTGCGGGTGCGTGGATTGAAACACGCTTTTGACCCACTTATAAAAATAGGTATTCGTCGCACCCCGTGCGGGTGCGTGGATTGAAACCTTCTCTTCGTCGAAGGTTCCACCTGGTAAGCTGTCGCACCCCGTGCGGGTGCGTGGATTGAAACACTGGCATGATTGACGGATTTGACATGTCAACAGTCGCACCCCGTGCGGGTGCGTGGATTGAAACACCAATAAAGGTATTCAAAAAAACTGGCAACAAGGGTCGCACCCCGTGCGGGTGCGTGGATTGAAACGTTGCACCCTGATTCCAGGCTGATTTGATCTGGTCGCACCCCGTGCGGGTGCGTGGATTGAAACAAACAAGGAACGAGAGATATACAAGCCAAGGTAGTCGCACCCCGTGCGGGTGCGTGGATTGAAACAGAGGATACACACTATTGCGCAAGAGCACCGCGTCGCACCCCGTGCGGGTGCGTGGATTGAAACGCTAACAAATAGGGCCTGATGGTCCAGGATCCCACGTCGCACCCCGTGCGGGTGCGTGGATTGAAACTCAAGCCAACTAAAGAAGGTCCTTATGACCGTGTCGCACCCCGTGCGGGTGCGTGGATTGAAACCAGCTCCGGAGGCGCCAGAAGAGGAAGATACCGAGGTCGCACCCCGTGCGGGTGCGTGGATTGAAACATCAAGACTGCTAAACCATGTTACAAGACCACTGGTCGCACCCCGTGCGGGTGCGTGGATTGAAACTTGCATGGTAAAAGAATTGGGATCGCTGCAAAGGATGTCGCACCCCGTGCGGGTGCGTGGATTGAAACTGTACAAGAGTACCCCGATGGCAATGGCTGCTGGTCGCACCCCGTGCGGGTGCGTGGATTGAAACCTCTGCTTCTGTGAGTAGGTTCTCGACTCCTCTGGTCGCACCCCGTGCGGGTGCGTGGATTGAAACATATCAGCCTCCCCTTAATCAGATTTCCATTTGGTCGCACCCCGTGCGGGTGCGTGGATTGAAACCTGCAATCTTGTTAACTGTTTGCTAACCCCGTTGTCGCACCCCGTGCGGGTGCGTGGATTGAAACCCAGTCTCATCTGTGGGAGCAACGCCTTTTCGTGTCGCACCCCGTGCGGGTGCGTGGATTGAAACTGCTTAAGCACCTGCATATACTCTGTCATTAACTGTCGCACCCCGTGCGGGTGCGTGGATTGAAACAATAGGTACAAGGAAGCCACCATCTGCACCTGGTCGCACCCCGTGCGGGTGCGTGGATTGAAACGCTGTAAGCCATGTCTCATCCTCAAGCATCTGCCGTCGCACCCCGTGCGGGTGCGTGGATTGAAACTTCGAGCTCGTCCTTCTTCGGTGTGATCAATCATGTCGCACCCCGTGCGGGTGCGTGGATTGAAACCTTTGGACTGCCGTTGATGAACACAAGATTCTTGTCGCACCCCGTGCGGGTGCGTGGATTGAAACCCGTATGCAGTGTATGGCGTATACCTGGATCAGAGTCGCACCCCGTGCGGGTGCGTGGATTGAAACGACGAGGACGATGCCAATGCCGCACACACCAAGGTCGCACCCCGTGCGGGTGCGTGGATTGAAACATCAAAAATACGTCCCTATTATGATATTGACCTTGTAGCACCCCGTGCGGGTGCGTGGATTGAACGATTTCTCAGATTCGATATACTTTGTGTTATGGGGCGCGCCTCGTGTAGCGGAGTGGACAAAGCAGACATATTCCTGATTTCAGGTGTGTTTACCATATTTCAAAATAAAATATGTAGATCACTAGGCAAAGCAGGTTTCAGAACTTTTTTGTTTAAATTTTCTAAAGTTTGTAAAATGCGTCTTTTACAAACTAAGAAAAATTTGAAGTTTGTAAAAAGTAAGTTTTACAAAATGGAAAAGTGTGACATGATTAGATAGAGCAACATCTGAATTTCGAGTTGTTTAAGGAAATCCAGGTATCGAATTTCTATGGAGCGAAGACTATAAAGATAAATACGGAGGAATGAATGAAAATTGGAGTAATTATCGAAACAAAAGAATTTGAAAAGTCGTGGAATGCAATGAGATTTGCGGTAACAGCAAAGAAGACAGGTCACGAGGTGAAGGTGTTCCTCATGGGAGAGGCTGTTGAGATTGAATTTTTGACACATGAGAAATATGATGTTTCTGCGCAGGTCAAGGCATTTAACGAGCTTGAGGGCGAGATACTTGCCTGCGGGACCTGCCTGAAAGGAAGGGGCATGAATGGAACGGATGTATGTCCGATAAGCACCATGATCGACTGTGTCGAGATGATTGAATGGGCTGACAAGGTAGTAACATTCTAAGATGGAGTCAGGTTCTTTATTGGTACAGGGCATATTGATGGTGCTTCGAGTAATATCAATCATAATGACTGCTGATTTAGGCAGCATAATGCTGTGTGTTCAGATAATACCACGATTATTGACGAAATTTCAAAAATCTGAAAATTATATTGACAATATGGAAACATCCTGCAATAATATGTGTTAATTCAATATCACAAACCTGAGACGTGGGGATAAAAACAGACCGTGCACTTACAGAGAACCGGGTAAGCTGAGATTCCGGCAGAACGCAGACTGTTAAATGGGCCACAGAGGGCACAGCGAAAGGAGTGATCCGAGTATCCTGTGACGTAGGGCATACGTGAGTTGCCGGGGATATGTCAGTATCCCGCAAAGATTGCACAGGCTTAATTCGCATACCTGTGTGAAGCAAGGTGGCACCGTGGTTTAGACCCGCCCTTGACAGTGATTGTCAGGGGCGGGCTTTTTTATTTGGAGGTGGAATGATGTACAAACCGGGAATTGAAGATGCAATGAAGTTGGCTGGACAGTATCGAAGGATACCAGTGAGCCGAGAGATACTTTCAGATATAAGGACTCCCATGGAGGTGCTTTCAGCGCTTATGGCGAAGAGCAGACACTGCTTCATACTTGAAAGCATGGAGAATCCAGAGAATTGGGGAAGGTATACATTCCTTGGCTTTGATCCGAAGCTTGAAGTCTCTTGTACAGACGGTAACCTCAAGGTCACAGGGGAAGAGGGGTATGAGACATTTTCCATGGAGCCTGGGAAGCATATCAGGAGAATACTAATGGATAATGCAAGTCCAAATCTTCCGTACCTGCCTCCATTTTCAGGTGGCCTCGTAGGATACTTCTCCTATGACTACCTTAAGTACCAGGAAAGAAGCCTGGTGCTTGACGCAAGGGATGAAGAGGGGCTTAAGGATGTTGATCTGATGCTCTTTGACAAGGTCATAGCATTTGATAACCTGAGGCAAAAGATCTCAGTGATAGTCAGTTTTGATTCAAGGGAAATGGAAAGTGGATATATGGCAGCCTGCAGGGAGATCGACAGAATAATTGAAATCATTAGAAATGGTGAGAAGGCTGTGAAGCCAAGATTAAAGCTTAATTCGATATTTCAGCAGATGCATGGGAGAGATGAATTCTGCTCCATGGTGGAGAAGGCTAAGGAGCATATCAGGGAGGGCGACATCTTCCAGGTGGTACTTTCAAACAGGATGCATGCGGAAGCGGAAGGTAGTCTCTTTGACACCTACAGGATGCTTCGCACGACCAATCCATCTCCGTATATGTTCTATCTTGGGAGCGACGATATGGAAATAGCAGGAGCATCACCAGAGACTCTGGTGACGCTTCGGGACGGAGAGCTGAAGACCTTCCCACTTGCAGGCACAAGACCAAGAGGGAAGGATGCTGCTGAGGATGAGGCGCTGACCGAGGAGCTTTTAGCTGACAAAAAGGAGCTCGCTGAACACAATATGCTGGTTGATCTAGGAAGAAACGACCTTGGGAGGATAAGTGAATTTGGGACGGTTGAGGTTGAAGAGTATCTGGAAGTGCTCAAGTTCTCACATGTCATGCACATAGGGTCGACGGTAAAGGGAAAGATAAGGAAAGAGCTTGGGGCCATGGATGCAATCGAGGCAGTGCTTCCGGCAGGTACGCTGTCGGGTGCTCCGAAGATCAGGGCGTGCGAGATAATAAATGAGCTTGAGGACTGCAAGAGGGGATTATACGGAGGAGCCATAGGCTACCTTGATTTCAGCGGGAACATGGATACCTGCATAGCGATTAGGACTGCCTTCAAGAAGAACGGCAGGGTGTTCGTAAGATCCGGAGCAGGAATCGTCGCAGACAGTGTACCGGAATCAGAGTACATGGAATGTGCGAACAAGGCGAGGGCAGTGATCGAAGCCATAAAAGGCTCACAGGAGGTTTGAAATGATACTTCTCATAGACAATTACGACAGCTTTTCATACAACCTGTTCCAGCTGATAGGTTCAATAGATCCAGATGTGCAGGTTGTGAGGAATGATGCGGTGACCGTAGAGGATATTGAAAGGATGAACCCAAGGGCGATCATAATCTCGCCGGGACCGGGAAAGCCATCTGATGCAGGCATATGCATCGAGGCTGTGAAGCATTTTGCAGGAAAGGTGCCAATACTTGGAGTATGCCTCGGGCATCAGGCGATATGCGAGGCCTTCGGTGCAACAGTATCCTATGCCAAGGAGCTCATGCACGGCAAGCAGTCGGTAATAACTGTAGATAACAGCTGTCTTCTGTTCAAGGGACTACCTGGAAAGATAGAGGCGGCAAGGTACCATTCGCTGGCAGCACTTGGAGACACGATTCCTGATGAGCTCGTGGTTACAGCGAAGACAGAGGACGGAGAGGTCATGGCGGTAAGGCACAGAAGCTGCAGCATATATGGAGTCCAGTTCCATCCGGAATCGATACTTACACCCATGGGAAGGACGATACTTGTGAATTTTCTTGGAGGGACATACAAATGATAAAAGAAGCGATAGGAATATTGATGGATGGCAAAGACCTTGATGACGATATGGCAAGGACCTCCATGGAGGAGATCATGGATGGAGTTGCAACTCCGTCCCAGATTGGAAGCTTTCTTACTGCCATAAGGCTTAAAGGAGAAAGCATAGACGAGATTACAGCATTTGCCGAGGTCATGAGGGAAAAGGCACTGAAGGTCAGGTCTGACCTGGCCGCAATGGATATAGTAGGTACCGGAGGAGACCTTGCAGGCACGTTCAATATATCGACAACTACAGCATTTGTTGTGGCAGCGGCAGGAGTAAGGGTTGCAAAGCATGGAAACAGGGGAGTCTCAAGCAAGAGCGGTGCTGCTGATGTGCTTGAATGCCTCGGAGTCAACATTACCACAGAAGCTGAAAGGGCTTCTGAAATACTCGAAGAGCACGGCATATGCTTCATGTTTGCACCAAGTTACCATTCATCCATGAAGCATGCCGCACCCGTAAGAAGGGAGCTTGGAATAAGGACTGTGTTCAACATTCTTGGACCGCTGGCAAACCCTGCCGGAGCAAAGCTACAGCTAATGGGAGTGTACCATGAGGACCTGGTGGAGCCTCTTGCAAAGGTCCTTTCAAACCTTGGAGTAGAAAGAGGCATGGTAATCTGCGGAGGGGACGGACTTGATGAGGCGACCCTCACTACAACAACAAAGTACTGCGAGATAAGGGACGGAAAGCTGACAACAGGCATTTTGGACCCACGTGCGCTTGGACTTAAGCTTTGTATGCCGGAAGACCTTGTTGGAGGAAATCCTGAAGAGAATGCAGTGATTACCGAAAGGATACTCTCGGGACTTGAGAGAGGTCCCAAAAGGGATGTAGTTCTACTTAATGCAGCGCTCTGCCTGTATATAGCTGGAGTTTCTGACACTATAAGGGAGGGAATCCTCATTGCTTCAGAGATTATTGACAGCGGAGCGGCAATTGAGAAGCTTAAGGTACTGATTACTGCATCGAAGGAGGTAAGGTCATGATACTCCAGAAGATAGCGGAGAGGACCAGAGAAAGGGTCAGTGACCTCATGAGGATCAAGCCACTTGAGATAGTGATGAAAGAGGCGATGTCCATGGATCTTGAAACGGGATTTCCGTTTGAAGCGGCTCTCAAGACACCCGGCATTTCCTTCATCTGTGAAGTGAAGAAGGCATCACCCTCCAAGGGAATCATATCCAATGATTTCGACCATCTTCAGATAGCCCTTGATTACGAAAAGGCTGGAGCCTCTGCAATTTCAGTCCTCACAGAGCCCTTCTGGTTCATGGGAAGCGATGAGTATCTCAGAGAGATTGCAGAGAATGTCGGGATTCCGGTCCTGAGGAAGGATTTCACAGTTTCGAGCTACCAGATATATGAGGCAAAGATTCTCGGCGCGTCAGCCGTGCTTCTTATATGTTCCCTCCTGGACGAGAGGACGCTCGCGGAATACATAGGGATAGCACATTCCGTAGGACTCTCGGCACTAGTAGAGGCTCATGAAGAGGAGGAGGTGCTGTCCGCAGTAAGGGCGGGTGCGAGGATAATTGGCGTGAACAACAGGGACCTGAAGAACTTTGAGGTTGACCTTTCTACTAGTATCAGTCTCAGAAAGCTTGTGCCTCCAGGAATCATCTTTGTGTCTGAAAGCGGGATAAGGACGAGGGAGGACATCGAGCTGCTGGAAAATATTGGGACCGATGCGGTCCTTATAGGCGAGACACTAATGAGGAGCGCTGACAAGAATGGAGAGCTCCAGAAGCTTAAGGGGATGAAGATATGACAAGGCTCAAGATATGCGGCCTTTTCAGGGATGAGGATATGGAATATGCAAATATTGTACATCCTGATTATGTGGGTTTCGTATTTGCTAAAAGCAAAAGACAGGTAACAAGAGAAAAGGCAAGAGAGCTCCGTAAGCTTCTCGATCCTTCGATTGCAACAGTCGGGGTATTCGTTGACGAAGAGATAGAAAGGATACTTGAGATCCTTGCAGACAGTACGATATCAATAGTGCAGCTCCATGGGCATGAGGATGAGGAATATATCTCTTTGCTTAAGGAAAAGACTGGTGCTGTCATAATCAAGGCGGTTAGGCCAGGGAACAGAGAAGAAGCATTGAAGGCGGAATCGAGCATTGCTGACTTCATCCTATTCGACAGCGGTGCCGGAACGGGCAAGACCTTTGATTGGAAACTTCTTGAGGGCATAAGCCGGGAGTACTTCCTTGCCGGAGGACTTAATTCAGGAAACGTAAGGGATGCGATTGATGCGCTTGAACCATATGTTGTGGACCTATCAAGCGGCGTTGAGACAGATGGGCTGAAGGACCTTGAAAAGATGAAGGAAATAAGGAGGCTTGTGAGAAATGGGTGACGGAAGATTTGGGATACACGGCGGTCAATATGTACCTGAGACCCTCATGAATGAGATAATATACCTCGAGAAGGCATACAGGGAAGCCATGTCTGACCCTGAATTCGTAGCCGAGCTTGATGCGCTCCTGAAGGATTATGCAGGAAGGCCATCGCTTCTCTATTTTGCAAAAAGGATGACTGAAGACCTTGGAGGTGCCAGGATATATCTAAAGAGGGAGGACCTCAACCATACGGGCTCACACAAGATCAACAACGTGCTTGGACAGGTGCTTCTTGCAAAGAGGATGGGAAAGACAAGGGTAATAGCCGAGACAGGTGCCGGTCAGCATGGAGTTGCTACAGCTACTGCAGCTGCCCTTCTAGGGCTCGAATGTGAGATATTCATGGGCAAGGAGGATACGGAGAGGCAGGCTCTCAATGTATACAGGATGAAGCTGCTTGGAGCAACGGTCCATGAGGTTACCAGCGGGACGATGACACTTAAGGATGCTGTCAACGAGACGATGAGAGAGTGGACGAGAAGGGTACACGACACTCACTATGTCATTGGATCCGTAATGGGTCCTCACCCGTTTCCGGAGATGGTAGGGGATTTCCAGAGCGTCATCAGCAGGGAGGCAAGGGAGCAGATAAAGGCAGTGGAGGGAAGACTTCCTGATACGGTTGTCGCCTGCGTTGGCGGAGGCAGCAACGCCATGGGGATGTTCAGGAACTTCATCGGAGACGAAGGTGTGGAGCTTGTAGGCTGCGAGGCTGCAGGGAGAGGCATATCAAGCGGGATGCATGCAGCAACCCTGTCAACAGGGACTGTAGGCGTGTTCCATGGTATGAAGTCCTACTTCTGTCAGGACGACGAAGGACAGATTGCACCTGTATATTCGATTTCAGCAGGACTGGACTATCCGGGAATAGGACCGGAGCATGCAGACCTTTTTGACAGGGGACGTGCGAAATACGTTCCGGTAACTGACGATGAGGCGGTCTATGCCTTCGAATACCTTGCAAGGACTGAGGGGATAATATGCGCCATTGAGAGCGCCCATGCAGTGGCATATGCGATGAAGACCGCGCCAGATATGCCTAAGGACTCTATAATGATCGTGTGCCTTTCGGGAAGAGGGGACAAGGATGTGGCTGCAATAGCCAGGTACAAGGGGGTGGATCTACATGACGAGGATTGATAAGGCGTTTGAAAACGGTAAGGCATTCATAGGATTCCTTACCGCGGGTGATCCAGGCATTGAGAAGAGCCTTGAGTTCATACTTGAAATGGAGAAGGCAGGAGCAGACCTTGTGGAGATAGGAATACCTTTTTCAGACCCAATGGCCGAGGGACCGGTGATCCAGGAGGCAAACATCAGGGCTTTAAAGGCAGGAACAGACCTAAGCAAGGTATTCCAGCTGGTAGAGGAGGTCAGGAAGGTATCAGAGATACCTCTTGTATTCCTTACCTACCTGAATCCGGTCTTCAAGACAGGATACAGTGAGTTCTTTGGGAGGTGCAGGGAATCAGGAGTTGACGGGATCATAATACCCGACCTGCCATTCGAGGAGAAGGGAGAGGTCGCTGGAATAGCCAGGGAGAACGGCATTGACATCATATCACTCATTGCCCCCACGTCGGAGAAGAGGATCAGGATGATCGCAGAGGAATCATCAGGCTTCCTGTACATAGTCTCATCAATGGGAGTTACAGGAGTAAGGAGCGAGATAAGGACTGACCTGAAATCGATAGTGGAAGCGGCAAAAGAGGCAACGGAGACTAAGATTGCAGTGGGATTCGGAATAAGCAGTCCGGATCAGGCAAGGGAGATATCGGCATACGCCGATGGTGTGATAGTCGGCAGCGCCATAGTGAGGATCATCGGGGAGCATGGGGATTCTGCAGGCAAATACATATATGACTATGTAAAGTCAATGAAGGATGCTCTAAGGTGAAGAGATGATAATAGATGTGAACGGCATGGACGTATTTTATGAGAAAACTGGTGAAGGAAGGCCTGTTGTACTTCTTCACGGAAACGGTGAGGACCACGGTATATTTGATGTACTTTCGGAAGAGCTGTCAATTGACCATGCCGTGTATGCCATGGACAGCAGGGGACATGGAAGGAGCGGAAGGACAAGCGAGTTTTCGTATGAAAGCATGATGGAGGACACTGCGGGACTCATACGGCAGCTTGGGCTAAGCAAACCTTTCATTTATGGCTTCAGTGATGGTGGGATTATCGCGCTGCTCCTTGCGTCAAGGCATCCCGAGCTTGTCTCAGGTATCGCTGTAAGCGGTGCGAACCTTGATCCTCAGGGAGTTAAGGAAAAGTATCGCAGGATTTTCAGGGTGATTCATTTCTTCACGAGAAGCAGAAATGTCAGGATGATGCTCACCCAACCGGACATTAAAGACGAGGAGCTAGAGAAGATAGTAGTGCCTACTCTAATCATCGCCGGGAAAAAAGATGTCATAAAGGAGTCGCATACCAGGCATATTGCAGGCTGCATAAGGAACAGCGAGCTTAAGGTACTGGAGGGTGAAGGGCATGCAAGCTATGTGGTGCACAGCGGTAAGCTATACGGCATACTGAAGCCTTTTCTTGACAGCATTGAAGAGTGAAGAAAAAGGAATAAGAACAGTGAAATAGTCCTAAATGGAAGAACCGGGATGCGATGCATTCCCGGTTCACTGTATTCTATATAAGCTTGAGCTTCAGGCTTTCGACCATGCTCCTTGTTTCCTTTATATCATCCCTGACTTCTTCGAAGCTCATTCTTGCCACACCGATGAAAAGAATATCGACTATGGTAAGCTGCGCCATCCTTGAGACAATGGCTCCCGTCCTGTAGTTCTTCTCTTCAGCAATTGTATGGAAGTCCATGTCAGCGAGCTGGGAAATAGGATTCCTGCCAAGCGTCGTTATGCTGATTATGGTCGCGCCCTTGCTTTTGGCCTTCTCAAGTGCCTTGAAAACCTCCATTGAGCTGCCGCTGTTGGATATCCCTATGGCAAGGTCACCCTTCTTCAGGTGCACTGAAGAGGCAAGCTGGCTGTGTGTGTCCTTGTAGAAGATGGAGTCCTTTCCTATCCTCATGAGCTTCAGCTGGAAATCCTCTGCTACAAGGGCGGATTGTCCGACTCCAAAGAAGTAGACCCTTTCTGACTTGATTATCGCGTCAACTGCCTTTGCTACCATTTCTGCATTAAGGCTTCCTGCAGTATCAAGTATGGCCTTTGAGTTACCAGAGCTTATCTTGTCGATGATCTCATCCATTGAGTCGCTCTTTTCCACTGCCTCATATACTGTAGTCCCGCTCTCAGACTCCTTGAGGTACTCGAGGAAGCCAAGCCTGAACTCAACAAAGCTCTGGTATCCGAGCTTCTTTGCAAACCTGACGATGCTGGCAGTACTTGTACCTACGCTGTCAGCAAACTCCTTGACGTTGAACTTAGGTATCTTCGATTCGTTTTCCAGTATGTAGTCTGCGATCTTTTCCTCTGATTTGGAGAAGCCGGCTCGCATCTGCTCGATTCTCAGGAATCCAGCCATCTGATCACATCCTATCCTTTAGTATATGGAACTCGAAGGCATCTCCGGGGCCGAGCATGTCAATGAGGAGCCTTCCGTCAAGTGAGCTTCCAATGACATTGACCCTTGGGTCCGCTGGCAGGTCCTTCTTTACTATCTGCAGCTCGCCCTCGTACCTTCCATAACCGTTATTATCAATTGTAACAGAATAGGCAGCTCTTTTAATACAATTTGATTGAAAAACCTTGCTTTTTTTATTAAGCCTTGATTCTTCAGACCGTATGACATACTCAGCAGGGTCTCGCCTGTTGTGGTGGATACCTGACAGGAAGGCTAAGGCATCAGCTTCATCAGACAGAAGTCTTATTGGCACTCTTGCCACCTCAGGCCTTATGCCTGAAAGGGAATCCAGCTCCTCGAGGGATGCTGCTGCATCCCCGAACAGGACAAGGTCAGTTCCACCCTTCATGAGGTGCTGCGCTGAAACCATGGGAAGGATCTCCCTATGGACTTCAACCGTAGGTAATCCTTCAAACAGGGGACCTCTCCTTCCGGAGCGTGACGGAATGAAAGCAATTGTCTTCATTCCCAGGGAGTGAAAAAGATCATTCCTCATCTTCAGGTAGTCCCAGGATATTCCTGTATCCCGCCTTGGATAGTAATTGTGGCATACTTCTACGTTCCTGGGATCAAGTCCGATCGATAGCAGAGCATTAAGGCTCCTCTCGTCGAGTACTGATGCGTTCAGCTGTATCCTATACATGTCTGAATTTGATAGCGCAGCTATCTCCTCCAAAGAGAATCCGAAATCCAGTCTCATGGCATGGAGCTTAAGTCCCATGCTCTCAGCCTTCATAAGATATCCCTTTGAAACATCAGCTGTCAGTTCCATACCCAGCGAGGCTGCCTTGTCAGCTATTGCAGCGGCCTCGTATTCAAGGGAACCACCTGCCTCAGGTATATGAAGGGAGGTGAAGACCCTGGTGAAGCCTCTTTTCGAGGCTTCCTCCAGGTATTTCAGGTTGTCTTCAAGGGGATATCCCATTCCGGGAAATACAGAAATTCCATGCATATCTTCACCCTCCTTAAGCTCTATTCTTCAACAGGGTCATTGAAGCCGATAAGGCTCGTAGCTATGAATCCAACTGCATATGCCGAGATGACTCCAATGAGGTACTTTATCGCACCGCCCGGTACAATCGCCGCTGCAAGAGGAAGTCCTGAAAGCCCCATGGCTACTGCACCGATATTGCCGAATGCCGCGACTACAGCTCCGCCTGCCGCACCACCGATGCACGCACCGAGGAATGGCTTTCCAAGGGGAAGGGTGACTCCATAGATGAGTGGTTCTCCAACGCCAAGGATCCCAACGGGAAGCGCAGATGCGATGGTCCTCTTCAGCCTCTTGTTCTTGGTCTTGAAATATACTGCGACCGATGCCCCAACCTGACCTGCACCCGCCATGGCAAGTATAGGAAGAAGTATGGTGAAGCCGGTAGTTGCGATGAGGTCAGCGTGGATAGGTGTAAGTCCCTGATGGATCCCGGTCATGACCAGCGGCAGGAATGTACCTGCCAGAGCAGCTCCGATCAGGGCTCCGCCGCCTGATATTGCTCCTGTTACTGCCTTGCCTATGGATTCTGATATCCATCCGCCAAGCGGCTGAAGAACGAGGACAGCTGCCGCTCCTGCTACAAGTACAGTCACGAGTGGTGTGATGATGAGGTCAAGTGATTCAGGCATGACCTTTCTTACTGACTTCTCAACTCTCGAAGCGAAGAACACGACAAGAAGTACCGCGATTATTCCGCCTCTGCCGGGAACAAGCTTGGTTCCGAAGAGGACGATGTCACCAAGTGACGGATGCATGAGTATTCCTGCCATGACTGCTCCAAGGGCAGCAGAGCCTCCGAACTCCCTGGCAGCATTATAGCCGACAAGTATGTTCATATAAGTGAATATTGCGGCTCCGAAGATTCCGAGAAGTCCAACAAGTGCTGGGTTTGCCGCAGCAAAGCCCGGCAGGATCAGAGGATTCTTCAGCAGATTGTTAATGCCCATTATGAGTCCTGATGCTATGAATGCAGGAATGAGTGGTATGAATATGTTGGAGATCGACTTCAGTACCCTTGAGAATGGCTTCTCATACCTGGCCTTCATATCCTTCTTTACGGCATCTGCATTTCCAAAGTCCGCATCGACCTGTCCCTTTATTCCAGTGACCTTCTCAAGCTCCTGGGCGATCCTGGTGGAGGCCCCAGGGCCTACGACGATCTGGTACTGCCCGCTGCTTTCAACTACCCCCATGACGCCTTCTATCTTCTTCAGTTTTTCTGTGCTGACCCTGGAGTTGTCCTTGAAGGTCATCCTTACACGTGTCATGCAGTTTGTTATTGAAGCGACATTACCCTTGCCGCCAACGTTTTCAAGTATCTCGGATGTCAGTCTGTCATTTTTTACAGCCATTTCTATTCCTCCCTGACTTTATTATCAGTAGCATCAAGCGCCTTCAATATGTATCCGCTGCTCTTTTCAAGAAGCAGTGAAGCTTCGTCCCTTTCCAGTCCAGTGAGCTTAATCAGTATGGCGAGCTTGGGGCTTCCTTCAGACAGCTCGATGAGCTTTTCGGCTTCATCTGAATCGGCGCCTGTAGCCTGCATGACTATGTTCTTTCTTCTTTCGATAAGCTTCTCGTTTGTAGCTGAAACATCCACCATGAGGTTCGAGTACACCTTCCCCAGCTTGACCATGGTTCCTGTAGTTATCATGTTGAGTATCAGCTTCTGTGCAGTTCCTGCCTTGAGCCTGGTTGAACCGGTGATCGCTTCAGGCCCTACTTCGGCAACTATCGGAATGTCCGCCGATCTGGCCATTTCTGACCCGGGATTGCAGGAGACAGATACTGTGACGGCACCAAGCTTCTTTGCATGCTCAAGCGCTCCAAGTACATAGGGTGTCCTGCCGCTGGCAGCAATGCCCACAAGTATGTCTTCCTTTGTGAACCCGGCACCTATCAGGTCGCTTGCTCCGGCTGCGAAATCATCCTCAGCGCCTTCAACTGCCTTGAGGATAGCTTCCTTACCTCCGGCGATTATTCCTACAACCATTCCAGGATCCGTTCCGAAGGTAGGGGGGCATTCCGAGGCATCAAGGATGCCAAGCCTTCCGCTTGTACCTGCACCGATATAGATCAGTCTGCCTCCTGATCTCATCGCATTAGCAGCTGCATCCACCGCTTCAGCGATCCTGTCCAGCGACTTTGCAACAGCCACAGGAACCTTCATGTCCTCCCTGTTAAGCATCCTCATCATCTCCAGTGTGGATACCCTGTCGATTTCCAAAGTGTCAAGGTTTCTTGATTCAGTAGTAAGTTTTGTCAAATCCATTAGAATCCTCCTCGTTCTTCCTTTGACACCATTATACGTCTATGAAATAATATTTCAATGTATAAAACAAAATATTGTAATAAAAATACAAACCTTTACAGAAACTTCATTTTTCAAGACAGTCCCTGAATATAAATGATATACTGGAATAGAAAATTATGCCATAATCCAAGCATCAGGAGTTGAAGATATGCTGAAGAAACTTTATGAGAAGAAGCCTGTGGAAAGGGTTATCCCGCTATTTGCCTGGTTCATGGCTGTATATGCAGTCATGTTCCTGATCTCTTATCTTACACATGGGGATGCGTGGCCTGGTGTTCCTGCAGAAGGCGCAGCCGAAGCTGTGAAGGATCCGATAAGGATCATCGCAGACAGCGGGACAGTGGTGCTGTTCATAGTCGGAGGAAACATCCTGGTAAGGTCAGGGAACCTTACTCCGGGATTTGCCATATTTCTCCTTCAGGCAGCCACAGGGGGATGGTTCGGAGGAATGAACGGCGGACCGGAATTCTTCCAGGGGATCGGAAGCTATTCGGCGGGCTTCCTGAAGACAGGCTTTCTCGAGTACCTGTCCTACGCCATGTTCTGTGCCGGATCACTTGCACTTAGCATAAAGGTCTCCGAGAAGTTCCCTCCAAAGGAATGGATAGTACAGAAGAAGATCATTGACCTGACTTTTACAAAAGATGAGACGAATGTGCTGATCGCAGCCCTTGTGGTCCTTGCAGCCTCGGGATTCGTTGAGGCTCTGCTTTAGGTTGATATTAAGTTTAAAAACCGGAATCTATGATTCCGGTTTTTTATTAAAGCGTTATTATACTGTAGCCCTGCCTGATATAGGGTTCCATTGGCGGATGGCCGGTCATGTCCCCGTTTACCGGAATGCCGGAGCCCAGGTTATACTCAAGGACTCCAAATTTTGCGGAGCAGCCCTTGCATACACTGTCGAAGAGTCCCATGTCGAATGCCTTTCCAAAAAGCTTGTTGTCTGACTCCCTCATCTCCTTTATGAGCTTTACTGCCTCTCCTTCAAGGATCACCCTGACATCGATACCTTTTTCCTTCATATCGATTGAGTTAAGCAGAACGTGCACAAAGCACGTGGGGTCACCCCTGAATGCGAATATGGCTACCTTATCCATTTAGTTACCCTCCCTTTGCTGAGATATCCTGTGGTTATATGACTAGAATATCATCATGAACGTAAACTGTAAACGTTTGGAACATATATTGCAATGAGCTAACCTTGCGTGGTAGAATATTTCTAATATTCTCTTATATATAGACAGGAGGGCGGATATGGAAATAAGGAAGGTATCGCTTGTCGGGCTTGGAGCGCTTGGTGTAATGTTCGGTAACCAGCTGAACAAGACAATGGAGAAAGGAAGCTTCAAGGTAGTTGCAGACAGGGAAAGGATAAAAAGGTATGAAGAGCAGGGTATCTACAGCAACGGAGAGAAGTGCAGCTTCGAGTACCTGTCATCTGACGAGGATGAAGGACCTTGCGACCTTGCGATATTTGCAGTTAAGTACAACGGTCTTAAGGATGCGATAAGGTCCATGAAGCATCAGATTGGTGAAAATACGATAATAATCTCAACTCTAAATGGGATAAAGAGCGAAGAGGTACTTGGAGAAGCTTTTGGACCTGAGAAGGTAGTGTATTGTGTCGCACAGGGCATGGATGCGGTGAAAGAAGGTAACCAGCTCACATATAAGAACATGGGAATGCTCGTAATTGGCGAGAAGAAGATGGAAGAACCTACTGAAAGGATCCTGGCTCTCCATGGATTCCTGAACAGCCATGGTGTGAAGTGCGAGATCGAGAATGACATGTACAGGAAGATGTGGAGCAAATTCATGCTTAACGTGGGAGTCAACCAGGTGGTATCCCTATATGGAGGAACCTATGGGGAGATACATAAGGAGGGTCCTTCCAGAGAGATGATGAAGTCAGCCATGAGAGAGGTCATAACACTTTCAGAGAAGGAAGGAGTCAACCTTACTGAGTCTGACCTCGAGTACTGGATGGGGATCCTAAGTACCCTTAGCCCTGACGGAAAGCCGTCCATGAGGCAGGATGTGGAGGCAAGGAGAGCGAGTGAGCTTGAACTGTTTGCAGGCACTGTCCTTGAAATCGGAAGAAAGCATGGTATAGACACTCCTGTAAACCAGGAGATATTTGACAGGATAACTGAAATGGAAAAGAAATACTGATGGAAGGGGACTGCTAAATGCAGTCCCTTTATCACGCGATGGATTCTACTTCCCTGAATTTTGTGGTGAGCACTAGAAGGAGTACCAGCGAAACGAGCACGAATGAGGAAATGGCAATGACTATGCCGATCCAGCCGAAGCTCTGGTAGAAGATCCCTGAGACTGTCCCTCCGACGCTTGCACCGGCGTAATAGAAGAAAAGGTACAGTGAGCTTGCCTGGGCCTTGCTTGATTTGGCAATGCCTGCCACCCAGGCACTGTTTATCGGATGGCACCCGAAAAATCCGAAGGTGAACAATGCTACGCCCAGAATAGTAAGCAGGAGGATCCCTGACAGGGTCATGGCAATTCCTATGATCATAATGAGCATCGAAGGTATTATGATATGTGACCTCCTGTGCTTTGCCGACAGGCTGCTTAGGAAGGTCGAACTGAAGGTACCTGTAAGGTAGATTAGGAATACGAAGCTCACAAGCCTTTTGTCCAGAAGGTATGGCGGGGAAATAAGCTCGAAGCCGATATAGTTGTATATGGAGACGAAGCTTCCCATCATAAGGAAGGACATTCCATATATCAAAAGCAGCCTTGGATTTGTAATATGTCCGATGAGAGAGCCTGTAAGGCTCCTGACATCCATGCGTTTGGCGGTAAAATTCTTCGATTCAGGGAGGAAAATAACAAATCCTATACTGTTGATCACTCCGATGACTCCTATGAATATGAGGGCGGACCTCCATGTGAATATGTTCGCAAGAAGCCCGATTATGAGCCTTCCGGACATTCCGCCTATTGTATTCCCGCTGATATACAGTCCCATGGCGAAGGGGATATCCTTCCTGTCGAACTCCTCGCTTATGTAGGCCATTGCAATGGCCGGAAGCCCTGCAAGGGCTATTCCCTGCAAAACCCTTATGACAAGCAGCATATCAAAGGTCGTGGAAAAGCCTGAGAGGATTGCCAGTATTGATGATGCTACAGCTGAAATTGACATTATCACCTTTCTGCCATAGACCTCCGATATGGATCCGGCAATGAGAAGGCAGAAGGCAAGGGTCAGCGTGGTAACAGACTGTGACAGGCTGGCTGAAGCAGGAAGAAGACTGAATTCCGAAGCCAGGTTCGGAAGTATTGGCTGCGTGCTGTTCATGATGGCGAAGGTATTGAAAGCGCCAAGGAAAAGCGCTATATTTGCATTTCTGAATCTTTTTCGGTAGCTCTTGTCATGTTCCATATGAATCACCGTTGATCATTTGAATCTCCAATCTCAGAAGTAACACCGACATATCAATTATACGATACATTCCGTGATATCTTAAGTATTGTTATTGTTTTGACGAAGAGTTTAGGCCATGAAAAGAGAGACCGTACCATAGCCTTTGTTGCCATGGTACGGTCTCTTTAAAAATCGCTATGCTGCAAGACCCTTTCTTCTGCCAAGGAGGATGGAGACGATGAATGCTGCCACACCGAATGCGGCTACCACTGCCATTGAAGTATAGACCTCGCCGGTGTACTGCAATCCGAATTTCGACAGTGAGCCAATTTCAGTGTTCGCCTTTACATACCAGTAGGTAGGTAAAAATCTGGCAAACTGAAGCACTGCAGGCCCAAGGAAGGCCTGCGGCACGAAAACTCCGCCAAGGAAGCAGGATCCCATGGTTACGATGTTGTTCACAGCAGATATGGCATTCCTTCCTGAGATAAGGTTTGCTATAAGGAAGCTTATTCCGGTGCTTGTCAGTGCGAAAACGAATGAATTCAGCATGAAAAGAAGGAAATTTATGTTCAGGTTATTCTTAAGGTTCATAAGAAAGCATGCTGCAACCATTATGTTCCAGGTGGCAATTGTAAAGACAGCCATGGCTGCAAACATCTGTGATGTCATCCTATCCCTTGGGAGTGGTGATGAAAGGTTGCGCTTCTGGATATCCTTATCCTTAAGCACTATCATCACTGAGCTTATTCCAAGGATAAGCACTGAAAGCAGTGAGTAAGCAAGATAATTGAAGAAGAATACTGAGAAGTTGCCTTCTGTCGCCGAACCATCAGGTATAGATATAGAGGCTTCAGCCGTTATTGAAAGGTCTTTAGCCACTTCTGATGCTATTGCCCCGGCATCGGCATCCTGGAGTGAATCAACATACAACCTTGTGGTATTGAGATAATTATTTACAGCCATGTCGAGGTATACTGCAGGTATCGTACCGGGTACCACTGTTGTCTGAAGCTTCAGGTCTCCGCCAGATAAGAGATCGGCGGTAAAGCCCTCCGGGATGCGCAGCACGTAGTAGATCCTCCTGAAGAAAAGGGCGTCTTTGACGGAATCCTCTGAGCCGTCAAGCTCAACGAAATTTGCGACCTTTGAAAGCTCCTCCTTCAAACCTCTTGTGAGTGGAGTATCCTCTTCCGAAATGAATGCCATGTTTGTTTTGGTTTTGGTGAATACTGATATCGTATCATCCCTCTTTGTGCTTGCCGAAGCAATCATCATTGATACGGCAAGGAAGATTACAACATACATTATCATGAGGGGAAGGTTCTTCTTTATGATCTTGAGGCAGAGCTTAAATACTTGCATACTTTCGCCTCCTCACAACGAGATATGTTCCGATAGAGAAAACTGCGGCAAAGATTGCAAGGATCCCCATATTTGTGGCATATCTTGTGTACGTGCTGTAGTAGTAGAGGCTGTAGAAAGCGTCCGTAAGCAGGTTTACCGGATTAAGGTATGAAAGTATTGGGACATTCTGCTGCACGACATATTTCATATCCTCATACATCATCCCGGCAAGGAATGATCCTACCATGGATATGGTGATGATGACACCTATTTTAACGCCCTCATCCTTCTTGACCAGGGAGCTGACGAATGCGCCAAAAGTCACTCCCGTGAATGAACCGGCAAGTGCCGTCAGTATGACCAGAAGAGTATCATCTCCGAATTCAACTCCAATTACCTTTGAAAGGAAGAGAAGAAGCAGAAGTATTTCTGCGCTGCTGAGTGTTATGGATGCAAGGAGGCTTGATATGAATGACTTCAGCTTGTGGACAGGGGATACTGATACCCTTGCAGCAAGTGGTGAAAGGTTGGCCTGGATATCCATGATCTCCCTGTTGCCGAAGAACGCTCCATACATGCAGGCCATTGCTATCAGTGAATAGAAGTAATTAAGGATATTGTCAGGCTTTCCACCTCCCGGAGCCACCTCCTCTGTATATTCAAGCCTGTTTTCAAGGCTTGACAGAAGCCTTGAAAGTGAAGTCGGATCCTTTGAGAGGATGGTCGCAGCCGCTGATGCAGTCTGCCCGTAGCTGTCCAGGAATATCTTTGCCATGGAAGCTCCAAGACCAGTATCAGAGGCTACCAGCTTCGGCGATTTACCTGCCAGTATGTAGCCGCTTATTTCATTTGTGAGAAGCAATTCTTCAGCTTCAGCAAGAGATACCTCTTTTAGCTCGAACAGCCTTTCATCACCGGTGGAGACACTTCTCAGTGCATCCCTGAACGCCATATCGGCCTCATAAGCTGGATCCTCAACAACGGCAATGTCGACTGGCTCAAATGTCTCATGCTCGTTCAGGTTGGAAAAGGCTATGTTGAAGAGCAGGGCAAGAACCATGGGAAACAGGAGGGACCAGAATATCATTTCCTTATCCCTCAGGAGGCATTTCAGTCTTGTTGTATAAATATGGATAAACATCAAAATCCTCCTCAGTCTCTGAGCTCCTTGCCGGTGATTTCAAGAAATACGTCGTTTAGCGTCGGCAGTTCTGTTCGTATCTTCGAATAAGGCGCACCTGTCCTCTTGAGGATCTCAAGTACCTCCTCAAGGCTGCTCATGCCCTTTTCAGAGATCACTGTAAGGGCACCGTCCGAATATGCGACTGAGGCTGCTCCGTCTATTCTTCTGAATTCTTCCATGACAGTATCTGAAGGTTCAGCCGTATCAACTATTACCTTTTCACCTATGGACACCATTTCCTTCAGTTCGTCCTTGGTTCCTGTAGCAATAGCCTTTCCCTTGTCAATTATCATGATCCTTGTGCAGATCTGCTCTACCTCTTCCATATAGTGGGAGGTATAGACTACAGTTGCACCGTTTCTATTAAGCTCTACGATGCCTTCAAGTATCTTGTTCCTGCTTTGCGGGTCTACAGCTACAGTAGGCTCGTCTAGGATTATGAGCTTAGGCTTATGTGCTATCCCGCAGGCGATGTTCAGTCGCCTTAATAGTCCTCCTGACAGCTTCTTGGGCCGAAATTTCCTGAAATCCCCCAAGCCTGTGAATTCGATCGCCTCATCAACCAGTTTTTTCCTTAGTGCCTTATCAGTCACGTAAAGTCCGCAGAAATAGTCTATGTTCTCATATACAGTGAGCTCCTGGAATACCGCTACGTTCTGCATCACGATACCAATGTTCCTCTTGGCCTCGTAGTTTTCAGGCGTCATCGGTGTACCGAAAACATCGATCGTCCCTTCATCATATTCGAGAAGTGACAGTATGCAGTTGATTGCGGTTGTCTTTCCTGACCCATTGGGACCAAGCAGGCCGAATACCTCTCCTTCATGGACTCCAATATCCAGATGGTCAAGCGCGGTAAGTGTCCCATAGCGTTTAACAAGATTTTTCGCGTCGATTACCATTAAAAAGATCCCCCTCTGTGTTTCAGGTACAGTCAATTATATTGTAAATCATATATATGGAAAATATAGCGTCAGATGATTCAGAAAACGCTTTTTCCTGTTAAATATTAGTTAACAAATTAATAGCAGTTATCCTTTAAATTACATCACTTACTTCTATGATACTGGGAAAAATCTGAAGCTAGCTGTATAATAATCAGGTATCCAAAAAAGGGGAGATTCAAGTGAACGAAAGAAAGAAAGCGATACTCCAGCTTCTGACAGCAGCAGTGCTCTGGAGCACCGGAGGAATACTTATAAAGCTGGTGGATTGGAATCCTGTGGCGATAGCAGGCTCAAGGAGCCTCATTGCGGGCTTCCTCATCCTATTCTATGTGAAGAAACCGAAGATAACCCTCTCAAGACCTCAGCTGGCAGGAGCTGCTGCATATGCCTGCACAGTCATAATGTTCGTCATTGCAAACAAGATGACTACATCCGCCAATGCGATCCTTCTCCAGTACACGGCTCCTGCCTTCGTTGCAGGGCTTTCGGTATGGTTATTGAAGGAAAAGGTGCGCTGGTTCGACGTAGTATCAATAATCATCGTGCTCGGAGGAATGGTCCTGTTCTTCACTGATTCGGCTGGACAGGGCAACATGGCAGGAAACATCGTAGCCATATTCTCAGGGTTCTTCCTTGCCTGCGTAACAATTGCATTAAGGTTCCAGAAGGACGGGTCGCCTGTAGAGACAATGCTTCTTGGAAACTTCGCAACATTCCTTGTATCGATACCCTTCATGTTGGGCGGGCTTCCGGACCTTAGGAGCCTCATAGGAATTGTGCTTCTGGGTACCATACAGCTCGGCGTATCATACATTCTTTACGCACTTGCCATAAGGCACCTGAAGGCCCTTGAAGCCATACTCATAACTGTTATCGAGCCTCTTCTCAATCCACTCTGGGTATTCATATTCGATGGTGAGGTTCCGACACTGTTTTCGCTTGCAGGTGGATTAGTGGTTCTGTCAGCTGTGGTATGGAGAAACATAGTATCGGTCAGGGCAGCGAACGCAGTGCGATAAGGTTTAGAATCTGAAGGTAGACTGATAAATAGCAAGAGCATGATCATGTAAATCATGTTCTTTCTATTTGAGAATTATTACTTCCTGAATAGTACCTGGTTAATGACCTGATTTTTGACCTGATCATTGACCTGATTGATATGAAAGAAGTGCAGCCAATCCGCTTTTTTGATTGGCTGCTCTTCTTCCATTGATATTATTCAGTTTATTATCTAAGCGATTTGTCGTATGGTATTCCCTCTGCCATAGGGGCCCTTGATTTCTTCGAGGTGAAGGCGAGGACAACCATGGTAGCCACGTAAGGAAGCATCTTGTAGTAGGTCTGGTTGATTCCAAGGTTGTTAAGGAACGGTATAAGGGCTACTGAGTATGCCAGGGTCCTCAGGAATGCGAAGAACATGGCTGCAAATAGTATCCTTCCCGGTCTCCACTGCCCGAATATCATGACTGCCAGGGCGAGGAATCCAAATCCTGCGACTCCTGTATGTCCGTTGACATTGCCATCCATTACTCCGACCGAGTAGAAGAAGCCTCCTATCCCTGCAAGTATCCCTGATATGCTGACTCCGGCGTATCTCATGAAGTATACGTTGATTCCGACTGAATCGGCAGCCTGCGGATGCTCTCCGCATGCCCTCAGCCTCAGGCCGAACCTTGTCTTGTAGAAGATGACGGTCACAATGGCCATTAGTATGAAGCCAATGTATATGGTAAGGTAGGTCTTCTGGAAGAACAGCTGTCCTATTACCGGAATATCACCGAGGACAGGGACCTTCTGGATATAGAAGTTCATGTCTGTTGTGATTCCGTCGCTGTTGAAGAACATCTTGGCGAACAGGAGTATTGCTGCCGGTATGAGCATGTTAAGGGAAGTTCCTGTAATGGTCTGGTTTGCTTTCATGCTGACTGCGGCAAACGAGAGCAGGAGCGAGTATATCAGTCCTGAAACCGCAGCTACTACCATTCCAAGAAGGAGGATCGTCTGCGGGCTCATTCCGCTCTTTTGTACAGAAAAAACGAACAGTGCTCCAAAGAACGCTCCAAAGAGCATTATTCCTTCAAGGGCGATGTTGATGACACCGCTTCTTTCACTGTACATTCCTCCGAGAGCAACAAGAAGCAGTGGAATTCCTACAGGAAGCATGTTCTGTACAAGATAGTATAGAGTATCCACTTACTTCGCCTCCTTTGCTTCATTTCGATGCATCCGATTCTTCAGGAACCTTCCTACCGCTGCGTTCATAACCATCGCAAATGCCGAGAAGTATATTATCACGGCGATCACAACGTCGATTATCTCAGGCTTGTAGCCCTGAAGGCTTGCAAGGGTCCCGCCTCTCTGGATGTGTGATATGAAGAGGGCGGAGAAGATTATGCCGAGCGGGTGAGAGTTACCGAGCAAGGCTACTGCGATTCCGTTGAAGCCCGCAGAAGCTATGATGTTTATCGGCTCATAGGTCATGCTGCTGCCTGTGATCCCTGATGGTGCTAGTATAGCAAAGGCTCCGCCGAGACCTGCCAGGCCTCCGGCTATTGCCATGGTCAGGATTATGTTCTTCTTTCCATTCATTCCGGCGTAGTCAGCTGCGAACTTGTTGAAACCGGTCGCCTTGAGCTCATAGCCGAAGGTCGTCTTCTGAAGAAGGATATACAGCAGTATTCCGATTATTATGGCAAAGATTATCGAAATGTTGACATTTGATCCGCTGATCCCAAGAGAGGGAAGCTGAACCGTTTGCGGCAGATAGTTGGTCCTTGTCTTTGAAGATACGTACATGGTTCCGTTGCTCTGTATGAGCATGTCAATGAGGTACATTCCTATGTAGTTGAACATGATCGAAGTGATGACCTCATTTACATTGAGCAGTGATTTGAATATGCCAGGGATAATTCCCCAGAGCATGCCGCCCACCATTCCTGCCACAATGGCAGCTATCCAATGCAGGCTGCCAGGAAGCTTTACCATGAATCCGACATAGAGGGCAAAGAACATTCCCATGGTGTACTGTCCTGAAGCACCTATGTTGAAGAGTCCCATCTTGAAGGCGAAGCCAACGGCAAGACCGGTCATCATGATCGGGGTAGCGAAGTAGAAGACGTCGCCGAGTCGCTTGAAGCCTCCGGCCATTACGTTGGTGAATCCGGCTATGGCGTTTCCAGCGTCAGCAGAGAGCATTACTATGAATCCAAAGACAAGTCCCAGGAATATGGCGAGAAGCGCTGAGGTGAAGGATGAGAATCCCTTGCTCTTGGTTATTTTCGTGATGTCAAAAGTCTTCTTATTCTCCATGGCTGTTCTCCTTTGCCGTATTCCTCTTTGCGCCTGACATGTACAGTCCGAGCTCTTCTACGGTTGTCTTCTTTGGATATAGTTCTCCCACGATCTCGCCCTCGTACATGACGAGGATCCTGTCACTTACATTCATGACTTCATCAAGCTCAAGGGAAATCAGAAGCACGCCTTTACCTGCATCCCTGGTTGAAACCAGCTGCTTGTGGATGTACTCGATGGCACCGACGTCGAGTCCTCTTGTAGGCTGGACTGCCACAAGAAGCTCATGGTGCTTGTCTATCTCCCTTGCGATTATCGCCTTCTGCTGGTTTCCGCCTGACATGCTCCTGGCAGGGGTAACTGGTCCCTGTCCGCTTCTGACGTCATACTGGCTTATCAGCTTTTCGGCATACTTTCTCATGGAATCGAATCTAAGGAATCCTTTCTTCTGGAAATCAGGCTGCCAGTACCTCTGGAGTATCAGGTTCTCTTCGAGGCTATAGTCAAGTACAAGCCCGTGCTTGTGCCTGTCCTCCGGAATGTGGCTCATTCCGGCTTCTGAACGGTTCCTGATCGTAGCTTTGGTTATGTCCTTTCCTGCCAGGGTGATCGTGCCCCCGGTCATCTTCTCCAGTCCTGTAAGAGCTGAAACGAACTCTGTCTGTCCATTTCCGTCGATTCCTGCAAGGCAGACTATCTCACCTCTCCTGACATCAAAGGATACGTTCTTGACGGCATTGTTCTTGTGCGTCTTGGAAGGAACGATGACATTCTTCACTGATAGAACGACATCCTGCGGTTCACTTGGCTTCTTGTCAACGCTGAAGCTTATGTCCCTGCCTACCATCATCCTTGAAAGCTCTTCCTTTGAAGTGGACTTTACATCAACGGTACCGATATACTTGCCTTTCCTCAGGACTGTGCATCTGTCGGCAACTTCCTTGATCTCATTCAGTTTGTGGGTAATAAACAAAATGGACTTGCCTTCCTTTGCGAAGCCCCTCATTATCTCGAGGAGTTCCTTGATCTCCTGAGGAGTGAGCACTGCAGTAGGTTCGTCGAAAATAAGTATCTCGTTGTCCCTGTAGAGCATCTTGAGTATCTCGACCCTCTGCTGCATTCCGACGCTTATCTTCTCTATGACCGCATCTGGGTCTACCTTCAGTCCATACTGCTCGCTTAAGGCTATGACCTTGTCTCTTGCATCGCTTTCTTCCAGGAGTCCCATTTTCGTAGGCTCGACGCCAAGTATGATATTCTCAAGCACTGTAAATATCTCGACCAGCTTGAAGTGCTGGTGGACCATTCCTATTCCAAGGTTATTTGCATCGTTTGGATTGTGTATCTTTACAACCTGCCCGTTCTTCCTGATTTCGCCCTTTTCAGCCTGATAAAGTCCGAAGAGGACGCTCATGAGCGTGGATTTTCCTGCTCCGTTCTCACCGAGAAGAGCATGGACTTCGCCCTTTTTCAAGTTAAGGGTGACATCATCGTTGGCGATGATGCCTGGAAACACTTTGGTTATGTTGCGCATCTCGATAATATAGTTATTTTCCACGATAACCTCTTCTTCCTTCCTGTTATTTTGGACAAAAATAGGGGAAAACTCGCGCCTTCCCCCTTTTGCTTTCCTTACTTGCATAAGGCGCAGGCCAATATGCGAGCTGACTTTAAGTTTATCTTGTAGTTACAGCAACCTTAACGAGCTTGAGTCCGTCCTTAAGTTCTGCTGCAGTCGCATAGCCTGTCTCTGCTGCTACCTTGAGCTCACGGATAGGGTCTACGGTTCCCTTGGAAAGGCTCTCGTATGCCTTGTCGTATGCTGCCTTGTCAAATTTCTTGAATCTGTCGAATGCGTTTGCCTTTGTGTCGCCGATAACAGCTGTAGGAAGTCCTACGCCGTTGTTGGTAGCGTTGAAGTATGTGGACTTGCCGGCAAAGGTCGTCCAGCTGTTTGTCTTGTATATCGACTCAAGAACACTTATGACTGATGCTCCGAGTCCCTTCATTGCTGAAGTTATAACGGTCGGGCTGTCATATCTCTGGTCAACGTCGACTCCGATTACCTTGGCATTTGCTTCGGTAGCTGCTGACATTACTGATTTTCCTACTGCTCCGCCTGCTGCGAATATGACTTCAGCACCTTCCTGGTACATGGTCTTTGCAGTAGCCTTGTTGGTGTCGTTCTCTTCAAAGTTTCCTGTGTAGTGGTAGGTTACCTTGACCGCTCCATCAGCGAGTCCGAGTTCCTTGGCTGCATTCTCTGCTCCCTGAAGGAATCCGTATCCGAATGCCTGAACTGCAGGAACTGCCATTCCGCCCATGAAACCGAGCTTGGTCATTCCGTCTATTACTGCCGCATAGCCTGCAAGGTATCCTGATTCTTCTTCAGCATAGAATACGCTTGCTACGTTTGACTTTGTCTCGAAGGTCTTGTAGTCAGCTGTATGAGGTGCTCCATCAAGAAGTATGAACTTGACATCCGGATACTTTGTCTGAGCATCATACATTGGAACCTCGAACAGGAATCCTGGAGTGACGATTACCTTAGCTCCTCCGGTGACTGCAAGGTCTATGGCTGCAAGATATCCTGAATCAGATGCTTCCTCCGGCTTGTAGTACTTGTGAGTGATCTTGGCCTCTTCAGCGAACTTTACTACGCCTTCCCAGGCTCCCTGGTTGAAAGACTTGTCATCGATGTTTCCCTTGTCGGTGATAAGCGCAATCTCAAATCCGCTTGGTGTAGTTGGGCTTGGTGTCTTCTCTCCGCAACCAGCAGCGACCATACCTACAAGCAAGATGGACATGACAATAGCCAGCATTTTTTTCATACGAAAAACCCTCCGTTTACTTCGTTCGACTTTCTGTCGTTGTCTTCATTATAAGGATTTATACGTAAAATCACAACATTTATCGTTTTCATGCAGTATAAAAGAAATCTAAATTTATATGTTTTGAATATCAAACAATTAGATGCAATTTGCGTATTTTGAGTAAACAGCCCAGTAAATTTAGAATAGCGCAAGCAGTGGTGCGAATTGGTGAAGAATCGATCTTACATTGGAACTTTGAATTACATTCTCGAAAAAGGGAAAGTAGCTCAGTGGTTGATGTTCAGGCGATATCAAAAGGATTGCAGGCCCAAGAAAATAGGGCGGGAATGTGGAGAAATGGAAAAGCAGGATTTTCAAGATTTGAAAATGCGAAAAAAGATGTTGATGTTTTCTGGAATCACATGTAGAATGACAACAACGGAATAAAACTTGGACATGTGACTGGTAATGCAGGCAGGATCCGAAATGACGAATTCATTTGATTTGTCATTTTGGGTCTTTTTTTGTTCTGTGAGAAGAGGATCATAAAGGAGAGGGAAAAATGAACTACAGGCAAACCGCAACCGAAATACTGAAAAATGTTGGGGGAAAAGAAAACATATCCCATTTCGAGCACTGCTCAACGAGGCTCAGGTTCTCGCTTGTCGACAGCAAGAAGGCAGACGTGAAGAAGCTTGAGGCGACAGAGGGTGTAATGGCAGTCAAGATGACAGGCCAGTGCCAGGTCGTAATAGGCAACGATGTTGTAGAGGTATACGACGAGGTCATGAAGCTTATAGGGAATGAGGACCTTTCAGCACAGGCATCAGGAAAGCCAAAGGAGAAGCAGAAGCTTGGCACACTGATCCTTGACTTCATGGTAGGGGTCTTCCAGCCGCTCGTTCCTGCAATAGCCGGAGGCGGAGTCCTGAAATCTCTCCTTCTTCTTCTTTCAGTAGCAGGAATAATGAGCACTGGCTCATCCTCATACAAGATACTGAGCTATATCGGAGACGCTCCGCTTTACTTCCTGCCGATAATGGTCGCAATAACCACTGCAAACAAGCTTAAGGTAAACAGCCTCGTTGCTATGTCAGCGGTAGCGGCACTTATTCTTCCAAACATGACGGCTCTTCTCAAGGAAGGCACTCAGCTGTTCGGATTCGGAGTACAGAACATAGCATACGCTTACCAGGTTTTCCCGGCGATACTCACAGTGCTTCTTTATGCTCAGCTTGAGAAGTTCTTTACAAAGGTTTCACCTAAGTCGGTAAGGATATTCATGGTTCCAATGATGTCTCTTCTGGTCTCAGTACCAGCAGCGCTGTTGCTTCTCGGACCTCTTGGCTTCAACTTCGGACAGGGCTTCGCGGCAGTGATCCTCGCCATATTCGCAAAGATGGGCTGGATAGCTGTAGGTCTTCTTGCAGCGGTGCTTCCTTTCATGGTCGCTACAGGAATGCACAAGGCGATGCTTCCATATGCTATAACAACCTTTACGCAGCTTGGAAAGGAAATACTCTATCTTCCTGCATCACTTGCGCACAACATCGCTGAAAGCGGAGCATGCTTCGGTGTATCAATAAGGACTAAAGACAAGACACTCAGGTCAACTGCTATTTCAGCGGGAATCTCAGCGCTATTCGGTATCACTGAGCCTGCACTTTACGGAGTAACACTCCAGAACAAGAAGGTCCTTGCCAGCGTCATTATAGGCTCCTTCGTAGGCGGATCCTATGTAGGTATCGTAGGACTCAGTGCATTCGCGATAGTAGGACCCGGACTTGCCAGCATCTCCTTGTTCATATCAGATACCGCACCTAACAATATAGTAAACGCAATTATAGGATTCGCAATATCATTCGTGGTTGCTTTCGTGGCAGCCCTCATACTTGGAAAGGACAACTCCGCAGAGGCAGCAAAGGAATCCCTTGCAGCTACTATAGGAGCAGAAGAGACATTCAGAAGCCCGCTTAATGGAACTGTAATATCTCTTTCAGACGTAAAGGATGATGTTTTCTCTTCAAGGGCAATGGGAGATGGTATAGCAGTCATCCCTTCGGAAGGCAAGCTGTACGCTCCGGTTGATGGAAAGATCGAGATGGTCTTCGAGACCAGGCACGCACTTGGAATGACAACCAACAATGGGGCGCAGATATTGTTCCATGTAGGTCTTGATACGGTAAAGCTCGGGGGCAAGCACTTCGAAGCGAAGGTCAAAGTAGGCGATATGGTGAAAGCAGGAGACCTGCTCCTGGAATTTGACCTTGAAAAGATCGTTGCTGAAGGCTTCGACCCTGTAACTGTAGTGGTCGTGACCAACAAGGATGAATATGAGGTAAAGGTCAGGGAGATAACCAAGGTAAAGCATACCGATGCTCTAATGACTGTGACTGAGCTTGCGAACTGAAATAGAGAGGAGCATACTGATGAATAAAGGATTTCCGGATAACTTCCTGTGGGGCGGCGCTATAGCCGCCAACCAGGTTGAAGGTGCATATGATGTTGATGGAAAGGGGCTGAGCGTCGCAGATGTTGCCATGTACAAGCCGCATCTTGATGTAAAGGACTATGCGGGACATGTTGCAATAAGCTCAAAGACAGTTGAAAATGCCATAAATGACAAGGATTCTTCGAGCTATCCGAAGAGGAGAGGAATAGACTTCTACCACCACTGGAAGGAAGACCTTGCTCTATTTGCTGAGATGGGCTTCAAGGCGCTCAGGGTATCAATAGCCTGGACAAGGATATTCCCTACAGGCGAAGAAGAGATGCCAAATGAGAAGGGGCTTGAATTCTACGAGAACCTGTTCATGGAAATGAGAAGGCTCGGCATAGAGCCGATAGTGACCCTCTCCCATTATGAGATGCCGCTTTCCCTTAGCGTGAAGTACAACGGCTGGGCTGACAGAAGGGTGATCGGACTGTTCACCAGATTCTCAGATGTCTGCTTCACAAGATACAGGGACCTTGTAAAATACTGGCTGACGTTCAACGAAATCGATAGTATAATAAGACATCCGTTCACAACAGCGGGAATCATTCCTGATAATTGTCCGGATGGAAAAGAAGAAGAGGTCGTATTCCAGGCGCTCCATCACCAGTTCGTGGCATCAGCCCTTGTAACAGCAGACTGCCACAGGATAATCCCTGGAAGCCAGATGGGCTGCATGCTCACAAAGCTTACGACTTATCCCAACACCTGCAATCCTGATGATGTTGAGCTTACACTCAAGAAGAACCTCCTTAATCATTTCTACTCGGATGTTCAGGTATTTGGAGAGTATCCGGTATTGATCCTAAGGATGCTAGAGAATAAGGGTATAAGGATAGTAATGGAGCCGGGCGATGCAGAGATCCTTAAAAAGCATACAGTGGATTATGTTTCCTTCAGCTACTACATGTCCCTGACAGAATCTGCAAGGGACGGACTTGAGAAGGCCGCTGGAAATACGATACTTGGAGTCAAGAATCCGTACCTTCCTTCAACAGACTGGGGATGGCAGATCGACCCGAAGGGTCTGAAGATCTCACTTCTTGAACTGTATGACAGATACAAGAAGCCTCTTATCATTGTTGAAAATGGAATGGGAGCTGTGGACAAGGTAGAAGCTGATGGCTCGATCCATGATGATTACAGGATAAGCTACTTCAGGGAGCACATAAGATACATGAAGGAAGCGATCGAAGAGGGCGTTGAGCTCTTCGGATATACAAGCTGGGGACCGATAGACCTCGTAAGCGCAGGTACATCACAGATGTCCAAGCGATACGGATTCATATATGTAGACCAGGACGACGAGGGTAACGGCACGCTTGAGAGAAGCCGAAAGGACTCATTCTACTGGTATAAGAAGGTCATAGGAAGCAATGGAGCGGATTTGGACTGATCGAATAATACTCAAAAGAGGGCATTAGCGTGAAGAAGATCAAAAAGGTTCTGAATTCAAGCGTAGTAATAGCAGAAGACGAACAAAAGAGGGAATACATCCTGCTCGGCAAGGGCATAGGATATGGTCAGAAGGCCGGAAGCGAGATCCTGGAGCATCAGGCGGACCAGGTCTTCATACCTGTGGACAAGATCAAGACCGTAGGGTTCTTCGAGATACTCGATTCAGTGTCCCCTGAATTCCTTGAGATGACACAGGATATCGTGAAGAAGGCTGAGGAGAAGCTGAATATTAAGCTCAATCCCGGAATATACTTCACGCTTATGGACCATCTGAACTTTGCCGTTGAAAGGTACAGAAAGGAAATCAACATAACCAACAAACTTTTTTGGGAGGTCAAGAACTACTACAGGGAAGAGTTCAAAATAGGGCTCTATGCCGTTAACCTTGTTAACGGGAGGCTTAATATAGATCTTCCGGAAGAAGAGGCTGCAAATATTGCATTCCATCTGATCAATGCCCAGGGCGAAGGCCAGGCATCGAAGGATGCCATGAAGGCAGCCAAGATGACAGGCAACATAGTCAACATGGTGAGATACACGCTTAATGTCAATATGGATACTGAAAACATCCATTACACACGATTCGTGACACACGTCAAGTTCTTCGTGGAACGGTTTTTTTCGGAGAAGATGCTCACTGACGAGGATGATTTCCTCTACCATCAGATCTCAAGGTCCTATCCCAACGCCATGAGAGGCGCATTCAAGATAAGGGACTACATAAAGCAGATCTACGAAAAGGACATTCCCAATGAAGAGCTGGTCTATCTGGCCGTACACATCCAGAGGCTCATCTCCTATAATCACCTTGACTGACAATACCTATAAATCGCCACGGTTAGAAGTATTGAAGACTATTAG
>DIXH01000097.1 GCA_002428605.1 Clostridiaceae bacterium UBA6085
AAAGTGGTAAGAAGGACACCATTCACCATACAGCTTCTGTATGATTCGCCTGAGTACACTCAGCCAATCACTCTGGGGGTCGATGCAGGAAGCAAGGTCGTAGGACTTAGTGCTACAACTGAGAAGAAAGAACTTTTTGTATCAGAGATAACCCTTCGTGATGACATTACTGAACTGCTGTCCACCCGAAGGCAGAACCGCAGAGCAAGGAGGAACCGCCTTCGCTACAGAATGTCAAGGTTCCTTAATCGCACCTCCTCAAAAAAGGAAGGGTGGCTTGCTCCCTCAGTCAAACATAAGGTGGACAGCCACTTGAAGGTAATCGAAAATGTGCACAGGATCCTTCCCATATCAAGGATAGTAATTGAAACAGCAAGCTTTGATATCCAGAAGATCAGGAATCCTGAGATCAGCGGAGAAGGGTACCAGCAGGGAGTTAAGCTTTCCTTCTGGAATACCAGGGAATACGTTCTCTGGAGGGATAACCACCAATGTCAGCACTGCCATGGCAAGTCAAAGGACAGAATACTTAATGTTCACCATAAGGAAAGCCGGAAGACAGGAGGAGATTCCCCTGATAATCTGGTCACCTTATGCGAGACATGCCATAAGAACCATCATGCAGGCAGAATACAGCTGAAGCTCACTCCAAACAAGTCTTACCGAGATGCAAGCTTCATGGGCATCATGAGATGGTATGTGTACAACAGTCTGCAGGAACTCTATCCAGATGTATCCATGACCTATGGATACATCACAAAGAACAACCGTATAAAAAATAACATTGAAAAGAACCATAGCGCTGATGCCTATTGCATAAGCGGAAACATGAGTGCGGTAAGAAGCAATGAGATCTACGTCCAGACATTCAAGAGGAAGCACAACCGCCAGATCCACAAGGCAAACTTCCTAAAGGGCGGAAAGAAGAAGCTGAATCAGTCTCAATACGAAGTCAAGGGGTTCCGACTGTTTGACCATGTGCGGTACAGGGAAGAGGATTGCTTCATTTTCGGAAGAAGGGCATCTGGCTATTTTGATTTGCGAAAACTTGATGGCACAGTTGTCCATAGGAGCGCAAACTATAAGGAACTTAAACTGTTGAAAAGACAGAATGTAATACTAATCGAACGAAAGGGGTGTAATGGAGTTCTCCTCTCATGACTTAAGTCACGAGTCTCCGAACTCTAATGCTTATGAATTACTCGTATCTTGAAAACAAGGAGCTGGATGAAGCCCTTGAATACTACAAGGAAAAGCTTAGGGGCAGAGAATCAAGTCTTGAAGTTGAAACCCTCGACGTGCCTTCTGCCCTGGACAGGATAACAAGCGGTGCGGTCTATGCGAGGATCAGCTCTCCGCACTACAATGCCAGCGCAATGGACGGTATAGCCGTAAACGCGCATGACACCTTCGGGGCTACTGACACCACTCCAATTGTATTGAAGAAGGGTGTGGGCTACGAGGTTGTGGATACAGGCGATCCCCTTCCTGAAGGACGTGATGCTGTAATAATGGTGGAGGATGTCATTGACATCGATGAGGATACGGTAAGGATAATATCCGCAGCTGCCCCATGGCAGCATATAAGGCAGGTCGGAGAAGACCTCTGCCAGGATGAGATGGTCGTTCCTTCAAACACGAGGATAGAGCCTTCGACAATGGGTGCGATGCTTGCAGGCGGAATATCCCAGGTCGAAGTCTGGAAGCTTCCGAGGGTTGGAATAATCCCTACCGGGGATGAGATTGTCGCACCTAAGGCAGATCCTCTTCCTGGAGAGATACTTGAGTTCAATTCAACAATATTCTCAGCAATGGTAAGAAGGTGGGGAGGGATCCCTGTGACATACCCCATTGTTCCCGACAGGTATGAACAGATCAAGGGGACCTTGGAGAAGGCTGTTTCAGAGTGCGACATAGTGATCCTGAACGCAGGCTCCTCAGCCGGCAGGGATGATTACTCCTCAATGGCTATTGGTGAACTTGGAGAAGTCCATGTTCACGGTATAGCGATAAAGCCGGGTAAGCCGACCATACTTGGAACTGTGCATGGAAAACCGGTCATAGGAGTTCCTGGTTATCCTGTATCGGGGATAATAGTGCTCGAGAAGATAGTCAAGGAGATCCTCGAGACAGTTATAAAATCACCGCTGAGGACATATCCTAAGATAAGGGCGGTGCTGTCCAGAAGGCTGATGTCAACTCTGAAGTACGAGGAGTATGTCAGGATGAAGCTTGGAAGGGTAGGCGGAAAGCTTATCGCAACACCTCTTAACAGAGGTGCGGGAGTTGTCTCTTCTTTCGTGAAGGCAGATGCCCTATTCACAGTACCTATGAACACTGAAGGCATCGAGGCTGGCGAGGAGATCGAGCTTGAGCTTCTGAAGACGGAAAAGGAGATCGAGAACACCCTTGTCGTTACAGGAAGCCATGACCCTCTTATAGATGTGGCATTTGACCTTATGAGGAGAAGATATCCCGAGAGGTATGTAAGCTCCTCGCATGTGGGAAGCATGGGCGGAATAATGGCTATAAAGCGAGGAGAGGCTCATGTGGCCGGGATTCACCTTCTCGATGAGGGTACCGGTGAGTATAACAAGGCCTATATAGATAAGTACCTGAAGGGCCAGGATATTGTAAGGATACGTGGAGTGAGAAGAAGCCAGGGACTTATGATCGCAAAGGGGAATCCGCTCGGCATAGAAGGAGTGGAAGACCTGGCAAGGGATGGGCTCAGGTACGTAAACAGGCAGAAGGGATCCGGAACAAGGATACTTCTCGATTATCTGCTCAAGAAGGCTGGTATGGATAAGGACAGGATCTATGGCTATGACAGGGAAGAGCTTACGCACATGTCGGTAGCCATTCAGGTGGCTACAGGGAGTGCAGACTGCGGAATGGGTATTTATTCTGCGGCGAAGATCTACGGGCTGGACTTCATTCCGATATGCGATGAGGAATATGACTTCATTGCACCTGCAGAGTATATTGATTCAAAACTTGTAAGGGACTTCCTTGGGATCATAGGGTCAGAGGAGTTCAGGGATAAGCTTGTGGAGCTTGGAGGCTACAGCACCGAAGGATGCGGGACCATCCTTTGAAGGGGGAAATAGAATGATAGACCAGTATGGGAGATCCATAGAATACTTAAGGATATCTGTAACAGAGAACTGCAACCTGAAGTGCATTTACTGCAATCCTGACGGTAAGCTTCTTTGCGACAAGGGTTCCAACTACCTTTCACCTGTGGAGATCGAGAAGATAGTCAAGGCTATGGCTAAGATCGGCATAAGGAAGATAAGGATAACTGGAGGAGAACCTCTAGTCAGGCCAGATGTCTGTGAGATCATAGAGAGGATCGCAAGGATTCCTGGAATCGAGGACATTTCAATGACTACTAACGGGATAAACCTCGACACCATGGCTGAAAGGCTCAAGGAAGCAGGGCTTAACAGACTGAACATAAGCCTTGATACGCTGAAGGCTGACAAATTCAGCTATATCACCGGAGGAGGGGACATTACAAGGACTCTCAAGGGAATAGACAAGGCTCTGGAGCTGGGCCTTACGCCGGTGAAGCTGAACACGGTGCTCATCAAGGACATCAATGATGATGAGATAGATGACCTGATTGCTCTCGCAAAGGATAAGCCGATCGAGGTAAGGTTCATAGAGCTCATGCCAATTGGCTTCTACGGAGAAAAGAACAAGGACAAGATCATGTACAGCGATGAAGTGATAGAGGCAAGGCCATACCTCAAATTCCTCAAGAAAACAGACAAGGGTGCTCCAGCCACATATTATGGCATCGATGGATACCTTGGTAAGGTTGGATTCATATCTCCCATGAGCCACAAGTTCTGCGGAGACTGCAACAGGATAAGGCTCACTTCTGACGGGAAGATAAGGCCATGCCTTGGGCACAACGGAGAAATTGACATCAGGGGATTCATTGATATGCCAATAGAGGAATTCGATGAAAAGATCAAGGAGATAATATACAGCAAGCCAAGAGGCCACAATTTCGAGGAAGGCTTCTCATCATCAAGAAAAATGAGCATGATAGGAGGCTGACAATGGAACTGAGCCATATAGATGAAAAGGGCAATGCAAGGATGGTCGATGTTTCCGGAAAAGAGCATACGGTAAGGGAGGCTGTTGCTTCAGGAAGGGTGCTCATGGACAGGAAGACACTTGACCTGATAATAAGCAACGGGCTTCCAAAGGGTGATGTGCTGTCTACTGCAAGGATAGCCGGCATAATGGCGGCAAAGGACACATACAGACTGATACCAATGTGCCATAATCTGCCTCTGGATGGAGTAACTGTTGAGCTTTATCCGGATTTGGAGAGATGCTCCATAGAGATAAGGGCGACTGTAAAATGCGTCTGGAAGACAGGAGTTGAGATGGAAGCTCTTACTGCAGCTTCAGTCGCATGCCTTACGGTATTTGACATGTGCAAGGCTGTGGATAAAAGGATGGTAATTGAGGACATCAAGGTTCTTAGAAAAACCGGTGGAAAATCCGGTACGTTTGAAAGATAGGGGGAAGACAGATGGCAAGGGTAGTAGCGGTAAACATCAGTGACAGGAAGGGAGTGATCAAGACTCCGGTGGAGATGGGGGAATTCAAGACGGACCTTGGACTGAAGGGTGATGCCCACAGCGGAAACTGGCACAGGCAGGTCAGCCTGCTCGCACAGGAGAGCATAGACAAAATGAGCGCAAGGGGTATTCTTGAGCTTACATCAGGAAAGTTCGCTGAGAATCTCACTACTGAGGGCATTGAACTCTTCACTCTCCCTGTAGGCACCAAGATGGAGATCGGTGAGGTCCTCATGGAGGTAACGCAGATAGGCAAGGAATGCCACAGAGGCTGCCAGATAATGAAGATGGTGGGAGACTGCATAATGCCGCGAGAAGGCATATTCACGAAGATCCTTAGGGACGGGGTCATAAGACCTGGCGATGAGATCAGGCTCGCAGCAGAATAGCATAAAAGGGGAAGGTTATGGACAGAAGATATGAGCGCAACATAGGGATGCTTTCAATTGAGGAGATGGATAAGGTCAGGGCGAGCAGTGTCTGCGTGATCGGATGCGGAGGCCTTGGAGGATATATCATTGAGCTTATGGCTCGGCTTGGAGTGGGAAAGATCACTGCAGTTGACGGTGATGTCTTTGATGAGACCAACCTCAACAGACAGCTCCTCTCATATCCGGGAAACATCGGAACAGGGAAGGCAAAAGCTGCCGAAGAAAGGGTAAAGCTCATTAATCCGGATGTTAAGATTATTTCTTTGAACATATTCCTTGATGAGTCAAATGCATCCGGAATAATCCATGGCCATGATGTGGTCATCGATGCACTTGACAGCATAGGAGCAAGGCTGATACTTCAGGAAGCATGCAAGAATGAAGGTCTGCCTATGGTTCATGGAGCAATAGCAGGATGGTATGGACAGGTCTTGACCATTCTCCCCGGGGATGATACTTTAAAGCTCCTGTATCCTGACAATGCGAAAAATAACAAGGGTATAGAGAAGCAGCTTGGGAATCCATCCTTCACACCTGCCATGGTTGCTTCAATCGAAGCTGGAGAAGTCCTTAAGGTCATCATAGGAAGAGGAGATCTCCTTACAAACAGGATACTCAGGATTGACCTGCTTGAGCAGGAATATGACATAATACAGATAAAATGAAAAAGAGCAGGAAGTTATCTTAAACTTCCTGCTCTTTCCTATCTGTTCTGGAAAAGCTCCACGAGTTCGCCGTCAGGTCCCTTGAAGAAGGCAACGGTTATTGGCAGGGGAGGTTCGCTGGGGAGAACCAGGTCCTTAGGCTCCATGGTTATTGTCATCCCGGAAGCCCTGACCCTTTCAAGCACTGCCCTGGTGTCTGCAGTCCTGAGAGCAATATGAAGCTCTGCCCAATCCGGCTTCTCTTCCCGGCTTCCGCCTGAAAACAGCTCAAGGCAGGCCCCGTCTCCGGAGTCAAGCATGATGCATGACCTGTTTCCTGAAATGAACTCCATGACCTTTTTAAAACCCAGCACATCCTTGTAGAAGGATTCTGATTTCCTGAGGTCGTATGCGTTGATTGAAACGTGGTGGAAGCCTCCACCACCAAGTATCTCGTTTGTTCCCAAAGCTATCATCCCCTTACTTTTGATCAGGCATAACAAGTTCTTTCTAATATATAGGATGCCTTTAAATTTGAAAGGAGGCCTTATTGGAATAAGACCTCCCTGATGTTAATCAGTCCTACCAGATAAGCATCACTATGACGATAAGTACAAGTGTTGCAGCCAGCGAGACTATCCCGAAATGCCTTAGCTGCTTCGGATTTGACATTTTAAGTATGTTCACGTTCTTTCTGTTTGCGGGCCTCTGCTCGTAGAGCTTCCAGAAAGCCAGGCCTGAGAAGCCGACTCCCATTAGTACTCCGATGAGAAGCAGGTTCCGTATGAGTGTAATTGTATCCATCAGATGCTCCTTTAAATTGTTCTACACTGGATATGATACCACTTAAGAGGACTCAGGTCACTAAATCAATAAGAAAATGTTACAGGTCATCTGTTCCGAATGTGTCCCATCCTGAAAGGTCTCCCAGCTTGTAGCCCTTGTAGAACCAGTTCACCCTCTGCTCCGAAGTACCGTGGGTAAAGCTGTCCGGGACAGTATAGCCCATGGACTGCTTCTGGAGAGTATCGTCTCCGATTGCATTTGCTGCCTTCAATGCTTCCTCGATGTCCCCTTCTTCAAGGTATCCCTTGCCCTGGATATGGTTTGCCCAGACCCCGGCAAGGTAGTCAGCCTGAAGCTCAAGCCTTACCGAGTATTCGTTGTATTCGGTCTGGCTGACCTTCTGCCTTATCTTCTCCATTTCGTCGAGGATCCCTGTAAGGTTCTGTATATGGTGTCCCACCTCGTGGGCTATGACGTATGCCATGGCAAAATCTCCGGGTACCTTGTACTTTGTCCGTAGGTCCTTGTAGAAGGTAAGGTCCATGTATATCGTCTGGTCTGTCGGGCAGTAGAACGGCCCTGAGGATCCACCGGCAACGCCGCAGGCTGACTGTATGCTACCTGAATATATGACCATCTTTGGCTCGACATATTGCCTTCCGCTCGCTTTGAATATGTCTCCCCAGACTACCTCTGTATCTGCAAGGATAACCGAGAAGAAATCAGCCATGTCCTCCTCCTCGGCGGTCCATTCTACAGACTGGTCAGTACCTGGATCTATAGCTGAGTTCTGGAAAAATGAACCAAGGTCGCCGCCTCCAAGCAGCGTGATTATAAGGAGAAGGATCACACCGATTCCACCACCGGCTGCGATCCTGCCTCCTGACCCTCCGCCGCTGCTTCGTCTGACGTTGCTGCTTCCTGTCCTGTCTCTCCATTTCATATGAATACCCTCCTTTCAGAGATTCCTTCTATTAGTAGCAATACTTTATCCCTGTGATTAGATTATAGCAATTAGGCGGTAAGGTACTTGTAAACCGGGGGTATCCTTTTTGTAACAGGCCTATGAACAAGAAATAATTAGTTAGTGCATGAACAATAGTCAAAATTGAGCGGCAATTAACGGATTTTGGGATCTAGCATTTCATGCGAAATATGATATGGTGCGGTGCGCTGAATGTTCGTATATTTCCGGATGAAATGACCTTTATTTAAGAAAAAATTTGCGCAGAGTTGTATGTGTTATTGAAATAACGGCATGAATGAAGTATAATTTTGAAATGATTCCATGGTAATTTGGGAAATACCATCCTGTTTTAGATAAAATGCAGGATTGAAAAATTGAAGCTTCATTTATTTAGGATATTTTGGGGAGGAAAAGACATGAAAAAATTCAAAAGGGTCCTGGTTGCGAACCGCGGAGAAATCGCGATAAGAGTATTTAGGGCATGCAACGAGCTTGGTATAAGGACAGTTGCAATCTACTCGAATGAGGACAAATATTCGCTGTTCAGGACAAAGGCTGATGAATCCTATCTGATCGGAGAGGGTAAGGGGCCTGTTGATGCGTACCTTAACATTGAGGAGATCATAAGCCTTGCGCTGAAGAAGGGTGTAGATGCCATTCATCCCGGTTATGGCTTTCTTTCGGAAAATCCTGAATTTGCTAAGAGATGCGCAGAGGAGGGAATCGAATTCATCGGACCTACATGGGAAATGATGGACAGCCTCGGAGACAAGATCAAGTCGAAGATCGTCGCGAGGAGGGTCGGAGTTGCTACAATCCCTGGCTATGAGAAGGATGTCAAGTCGGTAGAGGAAGCAGCTCTGCATGCCGGTGAAATCGGATATCCGCTGATGCTGAAGGCTGCTGCTGGCGGTGGCGGAAGAGGCATGAGGATAGTCTGGAAGGAGTCCGAGCTTCAGAACGCCTTCACGAGCGCCAAGAATGAAGCAAGGAAGGCTTTCGGAATAGACCATATATTCATGGAGAAATACCTGGAAAAGCCTAAGCACATTGAGGTACAGGTTCTGGGGGACAAGTACGGCAATATTGTCCACATGTTTGAGAGGGACTGTTCAATACAGAGAAGACACCAGAAGGTCGTGGAATTCACTCCTGCCTTCTCGGTACCTCAGGAGACCAGGGACAGGATATACGAGGATGCGCTGAAGCTTGCCAATGCCGTCAAGTACAGGAGTGCGGGAACCCTCGAGTTTCTTGTCGACAGCACCGGAAGGCACTATTTCATAGAGATGAACCCGAGGATACAGGTCGAGCACACTGTCACAGAGATGGTAACCGGCATAGACATTGTCCAGGCTCAGATCCTAGTCGCGGAGGGCTTTTCACTTGATTCACCTGAAATCAACATAAAGTCGCAATCTGATGTGAAGCTTAACGGATACTCGATCCAGTGCAGGATAACCACTGAGGACCCCTCCCTGAACTTTGCTCCTGATACAGGAAAGATCGAGTCCTACAGGACTGGCTCCGGCTTTGGAATAAGGCTGGATGGAGGAAACGGATTTACCGGTGCTGAAATCAGCCCATATTATGACAGCCTCCTGGTCAAGAACATCTCCTGGTCAAGGAACTTCCAGGATGCCATAAGGAAATCAGTAAGGTCAATAACCGAAATGCATATCACGGGAGTCAAGACGAATGTCGACTTCCTAATTAACGTGCTCAACCATCCTATTTTCCTTGCCGGTGAATGCCATACGGGCTTCATCGAAGAAAATCCGGACCTTATCTCATCTGCGACAAGAGGCGATGAGGAAGGAAAGGTCCTGAGGTTCATAGGGAATATAGTTGTAAATGAGACCATGGGCGTAAAGAAGGCATATGATGTGCCCAAGGTTCCGAAGGTTGATTATGTACGTGCTGAGGACCTTAGAGGCACAAAGCAGATACTTGATACCAGAGGACCTGAGGGTCTCGTGAAGTGGATAAAGGAGCAGGACAAGGTACTGCTTACTGATACTACCATGAGAGACGCACATCAGTCGCTGATGGCAACAAGGGTGAGGACAAAGGACATGATCAAGGTCGCCAATGCGGTATCCGTATATGGAAAGGACCTGTTCTCCATTGAGATGTGGGGAGGAGCGACCTTCGACGTAGCCTACAGGTTCCTCAATGAATCTCCATGGGCAAGGCTTGAGGAGCTTAGAAGAAGGATACCGAACATACTGTTCCAGATGCTCCTTAGAGGCGCGAATGCGGTAGGATACAAGAACTATCCAGACAATGTCATCAAGGCCTTCATCAAGGAATCTGCCAAGTCAGGCGTGGATGTGTTCAGGATTTTCGACTCGCTAAATGAGCTCAGGGGAATGCAGCTGTCAATAGATGAAGTAGTCAAGAACGGCAAGGTGGCAGAGGCTGCCATATGCTACACCGGCGATATCCTTGACAGCAGGAAGGAAAAGTACAACCTGAAATACTATATCGACCTTGCGAAGGACATTGAGAAAGCAGGGGCGCATATACTTGCAATAAAGGACATGTCGGCGCTTCTCAAGCCGCATGCTGCGTTCAAGCTCGTCACGGAGCTCAAGAATGAGATAAGTATCCCAATACACCTCCATACCCATGACACCACAGGCAACGGAGTGGCGACAGTACTCATGGCTGTTGAGGCTGGAGTGGATATAGTCGATACAGCGTTCAACAGCATGTCAGGGCTTACGAGCCAGCCAGCCCTGAACTCTGTAGCTGCTGCACTGAAGAACACCCAGAGGGATACTGGAATCGACCTTAAGGGCATCCAGAAGATATCCGATTACTGGGAGGCTGTACGGCCTGTATACGGAAAATATGAGTCAGGCCTGAAGTCAGGCTCTGCTGAGATCTACAAGTATGAGATACCGGGAGGCCAGTACTCGAACCTGAAGCCTCAGGTTGAGAGCTTTGGCTTGGGCCACAAGTTCACAGACATAAAGGAGATGTTCAAGACAGTCAACGACATGCTCGGCGACATTGTCAAGGTTACACCTTCCTCTAAGGCCGTCGGCGACTTTGCCATATTCATGGTGCAGAACGGGCTGACTCCTGAAAACATTTATGATAAGGCAGCCAACATGGCATTCCCTGACTCCGTTGTCTCCTACTTCAAGGGTATGATGGGTCAGCCGATGGGTGGCTTCCCTGAAAGGCTCCAGAAGCTTGTCCTTAAGGGTGAAGAACCGATAACCTGCAGACCGGGTGAATTGCTTGCACCGCTCGACTTCGATGCGATTGGCGAAAAGCTTTCGACCAAGTACAGGATAGAACCGACCATGAGGGATATACTGAGCTATGCGCTTTATCCTGAGGTTTTTGAAGGCTACCTTAAGTTCAGGTCCCAGTATGGAGACCTGGGAAGGCTGGGAAGCGATGTATTCTTCCACGGGCTTTCTGAAGGTGAGACTATCGAGGCTGAGGTTGCTGAAGGAAAGACTCTTATGATCAAGCTCCTTACCATAGGAAAGCCTGACCCGGAGGGGAACAGGACCCTTGTGTTCGAGGTAAACAGGAACAGGCGTGAGATAAAGATAAAGGACAAGAACAGCACTATGAGGGATTCCAAGAACGGAGAATTCACAGCTGTAGAGATGGCTGATCCTGACAACATAAACGAGATTGGGTCGCCTATACCTGGAACGGTGATTTCCGTACTGGTAAAGGAAGGCGAGCAGGTCGCTGAAAACCAGGCTATTATCGTAGTCGAGGCCATGAAGATGGAGACGAGGATAACAAGCCCGAAGGCAGGCACCATAGCTTCAGTCAACGTATCAGTCGGGCAGCAGGTAAAGTCCGGAGAGCTTCTCATAGTCATAAAATAGCTAGGGAAATCGAAGAGACAGGCATTGGCTTATGGCCACATGCCTGTCTCTATTTTTTTGTCTGATATTGCTTATTTGTAGTCAGGAACCCATCTTGTAGGGTCTACCTCCATGAACTGAGACCTTTGGAACTTGTCCTTCAAGGAATAGGGCACTGTGCAGTCGAATATTGTCTTGCAGGAGATTCCCTTGTCCTTGATGAGAGGGCTATATTCCGGGCTCTGCGAGGGATCCAGAGGATGGCATCTGACACCGGGGATGAAGGTCGTGTCTACATTGCCCTGGTACCTTGTGTTCAGTGCCCAGAGAACGTCGTTTGAATCGAATATGTCAACATCCTCATCAACAAGGACCACGTGCTTCAGCTCGGAGAATGCTGAAAAAGCCAGCAGAGCTGCCTGACCCTGGCGACCTTCGTCGCTTGGCTGGCTCTTCCTGAACTGCATCACAGCCATATATTTGCCGCCTCCTGACGAGTGGGCATATACGTTAAGGAGCCTGCCAGGCATTGCCTTCTCGACCATCTGGAGGATACTAGCCTCAGTGGGTATTCCTGCCATGCTGACATGTTCCTCGCTTGGTCCTATGACTGTCTGCATTATCGGATTTATCCTGTGAGTCACTGCCTTGACCCTGATTATCGGGAGAGATTTGTTGGCTCCGCCGGTATACCCTGGGAATTCTGGCATTGCCTTGCCGGTTCCGGTGTTCTGGTCCTCTTCAACCCTTATGCCTGGAAGGAGCTCGCCCTCTACGACATACTCCGCATTTGCTATGGCTCTCTCGTTTATTGTCATGCACCTTACGAGCTCTACCGCCCTGCCTCTTATGGCTCCTGCAATGCTAAGCTCGTCGAAGCCGATTGGCGTTGTGGGTGGCTCGAAGCAGGCTGCGATCTCTATTGCAGG
Organism: Clostridiaceae bacterium UBA6085; assembly: GCA_002428605.1. Classification (GTDB taxonomy): domain Bacteria; phylum Bacillota; class Clostridia; order Clostridiales; family Clostridiaceae; genus Youngiibacter. The sequence continues at coordinate 12,204 of DIXH01000097.1, forward strand.
GTCAACTCCAATGCTGATTGAAATCGGAAGCGGCTGTGAAAGCTTCTCTGCCTTTTGCCTGAAAACTTCAAGATGCCTTGCGCCAGGTACGAAATACATGGAGATCTCGTCCTTTGACTGCAGGCACAGCCTGTGAATGGTCACATCGGATTCCCCGGTCTCCGGATCTGATGCATAGCACATGCCCATGGTTATGTACGGGCCTGCATCTTCAGGGGTATTGGTCGGAGCCGGTATCAGCTTCCTTATGTCGAAGCCTTCCTCATGGGAGTAGTGTACTACTTCCTGGCATGGTGCGGATCCATTCGCTACGACTATCGGGTCGATTGGAGTTTTCACGGCATCGTTCAGGAGGAATCCGAGCCTTTCAGGCTTGCAGCCCAGCATCAATCCTACTCTTTCCCTGCTGGACAAAAGACCGATCAGGGTTCTGGAATCTTCATGGCCGATAACCTTGTTGAAGATCATTGCTGGGCCTATCCTTGTGGGTCTCATTACTGTTCCGCCGGCACCAATGTATCTGTATACACCTGCAAGCTCGGCATTAGGGTCTACGGGAACATCGGTTTCTATCAGCTGTCCTGGTACTGTTTTTAGCAGCTCAAGCGCTGAACGCAGGTCATTGACTGCTGTCATTTCGTTTGACATGTTTATACACCTCTTACTCTCTCTCTGTTTTAATACAGTCTAAGGTGTATTTCAGCAATACAGTCAAGGGGATTCGGATAAGTTATTCTATGAAAGTAAATGCTGCCACTTAAAAAATTCAAGTGGCAGCATTTATCATCGTATCCTTATCTGCAGCTGGCAGTAGTCTACGTTCCTGTCCGCTCCATAAAAAGTGGTGTCGAGAAGGCATAGGTCAAGGATATCCCCGCTCATCTCATGTCCTTTTTTATTGATATGATCAAGCAGCATTGAGAGAGGCTCCGTCTCGTAAGGCATTGCATTTTTGTTCATACAGACGTATTTACCTGGCTCAATGATTATTTTGCTGTCGATCTCTTCCTTGTAATATGGAAGGAATGCGATTACGCCGGCTCCCTTGAACCAGTCTCCATCACTTATGCTACCCATCCTGATCATGGTTCCGAATCCGTCAGAGGAGAGCATGTCATGCTTCCAGAGGATCTTCCAGGCCTTCATCAGGGTCTTATGGAGCTCCTCCCTGCATATGGGATTCTCGAAGGGTACGAAAACGGCATATCGCTCTGGAAATTCAATGATTGCAGGATTATCCAGGTCTTCCTTGTACCTGCTCATGTTGCTGTAGAAATCTAGCCTGTGGCTGATGAACTCTCTGGTAAGGGTAAGCCTCGCTATCTCCCTGTCCAGTGCTTCCTTCTGGCTTTCAAGGAGGTTAGCGGCTGAATCCAGGCTCCTGCTTCCAATATGTTTCTTTATTTCATCGAGAGGGATGCCGACATTCTTCAGGTAACAGATTTCCCGGAGCACAGGAATCTGAAGAGTGTCATATGCCCTGTATCCATTGCTTTCAGTGTGGTCAGGCTTGAACAGACCTATCTTGTCGTAATAGATCAGGGTCTGACGTGTAATGTTATGAAGCTCCGCCATGTCACTTATCGATAGGTATTCGCTCATAGGTACCCCCATGGTTGTCCGTGTGTCGAAATAACATTTTGTCATGATTTTAGCATATTTCCTGAAAGAATACCTGAAATCAGCAGCTGAATCCGGTCTCAGAGATACCCTTCCTTTGGATTTATTTCTTGCAGATCCGCGGAAACACCGGCTTAAAAAACTATTGACGTAAAAAAAACTATCCATTATAATTACAATGTTGTTAACGCATGTATGTTTACTGTAACTTAAGTGTGTTGATTTGATCTGGAGAGGTGGCCGAGTGGTCGAAGGCGCCCGCCTGGAAAGCGGGTACATTGGGTAACCGGTGTCGAGGGTTCAAATCCCTCTCT
>DIXH01000032.1 GCA_002428605.1 Clostridiaceae bacterium UBA6085
CACAACAGCTGGTATCCATACACTCCTCCAGGCGTTTCATGCAATCATGGCGCACCTTAAGACATGACGATACCATCGCCCAGGTTCTCGACCCGGACATGCTCATCAAGAATTAACCTGTAAAGTCCAGCAACCTCTTGAATCATCGCTGTTCGCCTTAACCATAACATTATATGATATTACGATTATGGATTCAATAGAATTTTTATGAATTATGGCTTTTTCATAAAAAATATACTATGGCGCATCTTTTCTATTGTACAAAAAAACATTTGAACACGCAAGAAAATTTTAATTTATTTTTTTGAGCCGTGTTTTCACCATATTTCCAGCACTCATCTGCATGTTTTCCCTGATTTCCAGAACATCCAGCAAGCAGGCCTGACATAATAAAAATATCCCTGCACCACTAATGCGGGGATATTTCTGTCGTCTGTCAGATTTGCGTCCTGCAGTTGATCAGGCTAAGGAAGTTCGCCCTGACTTATCCAATACCGATGAGGCTCCTTTTCCCGATACCCTTATGATGTCATCGTAAAGTGATTTGTTCTCGTCAATTACCACATGGCTGACATTGATCACAGTAAGGTCCTCTATCATGAGTATTGTCCTCTCTATGTCCCTGGCTGTATTGTAATCCAGGCTCGCAAACGCCTCATCAAGAAGCAGTATGTCAGATTTGGACAGAAGAGCCCTCGCAAGAGCTATCCTGCTCTTCTCTCCACCTGAAATGTTCCTGCCATTGTCTTCCAGCACCGTATCCAGACCATCAGGAAGGTTTGAAAGAAAATCCGAGAGCCCGGCAGCCTTAGCCGCTGACTCGATGTCATCAGTCCCTGCCTCACGGTATAGAGTCAGGTTGTTTCTCAGGGTATCATCGAATATGAATATCCTTTGCTCTACATTTGCAATGCGTCTGAACCAGCTGTCCTTGCGTATGCCCTTTAGCTTCATTCCATCCACAAGTATGTCGCCCTCATCCACATAGAAGTACTTCCTCAGAAGTCTCAGGAGTGTTGACTTGCCTCCTCCGCTTGGACCTACGACAAGGTACTTGCCTCCCTTCCTGAAGGAAAGGTCAAGGTTATTGAACACCTCATTGTCGCCATACGCGAATCGGGCCTGCCTTATGTCTATCGTTTCATTGAAAGCATCGATATTGTCGGTCTCCGGATTTTCGCTGCTGTTTTTAAGGGATCCCTCGAGCGAACTGAAAAGTGGCTTTGATGAGATTATCTTTGGATACAGCTCGCCTGCCATCTGCAGAGGTCTGATCATCCTTTCAGAATTGTTGACGACAAGGATGACTCCTCCCAGCGTGATTTCTCCCTTAATGGCAAAATAGACTGAAGTCGCGATTATTCCCATGAACACGAGATTCATTGTCCCGTTCTGGAATGCATATATGTACGTGGAGTACTTGTCTATCTGGAAGCTCTTTTCCTGAAGCTTCCTGGACCTTTTACCGAAATCCTCAGTCACCTTTTCATAAAGGTTGTTGGCCCTCACGATCCTGAATGCATTAAGCACCTCGCTGGTGTATGTGGTATAGCCCTCATAGAGCTTGCTCCGTTCACCGTACAGCTTCTTCAGAGGTTTTGATACGACGCTTGAAAGCACACCCATAAACACAGTCAGGCCGATGATGAGGATCAGTATCCTTCCGCTTACACCAGCAATGATAACAGCAAACACGAAGAACGATGCGAAGGCAAGGGAAAGCTCAAACAATGCATCGATGAAATTCGTATCTATAGTGTTCATGTCATTGGTTATGTTGGATACGTAACTGGCGCTGCTCTCGTTGTTGAATTCGTTGATGTTCTTCCTGAAGACCCTCTGAAGGTAATCCTTCTTCAGCCTCAGGTTGGCGTCTCTCCTGTAAAAGCCCTTGAGAACTGACAGGATCGTATTTGTGACAAGTACACCTACGGCAAGGATCGATATTATGGCAACTTCTCCCATGAAGCCTTCGCCGTTCCTGTAGAAGGCTATGTCTATGATGCCCTTGATATGGAGGTTAAGGAATCCCTCGACAACGGCAGTGGCTATTCCGGAGATAAGCGCTATAGCCATCAGAGGCAAAGCCTTCAGGTATGACTTCTTCATGCTTCCACCCCCGACAGGTACTCGGAGGTTGTCATTTCCTTTACCTTTCCGTTGACTATCTCAATGACATGGTCATACTTTTCCGTAACTCCCGGATAGAACCTGTGCGATACTGCTACAACTGTAGTATCAAGAGAAAGCACCGTATCCTCCACGAGCCTTCCAAGGGTTTCATCCAGTGCAGAGGTTATCTCATCTGCGAAAAGTATATCCGGCTTCCTGATTATGGCCCTTGCTATAGAAATCCTCTGTCTCTCGCCTCCAGATATGTTCTTTCCGTTCTCCTCAATTACCTCATCAAGGCCGTTGACCTTCGATGAGATGAAAGACTCGAGCCCTGCTCCCTTTACCGCCTCCATTACTTCCTCATCAGTATAAGGCTTGTAAAGGGCGATATTGTTCCTTATGGTATCCTCGAAAAGGAAGACGTCCTGATAGACGAAGCTTGCCTTTTCATTGAAGCTCTTCTCCGAGATCTCGGCAAGGTCATCTCCGTCTACAAGAACTGAGCCTTCCATCGGTTCAGCTACTTTTGACAGAAGGTTCATGAGTGTTGATTTTCCCGCACCGCTGGCACCCTTTACCAGGTATTTCTTTCCTTTTTCGATACTGAACGAAGCATCCTTCAGTATCATCCTGTCACCATACGAAAAGGACAGACCTTCCGCATCAATAGAATTTCTGAAATTGAACGGCTGAGTCCCGGATGTTCCCTCATCATCGTCCTTTGCAAGTATCCTTTCCACTACCTTCGCATGGGATTCGGCCTCGTTCATGAGAGGCATCGCTTCGGTTATGGGCCAGATCATCGAGTTAGCTATTGTCACCGTAAAGAATATCCTCGCAAGGTCAGCCCCATCCATCATGAATGAAAGCACATAAACAAGAAGCAGTATGAAGACGACCGTTCCGATAAGGAACGAGAACTTTCTCTGCCAGTATGTGAAAACAGCGAACCTGAACTTCTTCTTCTCCACACTGTCTACCTCTCTCATGGTGTTATGGAGGAACCTGTCTTCGATCCTGTTGAGCTTCAGTATTTCAAGCCCGGAAAAGGTGTTTGATACGCTTACCGTGAACTGTTCACTGCTTTTCTGAACCTCCGCCTGCATGGCTACAGTCTTTTTCTGGAACAGCCTGTTGATCCAGTATACGGCAACGGACAAAGCCAGCATCATGAGTGCCAGCCTCCAGTCCATGAATAGGAGTATAAGAAATGCGACGAAGTAAGTCGTCATCAGGAAAATGATGTTCAGTATCGAATAGAAGAAGCCGTTCTCGAAATTGTTGATGTCATTCACAAGGTTTGATATGTACTCGCTCCTCAGCTTCCTGTTGAACGACCTGTAGGATTTGGTGATTATCGTATCAAAGGCTGCGTTCCTTACATAAAGAATCGTATCCTTCATGAATCCGATCCTCTTGAATCTGGAGAACACGAAGAGAAACTGTCCAAATACAGCCTGCGCAAGCATCAGCCCTATCAGCAGATAGAACCTTCCCATATTCTTCGTCTGCACAAGTCCGACCAGGTTGGCGAAGATCATATTGCTGACTATGACATCCTCCACAAAAAGCGTGGATGCCAGCACATATATTATGAATGCCCTCTTGTTCCTTAGCAGTATCTCTTTCATCAGTAAACCTCACTTAGCTGCATTTTCCTGTCACAACACGCATGATATCAGAAACTTAACCGAAAATGTTTACAATCCAATTTCTATTGTACTCATATATCCTGCAATGTCACATACTTCATGAGATTTTAATATTCATAAACTAAAAAGACAGGTCGCCCTGTCTTTATCAGATCTCTCCCAACAGCTCCAGGTCTTCCCGGAGGTAGCCAAGCACATATTCCTTTGACCTTGGTTCATCATGCCCATGAACCCCAATTTCAAAATCAAGCCACTCAAGTGCTTCAATGAGCATCCCGAGCTTTTCCCTATGGTGGCTCCCTGTACTGTTGTGGAAATCCTCTGAAGTTATATCGCCTAGGAACACTACCTTCTCCTCCGGTACATAGACTATAATGCTGTCTTCAGAATGGGAGTTCGGAAGCTTCATAAGGATGCACGTCACTCCTCCAAGGTCAAATTCAAGTATTCCGTCAAATATGATGTCTGCTGTCCTTACGTCAATCCTCGAACGGTCCGGATATTCCCTTCTTATGTTCTCATCGCAGAACAGGATATCTTCCCCTGTCTCAATTCTTCTTGCCATCGACCTGTCGGTCCATTCCCAGGTCGTCATCTCAATAAGCTTCAGGTTGGTTTCCAGGTTAGCAACTGACACTGCATCTATTCCACACATCCCGTAACAATGGTCCCAGTGCCAGTGCGTTATGGCCACATACCTCGGATATGGCAGCCCGCAACGAACCAATCCATCAAGCATCAGAGCCGCATGCTCTCTTGAGTTGCCGGCGTCTACCATCAGTGAAGATTTTTCCCCTGAAATGTAGCCGAGCACAGGCCTGTCTGTCTTCTCATCGGCTTCTTGATACCATATCCTTTCCGTGAGCCTCTTCAAAGTATCCACGATGCCTCTTCCAGAACAGAAGGCACGTCCGCAAGGCTCGGAACTATCCTGTATGCAATTTTGGTGATCTCTTCATCAGGCAGGGTGAAATCAGGAACGAATATGCACCTCATGCCTGCACTTATCGCACCATATAGCCCGGTCCTGGAATCTTCAAGGACGATCGAATTCTCATTCTTTGCTCCTGCAATTTCTGCAGCTCTAAGGAATATCTCCGGATCAGGCTTCCCCCTGCTTATCTGGTCACCTGTAACCATTCCATCGATCCTGTCCTTAAGGCCCAGCTTCTCAACTATGAATTCTGCACGTGATCTGTGCGAAGACGTAGCAACCACCTTTCCATAGCCATTTTCATCCAGATAATCGAACAGCTCAAACAGTCCCGGCATGGGATCCAGCTTTTCCTCGATCATCCTCTGAGCCAGGTCGATCTTCTTGACGAACAGTTCGTCCACCGGTACTCCTTCTCCGTACATGCCCTTTATAATTACTGCAATATCCCTGTTGTTCTTGCCCAGAGTGAAGTCGAATTCCTTTCTGGTGAAATCAACCCCAATCTCCTTCATGACCTCACGCCATGCCCTATATGATACTGTCTCAGTATCAACCATAAGTCCGTCCATATCGAATATCACAAGCCTGTCCATATATCCCACTCCCACAAAATTACTAGTTTACTTAGCTAATTGTACCATAAGGTAATGTCCTGTGTTTTCAACATTTGATCATCATTTCTGACTATGGACAGCAAGGATAAAATGAGCGCAAATACAGGGAGCAGCTCATTCAATGCGCTCCCTGTATTTGTGTTCATAAATGCTATTTTCCGGTAGTAAATGTAACTATCCATGGTACTTCATTATGGTTCTCAGCCGCATCCTTCACAGCCCCGGGACTCACAGTCAGAGTGTACTTAGTGTATGGAGCCAGAAAAAGCTCCGGGTCAATGACAATCTTTGCCCCATCTGTTGAAGAAACAATGGCTACTGACTCTGAGGAAATGGTTTTTACCAGACTTATTTTGGTTGGATCCTCTATGAATATTCCTTCACTATAGGTCACCACAAGATAGTTTGCCTTCTTGAAGTTCTTTGCTCCATCAGCCGGTACAGATGATATTGCATATGGAGCCACAGTATCACCAACCGGAGGAGGATCAACAATAGTTCCGTCTGCAAGTTTCAGAGCCTCCATTGCATTGACCATTCCACCTGTCACAGTTTTTCCAGCTAGTGATACAAGTGGGTTTGCTATCGCTGACTTCATGATGATATCCTTAACTGCAGCAGTATCAAGAGTTCCATTCACTCCCATCACAAGTGCTGTAACTCCGGTTACATGCGGAGCAGCCATTGAGGTTCCACTCATGTACATATAGCCATTATTAGGGTACGTACTTGCAATATTCACGCCGGGTGCCCCAACATCAACTCTTGTCAATCCATAGTTTGAGAAGGAAGCAAGTGCTCCTTTGTTGTCAACTGCAGCAACTGAAATTATGTTTGCACAGTCATATGATGCCGGGTAGCTTGCGACCCTGTCAATATTCCTCTTGCTGTTACCGGCAGCCACTATGAATGGTTTAGCAAATCCATTGATGGCAGTCCTTAGCGCTTCATCATAAACTCCACCGCCCCATGAATTGTTGGATAGATCGGCTCCATTATTTTTCGCGTAGTAGATTGCTTCTATGGCATCCGCAGTTGTTCCCCCATTAGCACCGAGGAACTTAAGGGACATGATCTTGACATTTGGAGCGATGCCTATTACTCCGATCGTATTATCTGCCGCTGCTATAGTTCCTGAAACATGTGTAGCGTGCCCATCTTCTTCCACATCAACGAATACATTCGGAGTATTGTTCACGAAATTCCATCCGTTTATGTCATCAACATATGAGTTACCATCGTCATCAACCCCAGGTTTACCGTTTAATTCAGCAGTATTCACCCACATCTTGCCAGCAAGGTCAGGGTGGCTGGTATCTACACCGGTGTCTATGACGGCTACTACAACCTCACCAATAGCACTACCTAAACTGCTCCAGGCTTCAGGAGCATCGATGTCGACATCATTGACTCCTGTGATGTTAAGTATAGGCTGACCTGTATTATTAAGGCCCCACAATAATCCATAATGCGCATCATCTGAAGGCTGGACATCAACCGTAGGATAGTAAATGTAATTCGGTTGCGCATTCCTCACCATCGGATCGAACGCTACCTTTGCCTTTGCCTGTGCTACAGTGAGCCCCTTGGGAATCATTACCAGTTCAGTGTTATCAAGCGGCAGATCCTCAATTTTTGTTAGTGCATGCTTTTCCCTTATCTTTACCTTATCGAAGATGCTGGCTGACTTGGCGTATGTGACAAGCAGTTCGCCTTCCACATATTGTGGCTTACCGCTTGAATCAGAAGCTGGAAGTGACCTGATCTCTGATGCGGCTGCGATTACTGAAGACGATATGAATAATGCGGCGATAATTGAGCTTAACAGTAGTTTCATTTTGCCTTTCATCCTGAGTTCCCCCTCATTTGAGTATTAACCAATAGTGCTGCAGGATTTACTTCTCCGTTTACTTAATTCTATTCTCGTAATCACGCCGATTCAATAGTTGTCAGACTATTCTATTATTTATATTTTTAGTCATAATGTGACAAAATAGAATAGGATACCCATCAAAAAGCCATATTTATGGCTTCTGAAGGTATCCCGTTTGGATTGTTATTCAGCTCTATACATATTCAATGATCATAGTTACAGGTAAAGTATGTTATTACTTGGCTTTCAGCGCAGCCTTTACAGCGGCTTCAGCATTGACCATGCCGCCAGTCAGTATCTTGCCTGCTAATGAAGGAAGCTTGTTGCTTGCCGCTGACTTCAACACTATTTCCTTAACCTGCAAGGTTGTAAGACCTGGCTTTGCGCCAAGCATCAGTGCAACAATACCTGATACGTGAGGAGTAGCCATTGAGGTTCCGCTCATCCATGCGTAGGAGGAACCAGGATAGGTGCTTGCTATATAACCTCCGGGAGCTGCCACATCAACTGAAGTTATCCCATAATTCGAGAAATCAGACATGAGACCAGTGTTCTCTACTGAGGCCACTGAAATTATGTTCTTGCTATCATAGGATGAAGGATAGTGGGCATCCAGGTCATTGTCTGCAGCTTCGTTTCCTGCTGCAGCTATGAATGGCTTGCCGAAGTCCTCTATTGCATCCTTTAGCGCCTGGTCGTAGCCTCCGCCTCCCCATGAATTGTTTGCTGCATCCGCGCCGTTGTCCTTGGCATATTTGACTGCAAGTATCGCATCAGCTGTTGTTCCGCCGTTCATACCGATGAACTTCAGTACCATTATCTTGACGTTCTGCGCTACTCCGGCAACACCGATTCCATTGTTAGTCTGAGCTGCAATAGTGCCCGAGACATGTGTTCCATGACCGTCAGCCTTGGCGTTGGTGAATACGTCGTTGTCTCTCTGGAAGAAATTCCAGCCGTAGAAGTCATCTATATAGCCATTGCCGTCATCATCGAAGTTCTTTATTCCGTTGACTTCTTCTTCATTCATCCATATGCTTCCCTGAAGGTCAGGATGGCTGATGTCTACACCAGTGTCAATAACTGCAACTATTACTTCATCAGGCGAAGCCGGCATCAGACTCCACGCTTCAGGGGCATCTATGTCAATGTCGGGTGTTCCGGCTATTCCCAGGATTTCCTGACCCTGGTTGTCAAGACCCCATTCGAATCCAACATACGGGTCATTTGTTATCGCATCATCCGGATAATAGAGGAAATTAGGCTGGACTGACATCACATTCGCTTCGAACACAAGCTTGGCCTTTGCCTTTGTGGTACTTAGCCCTGCCGGCAGCCTGACGAGCTCCATATTTGACGGAAGGTCCTTAATCTTTTCCAGTGAGTTCTTCTCCCTTATCTTGACCTTGTCGAATATCGTAGCCTTGCCAGCGTACCTGACTATCAGTTCACCTTCGACATATGCCGGTCTTGACGAGACATTGGCTTCGATCAAATTCAGGTCCTTTGCGAAAACCATTGTTGCTGAAGAAGCTAAAAGCGCAGTGACAACGATGAGTCCGACGAATCTGGTGGTTCTCTTCATTTTGTTCCTCCCTGACATTTAAGATAGAAGTATTGCAAAGCGTGACACGGCAATGGATAATGCACTGAAATCCGCTTCCATAGCCATTTCCTTCATTTTACTTCCCAGACTGCCATGAAGCAACCAGTTTTCTGATATTTCTGCACAATATATTCAATAAATATTGTTATGTTTTCTTTACATAGAAACAGCCGCAGCTATATAGCTGCGGCTGTAAAAGTCTCTTATGCCTTTATNNGTGGTAACGACGCCTGAACCTACGGTCCTTCCGCCTTCCCTTATAGCAAACCTGAGTCCCTCATCCATTGCGATCGGTGTGATCAGCTCAACGTTCATGTCGATGTGGTCTCCAGGCATTACCATTTCCATTCCGTCAGGCAGCTTTATGCTTCCTGTTACGTCTGTGGTTCTGAAGTAGAACTGTGGCCTGTATCCGTCAAAGAACGGTGTATGCCTTCCGCCTTCTTCTTTCTTAAGTACGTATACCTGTCCTACGAACTTTGTGTGTGGCTTTACTGTTCCCGGCTTTGCAAGGACCTGACCTCTTTCGATGTCGGATCTCTGTACTCCTCTGAGCAGTGCTCCTATGTTGTCGCCTGCCTGTGCGGAATCAAGAAGCTTTCTGAACATCTCCACGCCTGTGCAGACGGTCTTCTTCTTCTCCTCTGAAAGTCCTACTATCTCTACTTCATCGCCTACCTTGAGTATTCCGCTCTCAACTCTTCCAGTTGCAACGGTTCCTCTTCCTGTGATCGTGAATACGTCCTCTACAGGCATAAGGAATGGCTTGTCTGTGTTTCTTACCGGTGTAGGTATGTAGCTGTCTACTGCATCCATGAGGTCATTGATGCACTTTGTCGCTACTGGATCTTCTGGGTTCTCAAGTGCCTTGAGCGCTGATCCCGCTATGATCGGTGTGTCATCGCCAGGGAAATCGTACTCGTCAAGCAGCTCTCTTACTTCCATCTCTACAAGCTCAAGAAGCTCTGCATCGTCTACCATGTCTGCCTTGTTGAGGAATACTACTATGTAGTTAACTCCAACTCTTGACGCAAGGAGTATGTGCTCCCTTGTCTGTGGCATCGGGCCGTCTGCTGCTGATACGACTAGGATCGCTCCGTCCATCTGTGCAGCTCCTGTGATCATGTTCTTGACATAGTCAGCATGGCCTGGGCAGTCAACATGCGCATAGTGCCTGTTGTCGGTCTCATACTCAACGTGTGCTGTGTTGATTGTGATTCCTCTTTCCTTCTCCTCTGGTGCCTTGTCTATCTCGTCATACTTCGTTGCCTGTGCATAGCCCTTCTTTGACAATACTGTCGTTATTGCCGCTGTAAGGGTGGTCTTGCCGTGGTCGACGTGACCTATGGTTCCGATATTTACATGAGGCTTGGTTCTCTCAAATTTTGCTTTTGCCATTCTTTGTTGATCCTCCTTGATAT